>JAZKXO010000133.1:0-1062 GCA_045611685.1 Eubacteriales bacterium | reverse complement strand
ATGAGGCTGCCCTTGATGGGAGCATAATGCTCCAGAACATCAGCGATCAGGCTCAGATCCACGCTCTTATGGTTACAGCAGCACATGGATTTCACTCCTTACTAAAAATTGTGCGTTACGATGCGAAATCTGAATAGAACTCTTTCATTCACGCCGGTCTGGACCGCACCGGAATGCGTTCTCGTCCTTGGTGGGCACAAAGCCCACCTGCGTCCTCGGCCTTTTCCGTCACGCTCCATCCACGCCGTGCAATGAAAGCCCTTATTCAGAATTCGCATCAAAAAAACGGAAACTTCTGGAAATTCCGTATTTTTGCACCATCCATTATACCAAAGACCCGGATAAAATTCAATGGCATATCGATACGAAAAGTCATAATTTTTACCAATAATACTGTAATATTGGACGAAAAGGTTAGTTGCAACTACCTCACAGTTTCTTCAACTTTGTCCACAAAGTTGTACAACTCTGTGGATAAATTTCAAAATTCCCAGGAGCGCACCATCGACAACGTTCCGCCTTGCGGCGTTCTCACGGGTGCGAATTCCATACGCCATTTGTAGGGGAGGGTCATGACCCTCCCGTGAATTTTCGTAGAAAATCCATCGCCGGAAGGCGAAAATGGTGTTGATCGACGGACGGGACGGCACGAAGGCCGTCCCCTACGTTCCCGTTCGAGGGCGTTCGGTTTCGGGAGGTGCGTCGTTGGGGTCATGACAGCACCCTACATATTTCCGCCTTGCGGCTGCGGAACGCCGGGGACGGCGTTCCCTACGGGTGCAATTGGAAGCACCCCGTAGGGGCGATTCACGAATCGCCCGTGAATTTTCGTAGAAAATCCATCGCCGACAGGCGAAAACGGTGTCGATCGGCGGACGGGACGGCACGGAGGCCGTCCCCTACATTCCCGTTCGAGGGGCGTTCGGTTTCGACGCAGCCAGCCATCGACTACCGCTGTCATTGCGAGGCCGTAAGGCCGTGGCAATCTCCTGGAAGGCAGTATCGAATCGCAACATTTCACCAGGAGATTCCCACGGTCGCTTCGCTCCCTCGGAAAGACAG
>JAZKXO010000132.1:0-34004 GCA_045611685.1 Eubacteriales bacterium | reverse complement strand
CCTCCGTTTGTCAGAATGCCCCGTTTTTTCCGTCCGGGGCCACGACGTCAGGAGGACACAGGACAATAAATAAATAACCCCCATATCCCACCCTGACCGTTTTTGGAATATGAGAGAAAAACAAAAAACGCCCCACGGTTTCCCGCAGGGCGTTTCCATATTCCTGTCATTGCGAGGCCGACGGCCGTGGCAATCCGTTCCCCGCCCTTATTCGTCCCTCGCCTCGAACCACTTGTAATCGGCGTTGCGGCACTCGTCCGGGTCGCTCCCTTCGAGGATTTCCAACATACACCCGCCGTCGCATTCCCGGTAGTAGATACACTCTTTACAGGTTTTATCGTTCATAATTCCTCCTTAATGCGTGGTGACAGTTCCGAGCGGCGCGGGGCGGGTGATTGGTTCGGCGGTTCGATAAATCGGTTTGAACGACCCGCAAGGAAATCCCAATGCGCCGGTAATACAGCCGGGATGCTCCGCGCCTTCGGCAAAGCTATAGTCGCAGTTATCGCACGTTTTCTCCACGGGCTTCGGCTTCACCTTGCTTGCCCCTTTCGGATTGAAGCACAGCCGCCTGTCATACGTTCCGACGATTTCCTCTCGGTTGAAGCAAAAGCCGAAATTGTCACCTGTTTTGCCGTCAAAGTATCTGCACTCTTTGCACGGCGGCTTTTCGGCTTCTTCCGGGGTGATTTGCTTCGTCCGACAAGCTTCTTCAATCTCGTCTCGCGTAAAACAAGGATTGTGGTCGAAAGCGCCAACGACCCGATCTTTATGACAGCAATAGCCCATGTTCTTATCTTCTCTGAAAGCGTGGTATTCTTCGCATTTTCCGCAAACTTCCTCGTTCCATTTGAAAAACGCCCGTTCAACCAATCCGCGCATTTTTTCTTCTTCTGCGGTGATTTCTACGGATTTCTCCGGGGTGATTTGCTTCGTCTGAACCGTTTTCTTGATTTCATCCAGGCTTGCGACGTTGACCTCTCCGATTGCGATGATCTTCTCCACGATCTCGTCCAGAGTGCTTTCCCCGGCGTTGCTTGCGGCAGTTTTCGCCTCCAACGCCTCAATCCGTCTCTGCAATCTTGCGTGTTCTTGTACGGCGTATGTCAGCGCGGATAATTCGTCCGTTTTGCGTTCTTTCGGCGTAATCGCGCTCGTCCCGGTTGTCGGCGGTTTGGGCGGTTTCTTTTCTGGCGGCGTGAATTGCGGGTTTGGTTTCTTTTCTTTCTCGTCCTTCCGTTTCGCAAGCCGTCCATACCGCTGTAATGCGGACAGGCAATGTTGTAATGGACAACCGCCTCAAACGATGCGCCGCCGTCGTCGATCTCGCCGCTCAAAACGGAAATCAGATTTTCAAGATTTGTCATTCTTTTTTCTCCTTGTCTGCATCAGCCCATGTGAGTTTGTTTTTTCGCTTTCGCTTGTTCCACATTGCTCTTGCGTCCTGTTGTCCTTCTGGAAGAAATCTGCTGTTTGTATGATGAAGTATACACCAATCATTTGAACAGCGAATTTTCTTTGTCGGTTCTTTAGGCCACCAGCTAAACGGTTCAGCTTCTACAATCTCCGCCGGATTCCCGCAGAACGGGCATTCTCGAAGCGTGTAGTCAATCATATTCCCTCCTGTGCTTTTCGATGTAGTCAGACAAAGCCCACTGGATTACAAGGGCCTCGTCGTTGTCCACGCTGATAATCGTTTTCTTGCGGCCCTGTTCCCCGGTCTGAAACGCCGCCCAGCTTGCCTTGCTCTTTGCGGAGGATGCAGACGCAAGCCGCCAGAAGCTCTCAGGTATTTTTGGCATCACGGTCTCCTTTGCACATACCCCATGCATCCGGGGCAGACTTTTGCGCTGTGCGGGTTTCCGGCGAGAAAGTAGTTGCAGTTGGAGCAACGGTACACAAATCGCCCCTCGGCCCACGAATGCCGCCACACGCCGAACTTTGCAATCCGCACATCGTCCATCTTGTCCCCCGGCTTCTTTCCGATGGACGCAAGCTGTTCCCTCATAGTGTCGTTTTCGGCAAGGATGCGGTTGAAGCACGAACGGAGGACAACATCGGCGGGTTTCATAGCGCCAACCGCTTCAAGAATTTCCTTGCCGTTCAGTTCCCATATTTCGCCAAGTTTATATCGCTTAGATGCTTGCCCTTTTTCTACAAGGGCATTTATTACATCTTGCTTGAAAACGCATTCGTCAGGCATCGTCCGTCCTCCTTTCGCCGTCAGCGCAGAAATAGTCCTCGGCATGGTGGGATACAAAACCGTACCATTCGCCGTTGTCGTACTCGGCATCAAAAACACACATTCCCATGTTCTCGATGTAATATTTGCACTTACCGCAACGAACAACCTCCACCACATCGGCGGTTGGGACGGAATACATCGTAACCTCTCTCATTCTGATTGCACATTTGGAGCAAAATTGCTCTCCGATTTCCTGTCCAACACAGCCAGCACACTCCGATTTGATTGCTTCAATCGCCGCCTCCCGGCTGATATAGTCAGTTGCCATCTTGCTCACCTCCCATTTCCTCGAAGCTCTTGCACATCGGCAGAAAACCAGCCGCAGTCAATTCATCGTCTGAGATTGTAGGCCCGCCAGGGTATTCGCACTCATAGTTGATACAAAATTTGCAGTCATAAACAGTACAGGTTACGCTCATTCTGCTTCCTCCACCTCCGCAAACTTGCAGATTTCCGGGTATTGCGTCACGGGGCAGAAATCCGCGCAGACCGGGCAATCCGCGTTGACGCAGACTTGTGAGAAATCGTCGCTCAACCATTTGCACTTATTCATTGTCCAGCCCCCTAAGTCTGTCATGCAGTAGGGCGCAAGCCTCTCTGATTACCCACGCCCTGTACAGTTTGCTCTTTTCAAGGATTTTCTCAATGCAGCGAGGCGAGTGAAGCAAGAAATGTCTAATGCGGTTCATTTCTTCCTCGGCAATCCCTTCTTCGGTTTTTTCGCCCATTTCGGGGCTTTCGGTTTGGTCTCCTGTCCCGGCAGACCGATCATGCGTGGTTTCATGTTTTGTCCTCCTGTCAAAATAGTGTTGTTTGGCCTTGTTCGAGTGATTGATGTTTTTCTCTCGGTTTGTAATCCTCGAAGAACGGAACGGTTTTGAAAATCCTCCTGTTATTACACCATCGTTGCAAGTCGAGTATTTCCCGTGGCGCATACGGTTTGTTGTAAACCCGCACATCTGGATCGTAGCCCATATCCCGGAGCGTATAAATGCGGTATAAGTTCTCTTCCATCGTGCTGTCGTAGTTCGTCAGCACATACACGATCTTGCGCCGGTTGTCTTTAATGTGAAAGTGATCCGTAAAGTATCGAAACCGCTCCCGCAAATCTTCTCGCGGGTTGTCCCATGCAAAATGCACGGTTTTGATATTCATGCTGTTCAGATCGTCAATGTCTGCGTCGTTCACGAGCCGAATGTCAATGCCTTGCGTAAAATCAATCTCGCACCCAGTTTCACGGTATTGCCGCATGAGATCGCGTTTTTCCTTGCAAGCGGTGATGTTCGGATCGAGAACCTTGATTTCTTTCTTCCCGGTTTCGGGTGTCCAAAAATCGGAAACGTCAGCGACCTTGACGGAGCAGCGGCCTTCTTTCGGGGCAACGTGACAAAACCCGCACCCACGGGGGCAGCCTCGGCTTGTCATGCTGACCGCATAATCGTATTGCGGGTAGATGGAGTAATCGGGGAACATTCGTTCAACCTCGTCCGGCAATTTCACGTTCTTGCTTTGGTCGAACACTTCTCTGCCGTTCTTCAGCTTAATGCAGTATCCGCTCCCCCCCTTGACGACCTTCCCGCAGTTCATCGGCGTGTGGCCCTCTTTGGTGTACTCGTCGCTGAAAACTTTGGACATATAAACGATGTCAAAGTATTCAAACTCCGTGCGCCACCATTCAACCTCGTCCCCTTGCGCTATGTGGTATGCGCTGATCCGCATGAGTGCGAGATTGGGAAAGTTGTGACCGTCAACGTCGATCAGCCCGATTTTCATTCAAACCGCTTCTCCCATCTCCGCTTCTTTTCAAGCGGGTATTTTGCCGCAGTTTCCCCGAACATCGAGGTCTGCGCTTCGTACAGTTCGCGGGGGCGGGATGGGACGTTCCAGGATACCCCCCCGCTTCGCCGCAGTCGGTAAATCCGCTGGCCCGGAGGCTTGCTCCCGGTTCGGAAACGAGCGTGTAGGTCACGACCCGTTTGTAGCCCATAGCCCTCGCCACCCGGCAACAGGCTCCGTAGAGCATGGAACAGGCGTTCGGCGTTCCGTCCGTGCAGACCCGGCGAATTTCGATGGTCAGCCCGTCGTCCAGCTTCCGGGCTATCGGCTGTCCCGCAATCGCAACGCCGTGAAGCGTTTCGCCGTCATAGACCGCCACGCTCCACTTATGCCCCGTCGTGGGCCGATTGTGCCGATGTTGGGCGGCAACATAGTCATTCGCCTGTTTCAGTGTGATCGGGCGTATTTCAAGGGCCATCAATCTCCACTCCTACCGCCGCTATTGCCATGATTTTCCCCGTTTCGGCGTCAAATTCTGGCTCGATGGAAAATTTCTGGATCGTCTGTGGGTTGAGTTTGCAAGACGGAAAAATCAGCGCACCCATCTCGTAACTGATTTCCTGTTCCGTTTCGCCCGTGATTTCGATGCCCTCGGTTATTCCGATGACTTTATCATAGCCGTCGCAGAGATCGCAAATCGGAACGCTATGCATCTGCGAAAGTGCGCCCTTGACAGCCTCCGGGGTGTACCTTCTGCCGTTTCTGTCCGGCGTAAGCGGAAAAGCGGCGTTGATGGTGATGTGGGTGAGAAGTTCGCTCATGTTGTCCCTCCTATGTCCCGGCGTAGATAAAGATCGCTTTCTTCCAGTAGGGTTCGTACTTCGCTTTCGCCTCCGCAAGCAGTTCTTGGAAAATTTCTTCGGACGGTTCATGTGGTTTCCCGTCATTGTCATATTGCGTGGCCTCGTCCCACAGCCATTCTTCCAGCCGTTCCTCGAAGTCCTCTCTGTCGGTGCAAACATACTCGCTTTCCAACAGCGTTTCGCAATCCAGAAGCTCGCCAATACAGAACGAAACAGACGGAGCGTAGGTGTAGGTATAGTCGCCGTTGCAGATGTCGGCTTCGCAAAGAACGACAATCGGAAGATCAGGGTTCTCTGCGATCAGCTTTTTCAGTTCGTCCGTCGATTTCGTGAGATCGAGCGGATAAATGGGTTTCTCCATGTTTTCCTCCTAAAACATTCGTGTTTGGGCGGTATGATCTGCAAACCGCCGCTCCTGGGCATCGAAATACTCCTTGCTGATTTCACAGCCCATAAAGCTGCGCCGCAGATCATAAGCCGCTATTCTTGTTGTCCCGCTTCCGAGAAACGGGTCAAATACGGTATCGCCCTCGTTGCTCCACGATACGATATGGTCTTTTGCAAGGCGAAGTGGGAACACGGCGGGATGACCGGTCTTGTTCGTTTTATCTCCCGGTATCGTCCAGATATTCGTCCTCCTGCCAAACTCAGAAAACGTCTGGCCTGTTTGCATTTTCTGTAACGATCCGTCCTTCTGCCGCCGTGTACCGTGTGCCTTTGTACCGGCGTAGATATTCGGCCTATCGCAGATAAAGTTGACGGTTTTCGGAACTCCCTTTGAAAGAACGAACATATATTCAAAGGCCGGAAGATAGCGGTTGCTGTCAGGAAATGCGGTTGTTATCTTGTCCCATATCATCGTGTCATGCAGATTAAATCCGCACTCCATAGCGTACAGGGCTTGACGGAACGATGTGCCTGTTTCGGAGCCGTTGACTGTCTGATCGTTGACGATCCAGACAACTACCCCCCCCCCGCTTGGAAATTCGGTGCAGTTCCCGGATGGTGGGTTTCCAATCGAATGAGAATCCGTTGTAGTCCCGTATGTTGTCATACGGCGGGGAGGTAACAGTCAAGTCAACGCATTCGTCCGGCAGCGTCGCCATGAAATCCAGACAGTCGCCGCAAAAGGTTTTACTCGTCATAAATCCATCCTCGTTTGTGATGTATGCTCCTTGAACCGCTTTTCCATCAGGGCGAAGTAGGTTGCGTCGATCTCGCACCCAACGAAATCAAAGCCCATATCCCACGCCGCGATCCGGGACGATCCGCTCCCCAGGTACGGGTCAAAAATCTTGTCACCGGGTTTTGCGTAGCGGCTCAAAATCCACTTGTACAGGGCGACGGGCTTTTGAGTTGCGTGAATGCGCTCCTCTTTGTGCTTCATGTCGCCTTGTAGCATACCGTTCCATCGAAATTCAAATATTCTGCTTTGTCCGGGGAGGTTTGTCCATGCGATTTCACAATCCGCCTGGTCCATGCCCCGACGCTTCTTGTCCCACACAATCATACAGGAGGCAGGTTTCAGCTTGTCGATAAAGAAGTTGCCGCCCCATACGATCAGGTGTTTTGAAACACGCTCCAGCTCCCTAAATACTTCCTCGTTCGGCGGGGAGCTGTCGTCGAACGATGGATAAAACGCTGATGTGTAAGAGCTTTTGAGTAAGCCCCTCGCATTTTGATTAGCGGTTTTGCCTCCAAAGGGCCGCCCCCCCCGCCGACGAGGACGGTCTTTTCGCCTGTGCGGTGTCTGTCCGTCACGGAAATTCCATAGGGCGGATCAGCGATACAGATGTCGAAATATCCGTCAGGAACGCTCCGCATGAACTCCATGCAGTCGATGTTATGCGCTTCGTTCATGCCGCCCTCCTACAAAACCATGCGGATTTGTTCTGCTTTGCCCCCCCTCGGACGTTTCTCGCCTCCGAAACTGAGCATTTCCGCTCTGGCCTGTTCGCAGAGCTTCCGCTGGATTTCAAAACCGTATGAACTGCGGCCCATCTCCCACGCCGCCCGCAAGGTGCTTCCGCTCCCGGCGCAAGGATCGATTACAACGTCGCCGGGGTCTGTGAATAGCTCGATCAGGCGTTTCAGTGTTCCGACAGGCTTTTGCGTCGGGTGCAGCTTCGGATATTTCTTTCCGTCCCGTTCCCAATAGAACCAGTCAAAAACCATGTTCCCGTCGTTTCGGAACTTCGGGAGACGGTCACGGTAGAGAAGCAAAGCGTGTTCCGTTGCGCCGCAGATACGCATATTAGCTTTCAGCACTTGCGGGGAGTAGTTTTTGATAAAAGTCAGCGGAATGTTCTTTTTGAATCCGTGCTTTTCGGCGTACTTGATAACCGTCTGCATCTGCTCAAAGGAGCAAAACACGATCATGCACGGCGCATCGGAGGAAAGGCCCCGCCCGTTGCTTTTCTTCGGTTCGGGTTTCAAAAGGCGGTTGCAGAAATGGAAATACTCTGCGATATTGAAATTGAAATCAGAGTTGAACGCCGCCTTTCCCGC
The DNA here is from genome assembly GCA_045611685.1 of Eubacteriales bacterium. Classification (GTDB taxonomy): domain Bacteria; phylum Bacillota; class Clostridia; order Oscillospirales; family CAG-272; genus SIG701. Next base: position 26,612 of record JAZKXO010000132.1, on the reverse strand, counting down.
CAGCTTGCTTTCTCCGTTTTTGTTGTCGCCGCCGTTGTACCACATCGGATTGGAACCGTAGAAGTTCGTCCCGATGTTGTACGGAATGTCGGCAATCACAAGCTGCGCTTTCGGAATACCGTACCGCTTGAAATTCTGAAAGTTGTCGTTAAACAGTTCGCAGACAACAGGCTTTTCACGCGGCTTGTAGCTCTTGCAGTCCTCCATGTTCTTCTCCTATTCCCACCGCACAAACGGCTCATTCTTGTGGATCATCACTCTGCCGAAGTACGGTTGCTTTTGTGTGGTTTCAAGCCAATGTTGGAACCCTGCTGCTTCGTTCTCCTGATAGTGACTTTCCGCAAGCTGATCTATCGCATTTGCGGTCTTTGCCAGTATCTCGTTCATTTCGCGTTGAACGTGCCTGTCGATTTCTCGCAGGACTTTCTGCATTGTCTGAGTGTCCAACGTGCGTTCGCCTTTTTTCCGTTCTCCGTTCCTCCGACGCGGTTTTAATCCGGCGCGGCGAAGGGCATTGTTTGGGATCGCCCAGAGTTTTGTTTTGTATGTGATGCCGTCGGAGAAGTTGCCCCCAGAGACGAAAGCGTACCTTTCGAGCCTTTCCAAGACTTGCTTGTTGACTTTTTCCCACCACGCTTTCACGAACTCCGCTTGCGTGGTCTTGTGCTTGGCGTAGATCATTTTACCCATTCCTCCACTGTCACTTGTCTGCTTTCCTTCCCGATCAGACCGACGGGAAGGGCCTCGTAGAGCTGTCCTCTCCGAATAAACCCTGCAACCGTCCGAATCGTCATGCTTTCTATGACGCTCCTGTGCGTGGTCTTGCCGTTGAGAACGAACCATTTACCGCCGAGGGCTTCAAACATTCCGAGGCTCGTGATCCGTGCGCCTTTTTCGTATTTTCGTTGGCTCATACTTCCTTTGCCTCCGCTCCGTAACTCCGCATGGTGTCCCGGATAAATTTGAGCATATTTTCCCTCGCACATTCGCACCACTTAGAGAGAAATTCCATCTGCTCCATCGTGTACTTTTCGGGGTTTTTGATAAATTCGTCTTTATCGAACTCAACTACCGGCGTTGGGCGAAACCATGCTTTTGTGCGGTCTTTGTTCACGACGCAAGGAGTTAGCATAGTGAAGTCTCGCCACACGCATCTACGTTTTCTGGCTTCTTCTTCTCCCGGCTCCGGGCTTTCTGCTCGTCCCTCGTCGATTTTTATTTCCGTGATGCACGTCTCGCAATCGCATTCTTCGGCGTTTTTGTTCTTCCAACACGCCGGGGCTTGTTCTACCCCGAACGAAAGTCTATGAAGGAAGAAAAGTCGGGTTTCAAGCGGGAGTTCCAGGAGCTTTTCGCACAAAAGCCTCACAATAGGGGCCTCCGGTCTGCCGCTTTGCTTGATGCACTCGCCAATCGTCCATTGGAGCGTTTTCTTGTCGATGTTGCCGTCGTCGATGGCAACATGGGCGAGACCTCCCGTTCCGCATCCCTCTATCCCATAGATAGCCGACACGAGGGCAAAACAAGTTTTCAGCCTATCGTCCCAATATTTGCAAGTTTCTCTGCTCATACCTCCACCACCCTATCGTAGATTTTTCCGATTTCGAGAGGATAATCTGAAATCGGCTGTTTCTTTTCGTAGTCGCAGTAGAGATTTCCGTCGTCGTGGATCACGAACTCAATCCCCTTTGTGTATTTCGTTGTGTCTGCAACGCCGTGAAGAAAGAATACGCGGAATTTATCGTCCATGCGGAGCCTGCACCATCGACTGTCCGGCGTGTCCTCAAACGTGATGGTCTGAAATCGCGGATCGTCCGTCGTCTGCTTCATGTACTCGTCAAAAAACTCCGTGTCCTGTCGGTACACGTTGCACCGAAAGCGAAGCGAAACAAACCCGATCTGCTTGCACCACTCGATAAAACGGTCTCTCCACCACGGAAAATCGACGTATTTTTTCCAGATCACCGCAACGGCGCTGCACTTGATTCCAACTTCCGCAAGGTCTCGCACGGCGAATTTGTACGTGTGATCTGGCACCGTGATTCCCATTGTCTTTCTCCTGTATTTCTCCCGGAAATCGTGTGCGCTGATATTCACGTAATCAACAACGCCTTTTAAGGACTGCTCATATCCACGGAGGAACGCTCCGTTCGTCGTCATTGTGACCCGGGAAACTCTGTTTTTGTACCTCCCGATAACGTGCAGGGCCATTCTCAGGTATTGCCAGTTGCAAGTAGGCTCATTCCCCGTAATGTCTATTGAGATTCTGTCCTTGTCTCCGATTTCGTTGACGATTCGGCACAGGCTTTCGTCAAGATTTCTTTCGTAATTCGGCGGCGCGTAGTTGAATAAATACGGCTTTTGGCGCTTCATGTAGCAAAATTTGCAATTTGCGTTGCATCTTCCTGGAATTACAACTTTCACGGAAACAACGTTGTTGTATTCCGTTCTTTCAACCCATTTTTCTTTCAAACCTCCACCACCTCGATCCCGTAAATATTCCGCATGAGCTTCTTTTTGTGAACGAACAGCCGATATGTCGCCGCCGCCGGGTTGCGGTAGCCCTTTGCGTCCTCCACCACCTTTTCCCCGGTGGCGTTGTCGGTGTAGACGAAATCAGCCCAATACGCCAGCTCCCGTTGCAAGCATTTCCTTTTCGGCGTGATGGGCTTTCCCCGTTTGCCGATCCGGGGCGTTTCTTCGTAGAGGGCGGGGACGAGGACGAATTTGACCTGTTCTTGGAGATTGCTGATTTTCCCGGCGCGTTCGAGCATTTTCAACTCCCACGCCCTCCGAGCCTCTTTCCGGGATGCGTACTTCCCGCATTTCTCGGCGTTCAGCTTGTTCTTGCGTCCTCCGTTATCATTCTGAGCGGAGCGAAGAATCCGTTCCCCCGCCCCCGCTTTCTTCCCCTCGTTCTCGTTCAGTTTCCGCATGGCCTGTTTCTGGAGACTGGCGGGGAGGTCTTTAAGGTTGATCGGCATTTTTCCCGCCTCCGTCCACAAAATCAATCGTCTCGCAGACGATCTCGTAGGAGCCGACGCCGTTCTCATGGAGTTTCCCTGTTGCGATTACGGTTCTCCCAATGTCCGCACCGTCAAGAAACGATTTCACAGACCTGTCTGTGAGCGTACAGAGAAAGCGTTCTGTTTCCCCGGAGAACCCGCGTTCATGGGCGAGGACAAAAGCGGTCTTTCCGGTGTTATTCATCGGCCCCCCGGCGATCTTGCCCTGTATCTCAACGTGATTGAGCATCAGCCATCCCTCCTTACCGCTTTGCCGGAACCGTCCACGTTTCATCCCCCTCGTTTTTGAAGCGGAGGATTTCGTAGCCGATGCCGTTTCCCCGCAGAAACGCTCCGAGGGCCTTTGCCGAAGCGGAATCCGCAACGACCCGGAACTCCACGATCTTTCTCTGCGCGTTCGGCCTCTGAATCGGCGCGGGAGCAGCCGTCTCGCCGCTCTTGTTGCCCTGTGCGGAATTTTCGGCGGCGCGGGTAAATTCACTCTGAATGGAGTCGGAAAGCTCCTGGGCGGCTCTGGCGGCTTGTGCGTCCCCGCCCTCAGTGTAGCGGCGGTCAGTGACCGCCATTTTCTTTTGCCGTTCCGCTTCCTCGGCGGCTCTCCGGGCTTCCTCCTCTTTGCGCCGCCGCAGCTCCGCCTCCGTCGCCTCCCGCCGTTTGATCTGCGTAAACACGTTGATGGTGTCGTCCAGCCGCCCGGTTTCCCGGAATTTCACCAGCATGGGGCTTTTGTAGGGTTCCTGGTAGCCCCGCAGGGCGGCAAGGCTCCGCTCAATCTCGCCCAACGCCACGTGAATCTCGTTCTGCGCCTGTGTCATGTCGTAGGTTTTATTGCGCCAGCGCGGGTTTCTGATCCTCTCCCAATCCGCAAATTCGCGGGTTTCGTCGGTCAGCAGACCGTCGAAGAAAGCGTGAAGCTGGTCGATCTTTTCTTGCGCTTCCTGTTCGTCGAAGCCCTTTACCTGGGTATCAAGGTTGCTGATTGCTTCGTTGAGAATCGCTTTCAGCCGTTCCCTCTGCCCTTTCAGCCCCTCGGCTGGCCGGAGCAGAATCGCTCTGGCGGCGGTATAGGTCTGGTCGATTGCGGCAACGGCCTTGCGGAGATTTGCGAGGTCTTGACGCGCCGCCGCTTTCGTTTCCGGCGTTACCGCCATCGTCCTGTAGACCGCTACCTTCTCCGCGATTTCCTTTTCCAGAGCTTCGGCGTTGGTCTGGATTTCAAACGCCTCAATCGGCGCAAGGTCGGTTATGATCTTAAATTCCATGTTGTCCTCCTGTTTGCTGTTATTTGTTCTCCGGGAGCGCCGCTTCGATCAGCCTATTCAGAGCTTCATTGACGGAAATACCCGCTTCTTCTGCCGCAGCTTTCAGCCGTTCAAAGTTGGAAGGTTTCAAAAGGGCGTTGTAGCGTTTGGATTTCAGTTCAACATAGAGAGGGGCAATGCGGAAGCCTTTTGGCGGCTTCTGGCTTTTCTTCTCCTTGATTTCCTCAAATTGAATTACCTCGCCGCCGTCCGCGTTCACGCTCTGGCTGATTTTGTAAAGCCCTTTGCGCTTGAACTGCTCAAAGTCTCCCTCCGCCACGCCGCCGCCGATTTGGTAAAACGTCCGTCTGATGCTTTCCACGGTGTATTTGTCCCCGTGTCCCTGCCGCGTGAACGTGAATTGATACGGTTGCTCTCCCGCTACGGCATATTTCATATTCGGGTTGAAGGTATAAGTTTTTCCCACGTTGTCCTCCTATGCCGCCATCCTGTACTGTGCGACCCTGGCCTTGCCCGTCCGGGTCTCCACTTCTACGATCACGCTCACGATGTTGTACCCGTCGTGCCGCAAGTCCCAAATCCGAGCGCCGAGCCTCATGCAGCCGTAGAGCCTCTGCGCTTCAAGCGGAGTGATGGAGCCGTGTTCTTCGATATAGGCCAGAATTTGCTCCTTCTGGCTTTTCTTCGTTGGGTCTGTCATACGATTTCCTCCGGGTCCGCGTCCGGGTCGTACTCGTTGATGTCCTTGCAGGGGAACGGCGGCGGGTCGATGCCGATTTTCTTGACGACGGCCTTTTGCCGCTCGTTCATCTTTGTCGGGGCGATCACCTTGTCGCCCGGTTTGAGGTCGAGGGTCGTGCGGTAGCTGTACGTGGCTCCGGCATAGATTCCGGGGGCTTTTTCGTACTGCACGGCAACGTACATCGGTGTCATTCTGTTTTCTCCTTTCGGTTTTGGTTTTTTGAAAATCTCCGGGTTTTCCGGCTTCAATTCAGCCGCCCCTGTCCATTGCGGTTTGTCGTTCATAACGAACCAAACAACCCGCCGCCTGTCTGCGCCTGATCTCTGCATTGTTTTTCTCCCGTTTCTGTCATTCTGAGCGGAGCGAAGAATCCGTTCCCCCGTCCCCGCGTCCTCCGTTGCCCTAAAACCTGATCGGCATTGGCGGGATTCTGCGTTTCTGCACGTCCTCCCAAAACAGGGTTTCCGTTTCGAGGACGATCTGAGCGTCCAATCTGAAGCCGTCGTCCGCCCGGAACTCATAATCCCGGATGATAATGTCGCCGTCCATGCGGAACAGGAACGCCATCAGATGATGCCGCCGCCAGCCCGTCGCAATGTGCTGGTGAAGGATCTGGTCGTAGTATTTCTGCGGCACTCTGCCGTCCCATTCGGCCCAATCCTCCCGGTTTCTCGGCTCCGCTGTTTTGAACTCTGCCGTTCCAGACTCTCCGCTTGCGTCGTAGGTCTCAGCGTCCAGCGTACAGAACAGCCACGGTCTCTCGCTCTGGAAAAGCACGTCGTAGGGGTGGTGAACGATCTTTAACTCCGGGTGCATGGCGGCAAACACGGCCCGGATCGCCGGTTCCGTTCTCACGCCTCTCTGAACGATCTCGTTCCCGGACAGGTCCGGCTCCTGCGCCGCCCCGGTTTTGATTTTCCAGAGGTCGATCTTCGTTCGGCCCTTGTTGTCGCCCATGATCGCCCCGGCCTCTGAAGCGCCGATGCCGTTTCTCCGAAACGCAAGCCATTCTTCCCGGTTTGCAAAGCTGATTCGTTCCGTCACGGCTTATGCCCCTTTCGCCTATAGTTTCGCTTTTTGGTTTGTTCCATCTGGCGATAAGACCTTTTTTGTGCTTCGGAATAGGCGTTGTTTTCAGCTTCGCTCCGTCGCTTTTTATAATTGGCGTTTCTCGCGTCAAGGTAGGCTTTCCACTTTTCGCAGCTTGTTGGACACCCGGCTTTTCTGTCCGGGCAGTCTTTTCCGCACGGATTCGCCGGTCCGTCCGAAGCGCACACAAACGGCTTTCCCTTACCCGGCATTCCCGTCGCCTCCTTCCGTTTCTTCGCCCCCGTCGTCCGGGTCAGGCTCCAGAGCGGCGTAGTAGCACGGCAGACACATTCCGTCGTTGCGGTCCAGCTCGTCCTGATCGTAGATTTCTTCCCCGCACATTTTGCAGTAACCAATCGGGGGATTCGCCTGTTTGTCGTTGGCGTTGTCCCACGGCGTTTGAAAGTCGAGGTCGTAGCTATTCGCCATTCGTTTCCCCTTCTTTCTTCGCCGCCACAAGCCGTTCCGCAAAACGCCTGAAAAGCTCCGTGAATGTTCGGATGCCGCTTTCGTCGTATCGCTCCTCATGCGGCGTGAATTGCGGCCCCGTGATCTGTTCCAGCCGCTTGTCCACGGTGGCCCAAAAGTAGGCCAGCTCTTTGTCGCCGTTCCCGCTTTTCTCGTCGTAGGAATCCTCGATCAGCGCATCCATCATGGAGATGAAGTATTCCTTGAACGTGTCTTGCGCCTCCTGAACTCTGCCCGGCCCCAGGTCGTAGAGATCGTTCATCGTCATAAGCATGGCGTCTCCGCAAGCCTGTGTCAAAAAGTCGATGGTGAAACCGAGCTTCGCTTCATAGTCGGCGGCTGCTTCCCGGAGCTTTTTGTCATACTCCCGGCGCAGCGTGTTTGTCACCGCGTCAAAACCGCTCATGCCCCGCTGCTGCGGAACGTATTTGTTTTTATTGCCCATAGGTTCCTCCCTGTAGCGCGGGCAATCTGCCCGCCCCGGTATCTTCCAACCGTCCGAACATCTGCCCGGACAATTTTTTCATTTCGTCCCGGAAACCGGGCGGGAGCTTCGCCCATTCCGCTTCCGTCTTGCTGATGGCCCGGAAGCTCCGCATGAAATTGGAGGCGATCACGCTTTCCAGCTCGTCGCCGTCCAGTATGGCCCATTCCCGCAGCGTGTTTTCCGAACCGACGCACCGCTGGACGACGGACGGGAGCTTTGCGTATTCTTCGTGATATCCGTAAAACCCGTTCCGCAAAGCGTTCTTCACAAGTCCCCATGCTTCGGCCTCGCTCATGCCCTCCGGCTCCGTCAGCTTGCGTATCTGCTCCCGGATCATCCCGACGTTCGGCATAAACCGCTCCGTCGATGTCTGGATATAGGCCATGACCGCCGCCGAAACTATCTGATAGGGGTCTCGCTCGAAAACGCTGTGCCAGAGATTGACAGTTGCCTCGCGCATGATCTCGCTCTTGTCCCGGAAGTTATCTGGATAGTTGGCTTGCAGAACCGCCAGGATTTGAGCGGTTTCCGTTTTCGTCATTCGTCAAAGTCCCCCCTTGCGATTTTTTCAAGCAGCCAGTCCCCGCCGCTTTTTGGTTCCGTTCCCCTGCGCTCCCATTTCCGGTCATACTGTCCTTCGATGATTTTCTGAAAATGTTCCGGCTGAAGGAACCAATCAAGCGTCACCCTGTCGCCCAGCTCGTTCAAAAATTCGCTCTGCATCGCTTTCTCAATGGCGGCGAGGATGGTTTCCGTTCCGTATTGAGCGTTCAGAGCGGAAATTGCCTCTCCCCTCGGAGATTTGACAGGGAATGACCGCACCTTTGGGAACCCCGTCTTGTTCCACGCCTTTCCGACGAGCGTACACACAGAGGTTTTCGGGTTTTCTGCCGCCGCCGCTTGTACCATAACTGATACCTTTTCTTCTTCAGCTACGGCATCATGTATAATCCTTTCGTTATTTATTACGTCCTTCCCTATAGGGGGAGATGTATCTTGTTTATTATCTCCCTCTATTTCTTCTTTCTCTATATCTTCTTTCTTATTCTTATTCTGCACCGTTACGTCACGTGACATGTCACGCAAAACGTCACGCATCATCTCGTATTTTCCTGTGTTTCTATTGAAAAATACGATTTTTTGCAGTACGGGGCTTGCTTCGATTCCGTCCTTGTCAATGTACTTTCGCTCAAGCAATCTCCTATTAAGGAACGACGCAACGGTGTACTTTGACTTACTCATGTTACAGGCCGTGCAACACGGAACGGTATTCTCAGGAGTGTTCGGCCCATCGTCGCAAACGGGAACAACATGGTCGATTGTATCGGCAAAGCCTCCGCAATAAACGCATTTATTACTTGCTCCTATGAGCTTCATTTTGTCTTTCTCCCGTTTTCTTGCTTGCCTAATTCTGCTTTGCTCTCTTACTCGTTCCATACCGTCGATGTTTTGGTGCTTCTCCCAATTTGAGATCAGCAGACCCTCCGGCGTGTCCTCCACCATGCGGAGGGCTTTGAACAGGTCAACCGCGCATCGAACGGTACGAACAGGGAAATTCACGGCAACAGAGAGCATATCGTCTGTGTACGGAACTCCTTGCGTCAGGTAGATCAGCCCGCCGTCGTTGGTTTTTCCAGCCATGACGAGAAGGTTCAGCCAGATCAGGAGCATGGCGTCGCCGTCGGGCATGGCCCGAATTTGCTTAATCTTGTCGTCCCCGAAAAATCCAACGTCCAGCTTGATCCACTTGATTTCGTTCGGCAAGTCGATCCCCCCTTAGTGCCAGTCCGTCGGGCCACCGTCGTCTCCCCTCCAGCTTTCCGGGGTGTACGGAGCTTCCAGATCGTCAGCCAGATAGGAATTGTCGCCGTCCGCGCCGTAGTCGATGTAGTCGTGCGGGTCAGCGGTGTACATCGGGTCGGCCTCCCGCATGAAGGTCTCCATGTACCGGGCCGGGTCAAGGATCAGCTTTCCGGGAATCACGAACTGCACGTGAAAGTCATACGCGGTTTTCTCGACCTTCGGCCCGTCCTTGTCCCAAAACTTCTTCTTGACCTTTTTCCCCCGCTTCTTGTCCCATACTTCCCGGATTTCCGGCTCCGTGGCCTCATATTCGTATTCCTCGTACTCCCCAAAGAAAACGAACTGATCGCCTACGTTCCAGCCGGGAACGAGAGCGCCGAAGGGGTTTCTCGTGTCGATGTCGCACCGCTGAAACTTTCGCTTGCTGATCGCCAGGAGGAAACTGTATTCCGTTCGCGGGTGCTTGTTCGGGGAGACCTCCTTCGCGGTAGGCTTCGATACCAGCCGCCCCCAAAAGATCGCCGGGGTTCGTCTGTGCTTGTCGGACGGGTCATCCACGGAGCGGACGGGGCGGGGAAGAATGCAGCCGCCATATTCCCTTCGCATGGGGCCTCACCGCCTTACCAGCCGCCCAGCGGATCGTCGGGGTCTGCTTCCGGGACAGAGGCTTGCCCTGGGTAGGGATATTCCATCATCAGGGCCTGACTCCCGCTGTCATTCTGAGGCGCAGCCGAAGATACCGTTTCTCTCGGTCCGCCGTCGGCGTTCCTCTTCGGTCTGCCTCGCCTCGCCGGGGCCGGTTCCGGGGCGGCTTGCTGAATGGGGGCGGTGTCCTGAATGGGCCTCTCGTCCACCACAACCGTCTGTACGGGGTTTTCAACCTGGGTGGGGATGGTGGTCGCCGGAGCCTCGATCTGCGCCGTGGGCGCTTCTCTGGCGGCTGACAGGGCCGCTTCCTTCGCCATACGGGTGTATTCGTCGTCGAAGGTCGGGGCCTCGCCTGTCCGCTCTGTCAGCTCGTCGGCCTCCATGTAGCTGTCAAAAATGCCGTTGCTCTTGGGGAGCATGGGGTCTTTGAGCAACTGGATCAACACGGTCTTTTTGCACATTTTCATGTGGCCCGTGCTGTCGGGAGGGGCGAACCAGGGCGTATTGCCGTTCTTGATGAAATTGCCCTTGCCGTCCATAGCGGCTTTGTACGCTTTGTAGCCGCCGCAGTTCTGGAAGGGCTTGGAGTAAGTGTCGGCGTAGCGAAGAATGGCGTCGTGGCTCATGTACTTGGATTTGAAGCGTCCGTAGTGGGGAGGTCTGTCGATCAGCTTGACCCATGCGTAGTAACCGACAATGGGGAGCTTTTCGCGTTCTTCGTCGTTCTCAATCCACTCGATGATTGGTTTTCTCGTCTTGCTTTCAAGGCCCTTGTACTCGCCCTCCCGCACGTCCAGAATGTCGCCGTCCTCGTAGGCCCCGGAAGCAAAGGCCATCTTGGTCGTCCCCTGATACTGCATTTGGAAGGTCGGTCTGCCGCCGTGGTCGATGACGGCGTAGTCTCCCATAGCCCAGGACAGGCCCATGCCGATCTCGAAGCGGAGGACGTTCCCCAGCAGTTCCATACTGTTGCAGTTTTGGAAGCGGGGGCTGATGTTGAGAATGGAGATCAGGGTCGCAACGACCACGGAAGCCTTCTGTTCGCTCTGGAGCGTACTCGTGAGGATTTTCCGTATCGCCGCGCTGGTGAAAAGCTGGGTCGGTTTCATGTTGGTCGGGTCGAGAACGGTGCTTCCCGTCCTCGGCGCGATACTGTTGTTAGCAACTGCCATAGGTTTCACTCCTTTTTGCTGTTTCCCTGCCCGGTCAGCGACCTCCGCAGGGCGTTTTTCATTTTTCGGCGTTCCCGCCGCCTTGCGTTGATTTCTTCGGCGTGGGCATGGTAATACGCTCTGTCTGCCCGGTTTTTTTGGGCTTTGTGGGTCTCCCGGTAGAGCTTGCGCTTGCGTAATTCCTCGGCCCGGTGTTCGTAATAGCTTCGGCGCTTTACCTCTCTGCGCCGTGCCTCTTGCTTGCGCTTTGTTTCGTCATAGTCAGCTTCGCAGTTCAGCCGCTTCGCTTCCGCGTCCCGTTCTTCGCTCCCGGCGATTTCGAGGGCGGTCAAAACGATCTCGTCCTCGTCGGTCAGAATACAGTCGGGATACGGACAGCAGAAGCAGTCGTAACCGCATTGCTGCATTTTCGCTCCTTATCCCGTCTGATTTTCCGCTTCCTTTTCTCGTTGCTCCCGGTGTCGCCTGTACGCCTCGATTTCCGCTGTCAGGTCTCGCCCTCGCTGGGCCGGATATTGAATGTTGTGCCGCCCGCCCCGCCAGTTGTGGGCGATAGAGTAATCCACAACGGCGTCGCGGCTGACGCCTATAATAGCCGCGATCTCGCCCACGGAGAATTTGCGTTGGTACAGTTCGTAGGCATACTCCGTGTCCCATTTTGCCCGGTTTCGTTTTGCATTGCTGTTCGCCGGTTTTTTCGCGTTCTGGACAGTCGCCGCTTCCTTTTCGGCCCTTTTCGTCTCCCGGAGAAACTTTTTGTATTCCGGCGTGGGCTTCCAGTCGGGGAAGGTCTTTTTCCCGGCGCAGTTCGGACCGCCAAAAGCGCAGGGCCTCCGGCTCCCGGTTTCGAGAATATGTGAACAGCAGAGCGAGCTTCCGGCGGAGCGAAGATACACGCAGCCGTAGCAATTCTGCATACGTACACATTCGTATCGCCGTGCGCTCATGTATCGCTTCCAGAGCGCTTCATGCTCGCTCCGCGTCATGCGCGGCTCCGTGTCGCTGATCTCGCCCTCCACGGCCTCGCTCCACAGCCACACAGCCGCCTCCGCCGCCATATCGTTGCCTCCTTTCCGTTTTGTATCGTCGAACAGTGTTCGCCATTACGCCGAAACGATGCGCTTGAAACGCTCATAACATTTCCTTGAAAATTGCTTCCAGGACATTCACGACAATGCTGTTTCCAGCTTGTTTGTATAGTTGACTATTACTGACACCTGCGGACTGTGCGTTAAAGAAATCCTGATCGTCAAATCCCATAAGCCGCCAGCATTCAAGTGGAGTAAGGTATCTGACTCGCAGTTTGCCGCCTGTTTCATCAAGAATTCTGTTTTCTTCTGGCCCTCTTTGGAATGGGGGGGTGACGTTCAGATAAAGGCCAGCCGCTTCACCGACAACAATTTTGATGGGGTTCTTATAGTCCGTGGCGCGGCAAGTTACGCTGATACCATCCGTTGAGAAAATCAAACATCTGTCTTGTATTTCCTTTTTGGGGTTTAGCGATCCGGCCCTAATTATGTTGCCCCCCCCCGCAAACTTAGACTGCTTATTCTCACAGATGGTAAGTATTAAATTGCGGGTTCTGTTTTCACTCAGAAAGTATCTTTCATCTACCCCCCCCTGCAAAATATCTTTCAAAGATACGTTACAGGGCTTTTCTTCTGGGAAGTCGTAGTAATATTCACCGAGCCATGAGACCATAAAGCACCTTGCTCTGTTTTGCGGGACTCCGAAGCCGGTTGCGTTCAGGACTGTGTATTTCGATGTGTAACCTTTGCCGTTGAGAAACTGGACCCACTCTGAAAAATCTGCGATAAACTTGTCCGAAACAACCTCCGGCACGTTCTCCATCAGAAGGATTTGCGGAAGGTTCTCTGTCTCAATCAAAAGACGTTCAACTTCCCAAAGCAAACCGCTTCTCGTTCCGCTTCCACGCTTCATACCGGCCTGTGTACCGGCAGAGGAAAGATCGGTGCATGGAAAGGAATACGTCAGAATGTAGGTGTATCTGTCGGTGTCCACAATGCCGAGGTCGCTCCCATGAATTTTGGTAACGTCAGAGGTTTCAAAGTTCGTCCCGTGAACAGCGTTGTAGCTCCGAACTGCGTACTTGTCGAACTCACAAAGGCGGTAATGCTCAAAGTTTGCGCCGAGGCGTTCAAGGGCTTTTGCCTGAGAACCGATGCCGCCGAAAAGTTCAATCAGTCGGATCGGCTTTTGAATTTTCAGTTTTTCTCCGGCGTCGAACATCGAAACGGTCCTAATGCTGTCCGATTTCATTTCAGCGACCTCCCCGCAAAGCAATCGACGATGATTTCCTCCGTGAAGGAGGTTTGCGCGGGGTTGCGTTTGTGCTTCATCCCTCCGCCCCCGTTCTGATCTTCGGGTGCTTCTGCGCCCGTTCCAGCCGCTTAATGTCCAGCCCCCACACCCGGAAAGCGGTTTCCGTGTTCACCGCCCTGCCGTTGTAGAAGGGGGTTCCCTCGCTGACCTGGGCCTCCCGCGCCGCCTTTTTCAGTTTCCTTGCGGTAGTTGGGGAACAGTCGAAGATGGCGCAGATGTCGCTGGTCGTCAGCTCCGTCTTGGTGTAGTACAGGGTTACGGCGGCGTCGATTTTTACGTCAGTCGGTACGTTCATTCCGTTGCCCTCCTTGCGTATTGGTCGCAGCGGGTCGCCCACGGTTGGACGATTGTGCCGCTGAAAGGACACTTGCCAACGGGGAACTCGTCGATGACCTCTTCTTGCAGATGGACGCAGTAGACACAGCACGGTTGAACACCGGCTTTTTCGTCTTTGGCATCCTCCTTGAGATAGTCGATCCAGCAATCCTTGCAGCTATCCCATTTGCACCCGCCGATGCAATCGCGTCCGGGCGGCGATGTCGAAACGCCGGTCTCGCCCAAAATGATCTCCACAAGCTCCTCGTCGGTCATGCGGCGGATTTTGTCTCCGTTTGTCATTTCACCGCCTCCTGTTTGAGCCATTCGGTGATTGTCTCCAGGCACTCCTTGTTGCATTTCGGATAATGAATGATGCAAAAGGCTTCGGCGGGGCAGTTTCCGCAAGTGATTTTCAGTTTGTCCCGGAGAAACCGGGCGAGGCCGTTGTCGCTTTTGCCCCGGATCTCGTCGCCGTTCGTGGGCCAGCTTTCGCCGTCTGCGGGTTCAAAATAGTCCTCCGGGCTGTTGATGCGTGTGCAGTTGCGGCACGGGAGATTGTCTGCGCCAACGTCGGCGTGGCGGCACTTGGTACAGATCAGCGCTGTGGTCTCCATTATGCCGCCCTCCATTTGTACCGGGGTTTTGTCCCGTGGCGCTGATTGGCCCGCCGCATGGACAGTCCGCGCTTTTTGATTTGCAGCCGATCCCAGGTGTTGTAGACGAACTCGCTGGCTTTCAGCCCCTTGCGCTCGGCGTAGGCCCTGTATATCGCTCTCTTGTACTTTCTCATGCTTTATTCCTCCCATTCGTCGTCACCGGCAAGAGACAGCAAGAAAAGCAGCGTCCAACAGACAAGTTCATCGAGCCGATCTCTCAGCCAGTCAAAAATCTTTTTCATTCTTCGCCTCCGTCCGCTCTCCACAGGAACGTGACGGCCTCTGCGCGGGTACAGGTGTCGTTTGCGGCGAAGCTGTTGTTGTCCCGTTTACCCGCCGTGATTCCCCTCTCTGCCGCCCACCTGACGGCCTCTGCGTACCATTCTCTGCCGCCTACATCGGAAAAACGGGTCTGAATCTCGCTTTCCGGGGAACCGTTGAGCCGCCAGAGCATCGTCACGATTTGGGCGCGGGTACAATGGAGATTCGGGCCGAAATGCGTTTCCGACACGCCTGTTGTTACGCCGTTTTCGTAGGCCCACGCCGCCGCTTTCGCGTACCACGCGCTTTCCGGCACGTCTGTAAACGGGCTTTCATCAGCTTCCGGGCTTCCGGCGCTTCGCCAGAGCATCTGAACAATCTCCGCTCTCGTGCATTCCGCATTGGGGGAGAAATCCGTGGCGCTGGTTCCGGCAGTCAGCTCGTTTTCAACCGCCCAATCAACCGCTTCGGCGTACCATGCGTTTTCGGGAACGTCGGAGAATTGGAGCTTCGGAATCATGACAAGGCGCTTGTTCCCGCACCGTTGGCATTCGTATTCCATCAGTCCGGTTCTGGTCGCAGTCGGTTCCCGGATGATCGTACCGTCGTCCCAATCGTGCCAGCAGCAGAGCCAAACGATTTCATAGAAGCCCAGGCCCCGCATCGTGCCGCCGTCTTTGACAACGTACTGGATCGTGTCTGCAAGGTACGGCGTATAAGTGCGGAGGTCGGAGAACAGTGCGCTTTCTGCCGCATTATCAATGTTGCTCTCCGTGATGGTCGGAGCTGTGTGAACCGTCCAGAGTCGGGGGTCAATGGAACCGAAAATGTAATTGCCGCCGCCCCTCGTCTGCATGGCGCTGAAGTCGTGCGTATATGCCGCGCTCTGGAAGTATTCGTCGGAAAGCTCCGTGTTGTCCGTGACGCACACTTCGGCATAGTCGCTCAAGTCGTAGTAGAGTGACAGATTGTAAATTGCTTCCTCCGTGCGAATCATGGCGCAGACTGTTCCGCTTCCCGGTTCGCCGGTGACGCAGTAGAAAGACAGCCACACGCCCATTCCGTCAGAGGACGGCGGGGCGAAGCGCCAATGATACGCGGAAAAGCCGGTGCTGATCCGGGAATACTGCGCGTTTTCCATGATGGTCTCCGCGAGGTATTGCTTGGAGCCGGTGTCGTACTCTGCCCCGGACGCATAGGCCGGGACGATCAGGGCGGCGATCATACAGATCGCAAGGATAAGCGCTGAGATTTTCTTCATGTTGTTTCTCCTTCCGTTTCACAGGTGATTTCGATGCCCTTGTAGGGCCAGCCGGGGGAGGTGTCCGGGATGATGGCGGGAATCGGGTTCCCGTAGCCGGGTAGGGTTTCTCCGGGATCGGCGGCGTTCTTCCGGGCGCTTTCCGCTTCTTCGACTTTCTGCTTCGTTTCGTAGTACAGTTCGCGGTCGAAGTCCCGAAGCGCCTCCAGCGTGGTATCGCTCGGTTTGTTGAGGCCGAAGCTGGCGGAGGCCAGCCAATCGGCGGCGACGGCTCCGGCGAGACGGTTTGCGTCTGCCAGCTCAAAGAGGAGCGTTTTGTACTCCAAGCTGGTGATTGTGGTCGTGAGGTTGGTTTCAGTCATTGGCCCCGTCCCTCCTGATGATTTTTCTTGGCCCGTCCGGGGTATTCTCATAGCGCACGTTCGCTTTTGCGAGAATGTCCCGCAAGACCTCGTTGCTGTTGTTTAACCGCAGGGCGCACTCGGTCACGGCGTTTGCGTAATCCATAAGCTCCTTGACGGTTCCGTGAATGTGGGCTACCACGTCGGAAAAGTTGCTCGGTATGCGCCCCTCGTGAAGCTGCGCCAGCGCCTCTTGAAAAACAGCGTCCGTGATGCGGTGAACAATAACCGTTTGTCTGTCCATGCGCTCACCACTTTCCGGGGCAGAGCGCGGCGATCAGCATAATCAAAAGCACCGTGCGAACGCCGTAAAAAAGAACAATGTCCATATCTTTGCTCTCCAATCAGTACGCTTCCGCCTGTGCGCGGGTGCAGAAGAAATGGAAGCCCGTGGAGCATTCCTTGTTGGAGTAATCGAAATCCTCAACCTCCACCACATCCCCGGCGTAATACCACACTGTTCCGTCGTGCTTGGAGATTCCGACAGGCTCCCCGCAGAAGTCACCGATCACTTCCAGGATTTCGGCTTTGTTTGACCTGCATTTGCCGTCAATTTTTCCCCTTACTTCGGCATCGTCCGGGATGTGTGCAACCACAATCACGCCGCCCTCGCACTTCTTGTAGACCTTTTTGGGCGGATTTACGGCTCGGTAGGGAGGGATGTCCGTTATGCCGCGTTCTTCCGCAAGTTTCATCGCCGCTTGACGCACATCACAGTCGTTGTCCCGCAGCCCCTTCTCGATGGTCTCAATGGGAATGTCGGAGCGGCCCGAACAGGCGTTCATGGCGGCTTGACGCACATCACAGTCGTTGTCCCGCAGCCCCTTCTCGATGGTCTCAATGGGAATGTCGGAGCGGCCCGAACAGGCGTTCATGGCGGCTTGACGCACACGCCAGTCGTTGTCCCGCAGCCACTTCTCGATGACCTCCACGGGAATCAGTCTTTTGCTTTTCCACTTTTTGCTCATTCTTTGTCCTCCTTCAAATTGATGCTCCTGACATCCCCGCTGACCCGATGCTCCACGGTGAGAAAGTCCGGCGTGTGCTTGACGATCAGCCAGTTTTCCGGGACGAGATCGAGAGATTTCAGCAGTCGCTTTTGGGCGACGGTGGGGTTCTTGCCGTGTTTCATGCCTTGTCCTCCAACGGGAACTGGTCGATGGCGTTGAACACAGGTTCGAGGCGCTTGACCGTCGCGTACTTTTTCTGGAACGCCGCAAGCTCGGCAAGAGCAGTGCGGTAAAGCCTGTCCATATCGTCCTGGCTTTCAAGGATGACCTTCAGCGAAGTGTAGGTCGGCTCCTTGCGTTCCAGATTGTAAAAGGCCCGAATCTCCTCCGTCTTGTTCTCGGCGACGACGCAGATACAGGCGATGATGTGCCGTGCCTGTTGTCTGCGGTATTCCTCGGCGGCTTTCTGATCGTCCCACTCAAACGCACCGTGAAGCGGAGCGTCCGGCGCTCTGTTTGCTTCGAGAAGATTGTCTGCGGTCAGGCGATTTTCTGCCGCCAGCTTTTCGCACATTTCTCCGGCCTTTTGAGCCGAAACGGTGATGTGCGCCCCGGTTTTCCATTTGTATGCGCTCATTGTTCCTCCTGTCGTGATTTTTGGTTTTGCAAGCCGTTCCGCGCCCCAACGCGCCGAACGCAGCCTAACCGGCCTTGCCTCGGCTAAACAAGCCATGCGAAAACTAAACCCGTCGTTCCACGCCAGCCTTGGCAATCCATAACCCGGTTTACCAAGCCTGAACTAACCTCGGCAAACCAGCCATTCCCCAACTATCCTGTCCACGCTCGGCCCCGTCCCGCCTAACCTTGCCAGCCATTCCAGTCCACGCCTCACCGAACAGAACCTATGCTCGACATACCGCTCCTGCCTTGCCAGCCGAAGGGTCAGTTGATCGTCTGAACGTGGTATCTGCCGAAGTCGCCGTCCTTTTCAGGTCTCCACTCGCCCACGCCGCAGACGAAGCCGCCCGCGTTGATGGCGTTGATGATGCTGTCCAGGTCGTACTGCCCGTTGCGGTTGTACACAATCTGGAGGTCTGCGTACCAGTTGCGGAACTCGCCACGGTAGCGAAGATCAGCCGTTCCCATACCCACGCGCACCATGTCCTCTCGCATGATGGGCGTGTCGGAATGGATTTCGACCATTCCGTTTTCGTCGGCGTTGATGAAGAACGAGCCGCGCAGACCCATTTGGTTCTTGACCCATCCGAGGCGGTACGCCGCCGCCTGTGCGCCCTGTTTGAACGCCGTGGCGGGGAAACCGAAGGTCGCGCCGTTGTGGATCGCCTCTGAAAACGCGGCCTCACATTCCTCCGGGGTCATATCGTCGGAGAGCGTGGGAGCGCCGGTCAGCCAGTACATCGAATTGATGAAGTCAGCCACGGGGTTTCTGACGGGCTTCTTCTTGCCCTTCGCCTTGCCCTGCTGGGCTTCCAGCATCATCAGCTTCGCTTTCTCGTCCCACTTGTGCATGACGAGGGGGCTGTCACCCACGACCCGGACCGTCACGATGGCGGTCTCAATGGGCTTGATGGAAATAACTTCTTCCTTGGTTTTTGTTGCCATGATTTTTCCTCCTGTTTGTTGTTGATTTTTGCGCCCTCCCGTGTTATACTGAAAGAGCCATGATTTTACCGCCTTTCGATGTTGCCGCACCGGGGGCGGTTTTTTACTTTTGATTGCCAGCCGCTCATTGCCAGAGCATAACATTCCTGTGCGGACCTTAACTTGCCAGCCAAACCGCACCTTGCCGCTACCTGCTGTACCCAACCGCAATCGTCCTGTCCAGTCCGCGCCAGCCGCAGCATACCGATACTAACGCTACCGAACCATAACATTCCGCTACACTCCAGCCGAAGCCCTCCGTGACTAACCTCTCGGAGCCACAACTAACCTATCCGGACTATCCCCGCCTGTCCAACCCGTAGCTGACCTTGCCATTCCAGCCGAACAAAACCATTCCGTGCGCCGCCTCACCATGAAACGCCTTGCCTTACCTATCCAGCCTTGTCCGCAACATAACTCGCCTTGCCAGCCGTGCCAGGCAGTTCCGTTACCCGCCTTGCCATAAAATAGCTTGCCCTGCCAGCCGTGCCAATCCGAGCGTTGCCTTTACGCGCCCTTGCGAAACTTGCCACACCAGCCGAGCGTCAGAACAGGTCGCCGGGAGAAACACAGAACAGATCGGCAAGTCGCCTGATATTGAACGCGGTGGGTTCGTTTTTGCCGGTTTCCCACTGAACGATA
This sequence comes from Eubacteriales bacterium, assembly GCA_045611685.1. Classification (GTDB taxonomy): domain Bacteria; phylum Bacillota; class Clostridia; order Oscillospirales; family CAG-272; genus SIG701. The sequence goes on along the minus strand of JAZKXO010000132.1, from coordinate 7,421 downwards.
GCCGGTTGGCTTAAACCGAGAGCTTCCGCAAGTTCCGCTTGGGTCATGCCTTTCGCTTCCCGGAGCGCCCGGATTTTTTCTCCCATTCGCAATCCCACCTTTCTAAAAATTATGAGATTTACTTATGTGTTTTATTTGACAAACGACACGGATTATGCTACAATGAGGTTGCCAGACCATCACTAAAATGAGTTGCTCCGTGCCGTTTGCCGTTTACGAGTATAATTATATCTCATTGTAATGAGATTTGCAAGTATTATTTCTCATTATTTTGAGATTTGGCGAACTGCACAAAAAGAACATCTCGTTTTGGTGAAATCTCACAGAAATGAGGTGCTTAAAATGGAAAATGTGTTTTGGGAAGCGTTTACTGCGGCGTGTAAGGAGAAAAACACGTCCCCGGCGGCGGTCGTCAGAGCGCTTGGCCTGTCGTCTGGATCGCCAACAGCATGGAAACGAGGGACTACGCCGAACGCCTTTACAATCGCGCAAATCGCAAGCTATCTCGAATATCCGATGCAAAAGTTTTACGGTCTTGTGGAACCGGAACAAAAAGAAAATCAGCCCACCGGGTTTGATGGGCTGACGGAGGATGAGATTCAGTTGCTTACGGCCTATCGTGCGATTGCGGAGCCGAAGAAGGACGTTTATCTGCAAATTGTAACGCAAGGCGCAGAGCAAAGTCCATAAGACCGGGCTTGCTTCGCACGAGGGAGAGGAGTTTCTTTTCATCGTCGGTGAGATTCATGTTTAATTCCTCGCTTTTCGTTTATTTCGCTTAAATCGTAGCATGGATTTTTTGTCAATACCACGCCAATTATCGTCAAGATTTGTCAATAGGGGGAAATATGCCGCAAACGCTGAACGAGCATGACACGATTATATGGCTCAAGGAGATAAAAAACGCGCGAAAACTGACGCCGCAGAAAATATTTGAGATATTGGAGCTTGCTGGTTATCACGTTTCTTTGAACACCATCAAAAAAGTGTTCGAGGACGGGAGCGAGAACAGGCATTTCAATTATCACGGGACGATAGAGCCGATCTACCTGGTCTTGCGCGGCATTTACGGGCATAGGTCGAGCGACGCCGAGGTAGACGCGCTTCAAGTCGAACTGCACGTTTGCCGGGAGCAGATCGAAAAGCTGAAGCAAGAAAAAGAAATGGACAAAGCGGACTACCGCCGCCGCCTTGATTTTTTGATGGATCAGATTGAGAAGAAAGACAGGCGTATAGACAAGCTGATGGAGCGCGTGGACGGCGTTCTGGAAACAAATAAGGACGTTCTTGCCAACAACAGGGAAATGATGGTGCAGATTCAAAAGCTGATCGAGAAGATGTAAAGAAATAAAAATAGACCTCTCCCGGAGGTAACAGGAGAGGTCTGCGCTGATTGCGGCGAAACTGAAATGACGAAACCCACGAATCAAATTATAGCGAACGGAAGGGCAAATGTGCAAGCGGGTTGATGAAAGATAACGGATAACGCTGAAAATTAACGGAAAATAACAAAAAGCCGCCCGGAGGTTACAGGGCGGCGGGCCGCGTTTGATCCGTGTGGCTGCCATCCATCCCGGCGCGGCTTACGGACAGTATAGCACATCGGGAGGTTAAAAGCAATGCCGATTTACAAAATAAAGGGCGAAAAGAAAGACGGATTGCAGAAATATCGAATCGTGGTTAATTATACGGACGAAAACGGCAAGAAAAGGACGGTGGAGCGGAGGGAATACGGAAAGGCCCAGGCCGAGCGAACGGAATCTCTGCTCCGGGCGAAGATCAGAGACGGGGCGGCGACGAGCGAGGAAGTCAAGGCCAAGCCCATTACGGTAAAAGAGTTGGCAAAGCTCTACGAGACGGAACACGGCAAGGAGATCAGGGCAACGACGCTGGCGAAGAAAAAGGAAATCCTCACCGCCTATGTCGTTCCATTCCTCGGAGAAAAGGCCGTTCGCTCCCTGTCGGTTGAGGATTTACAGAAGTGGCGGGCGTGGCTGAACGAAAAGCCGCTGAAAGCAAGCACGAAGAATAACGGGTATCGGGATTTGCGGGCCATCCTGAATTTTGCCGTCGCCCACGGATATTTGAAAGCAAGCCCGATGAAAGCGGTTTCGGTGTTCCGGGACCCGTACAAGGAGACGGAGGCGATCAGATTGAGATACTACACAGCGGAGGAATGGAAGAAGTTTTTCGCGGCGGCGACAGAGGAAGCGGAGAAACGAAACGATCTGCGCGGTTGGGGGATTCGCCTGTTTTTCATGTTCGCCTATTACACGGGAATGAGGAAGGGCGAGATCAACGGTCTGAAATGGAGCGACGTTGAAGATAATCGGTATATTTGGGTCAAGCGGTCAATCGCGCAGAAACTGAAAGGCCAGCCGTGGGTCGAGACGCCGCCGAAAAACGCCAGCTCCGTGCGGCGGCTCCAGATGCCGAACGTGCTTGTGGAGGCCCTGGACGCACACAGGGAGCGGCAAAAGGGGGCGGGGCGGTGGAGCGAATCGCTGTTTATCTGCGGCGGACCCGCGCCGATCCCGGACACCACGATTGAAAAAGCCAATCAGGAGTACGGAAAAGCGGCGGGTGTGAAGCATATCACGATCCACGAGTTCAGGCACAGCCACGCCAGTTTGCTTTGCAACGCCGGGGTAAACATCAAAGAGGTTGCGCGGCGGCTGGGCCACAGCGACGTGGAGATCACGCTGAAAACCTACGCCCACTTATATCCCAAGGAAGAAGAAAGGGCCGTCGCGGTATTGAACGGAATATAAAAAATCAGAAACGCCGGGGACACATCCGAAACCCCGGCGTTTCCTTCACGTTGGAAAAGAAAGGAGAAAGATATGAGAAATGAAGAACAAAAGACTTTTGAGTTTGTGGAATCTCCGACAGATTAACGTGCGTCTTACCATACGCACGGGCCTTGTCCTTCCACCACGGGTCAAGCCCGTCAGGTTAGCCGGGAGTCGTCAGCTTACCCGGCACAAATCATCCCCAGGTCGAATAGGGAACCCCGTCGCACCAGCCCTCTGCCATTGAGCCGGAATCGAACCGGCCTTGTGGTATATCAAGGGCGAAGTGGCGACGCGCTCAGACCGTTACCAATCTGGAGACGCGCTCTCCCCGCCCGTGATATTGAGTTTGCCAGCAGACAAAGGTTTCCGGCTCTATCTGCTGGAGGCGGCTTGCGCCGTTTATGTGCAAAGGGCCGGTGCGTTCAACTCGCCCGGAGCAATCGGAAACAGCTCACCGCGATAAAGCGGAACCCAGTGACATCTGTTTATTCCGGGTAATGTGCGCCTTTCAGCGCCCGACGCCCCAACGGAGAACGTCAGCGGTTGGAACGGCGGCAAAGGGAGCGCCGCCGAAACAGACCCGTTTGATTTTCAATTCCGCGATCCCGCGCCCAGGCCAAGACCGCAGACTGTTTGTGAGCAGAACGCGGCTGATCGGGCCGCTATTCGCTTATGGCCTGGGTAGGGGCCACGCTATCTGCTTTTTTCGGCGCTCTCCCTGTGGACCATGCCAGCAAAGTGCCTGATAGTCAGGAACCAGGCCGACAAACGTACACGAGACGGGAGCAGCGCCATACGGCGGCGCGGAAGGGTTGTCCGGCTCCCCTCATGGGTGGCGTCCCCGCTCGTATGAAAACGGCGAGAATCCTTTGCCTGTGATACCGCACAGGCTCCACCGCGCCCCGCATTTATAGTTTAATCGACGAAACCCCCGCAGTTCAAGAGGGAAATAAAAAATATTTTATCAACCTGTGACAAAACATAGTCAGTTGACAAAACCCCCGCCCAAACAGGAGTACGGTCTATTCCCAGCTTCACCAAGCGTTCACCTATCCACCGCCCCCGTTTCACCCGGTTTTTACGCTAAAGTATGGAACAAAGTATGTAATCACAAAAGAAGCGGGGCCGTTTCCCCTTGCAGAACAAGGAAAAATCAGCCCCGTGGTGGACCTTAGGGGAACGCAACATAAGCAACATGACATATCACAATGGGCTATCATGCAGTATTTTTTACCAAAATAAGGCGTAAAACGGCATAAATCAGCACAAAGCGGTGTGCATAATTTTTAAACAAAAGCTAAAGTCTGGAACGATGTATGGAACCATGATGCCACGGGAGGCGGGGGGCGAAAATAGCAACGAGCAAAAATGCAGTTTTAATTTAAATCGCTGTAGGGGGAAGGGAAGCAAAAAATTAAATAAAATTAAATCGCTATGCGGGGGGAAGTGCTAACCCCGGAACGGGGTTTCAAAATTGGGCTGGTGACTGAAAACAGGGGGTGTCTCTGTGTCCGCTATTATTTGTTTTCAGACGCAGAGCGGGACCGGCAGCGGATCGGCGCTTGTCCTGGGCTTGTCCAGATCGACGGGAGCGGGAGCGAATGCGGCTCCGCTGTTTTTGCTTCCCTTTATACTTAGGGCTTTCCGGGTAGCTCTTCCCCTTCCTCCTTTATTCGTTCCGTTCCTCCTAATCTGATAGCTTTCTTTTTCGTTTCTTTCCGTTTATCCTCTCTTCGTTTCGTTACTATTTTTTATTCTTTTTTTATAACCATACCATAACTTATATTATACTATAACTTAATACCTCGCGCGCGTGAATAATAGGCGGGCGTCGTGCGAGTAAAGCGCTTGCGCTCGTTTTCTTCGGGGGCGTCCGGGCGCGGGTGCGGGCGGGCGTTTATCGTTCGCGTTGGTATAGTATTATACCGTTGTTTCGTGCGGGCGCACATTGTTTCGGGCGTTGTCCCTGTTTTCATGCGTCCGGGCGTATGGGCGCTATGCTCCTGGGCTTGTTCCGGCTGGAGCTTGTGCCGGTCCTGGGCTTCATGCTCACGGCGACGGGCTGCGGCTGCGGGATCTGGAGCGGGAGCGGATCGGCTGAAGGAAAGCACAATAAAACCAGGTCCGGCGGCGCTTGTCCTCCGGGCCTGGTTTCGTTCTATTTGGTTTTCGTTGTCCTCCTTCCGTTTTACTTTCCGCTTTTGCCGCTGGCCATCATCCAGACGATCAGAGCGGCGATTATTAAGCAGTATATTGCATTTCCCATTTTCGCGGCGTCCTCCTGTCAAGCGCTTTTTCGCGCTTCGCGTCTGCGCTCATTCGTGATTTCGCGATCAATCTCTTTTACTCGCTTGTTCAGCTCAATTACTCGGCTCAGTATTTCAAGATTCCATAGGGCTTCCCGTCGTTATCCATGCGGCGGCAGGTCGTTTTCGGAATTAGGTGGTTGTACTTGTTCCGGGCGGCTTCCCATGCGGCCTGTGCCGCTTCCGCTTCCTTGTATGCAACAAAGATTTCGGCGGTGCGGGCGGCGGGGTCCTCCGTGGTTTTCTCTCCATGCGTGGGCCGCAGGGCGTCGAAGCTGTCCAGGCGGATTTTGTTTTCCTCCAAAATGGGCCGGTTTCCTTCGGTTCCTTTGTAATATCCGATTTCGAGATTATCGGAACCAAACGGCCCGCAAGGGCTGCCATAGTAAAAATGGATCTCGGAGCTGCTGTATTGCTGGTAAAGGCTCATATAAAAGCCGGTTTTCGCTTTCATCTCATCGCTGATCTTGCGGCTTGTCTTTTCTCCGTAGGGCTTCCCGTTGTACTTCTCCAGGATTTCCAGCGCAGCGGATTTCAGCTCTGCAAGCAGGGCCGCTTTTGCGTTGTCCCGGTAAAGGGCGCTTTCGATCTTGGCGACGGTCAAAGCGTTGTTCTGCTCAATCAGACGGTTTTCGATCTCGTCCAGCTCGGCGCGATCCGGGTTAAGATTTCCGCTTTTCTTCTCGTCCCATCTTGCGCGGATCGCGGCAGTATGGGCGGCGTTGGTTTTGTCATAGTCCGTTTGGGCGGCAGCTTCTCGCTCTTTCGCCTGATCCCATGCGGCTTTTGCGTCTTTGTACATCATTGTTTTAACCTCCATTTTCAGCCGTGGCAGCGGCGTTTGATTTGTTTTTGTTGTGGGCCGGTGTTGTTTCCGGCCCGTGTGCGGTTCGTTCGTTGCGGGGGCTTGTGGCGCTTGTCAGGCGCTCTTTATGCTTTTGATTGGATCGCTGATTGATAGCTCGGCGTTTTCGGTTCGCTTGTAAATCGTGTTTTTTCTGATTGTAGCCGTTGCAATCGGTTTTCCGTCCATTTCTTTCCGGGCGGCGCGGATTGCTCCGTTTTCCGTCTTGTATGCGTTCGGCATGGTGTAGCCCCATTTTTTAGGCTCCGGGAAGATTGTAACGGTGTAGCCGATCCACGGCTCCGGGGCTGTCCAGATTTGCGGTTCTTTCATTGTCAAGCCTCCTCCCCTTATGCCATATAGAGCAGCTCGCCGGTTTCGGCGTCGATGATCCATTCCACGGCAGGATCGTCAATCAGTAAATCAATCATGCAGCCGTAAAATTTCGCTTGGTAGTCCCGGCCTTTGAATTTTACCAGAATTTCGGGATCGTCGCTCAAAGCTCCGATTGCGTTTAGGATTTCGGCGGATGGATTGTATCTCTTTTGCATTTTGTATAACCTCCTGTATATTGTGTATGGTGTCTGTTTGCGGCTCCTCTATCTGTCTACCATTATAAAGCATATAATGCTATATGTCAACAACTTTCGATATGGCAAATTACACAAAATATATAGCGTCATATTGTGCAACATTTTATACTATTAAATATATATAGGCAAAACGGGCATAAAATACAATCAGCTTTTGTATATTCATACGCTGTTTTTGATGTACGGATTGCATAAAATGAGCTGTTTTGCCTCTTTTCCGCTTAATTTTCTGTATATCGTGCCGCAAATATACAGTGATTTTTGACGTTCGATTAAAAATCAATTTCGAACGTTTAGCGGATGGGGAATATAGTTACATATCCCTACATAAAAAGCGTTTGTAGGGCATTCTCGCGGCTCTCAGGGCCATATAGCAGTATTGCACAGTTTCAAGGGGTGGTTTTTGTGCGTTTTGCCTGGGGCGGCGTTTCGGGTGGAGCTGGGCCGGGGCGACGGTCAGAGCGTCCACGCTTCCGGGCCTCCGGCGATCCGTTCCCGGCGACGGGCCACGGCTGGCGGCGTTTCCTCCGGGGCTGGCGTCAGGATCAGCGGCGGCGGGCCACGGGGCCGGGACTGGCGTCCGGCGTTTTTCGCTTGTCCTCCGGGCCGGGGCCGCTGGCGATCTGCGGCGGCTCCGGGGCTGGCGCTCCGGGCAACGTCTGAGCGGATCAGCCGGGGCCGGGGCTGGCCTTCTGGCGCTCTGGCGCTCCGTCGTTCCGGGCTTGCCTCCGGGCCTCCTGGCCTCCGGTCCCGGCTCCGCTTGTCCTGGCGGCGTCCTGGGCCGCTGGCGCTCCGGCTGGCGTGGTGTGCGATCTTGGCAAGGCTGGCAGCGCTCCGGGGCCTGGGGCGGTCCGGGGCGGCGTCCTCCCGGATCAGCGGCGGC
>JAZKXO010000131.1:0-1579 GCA_045611685.1 Eubacteriales bacterium | reverse complement strand
AGTAAATAGTAGTTTATTTTAGAACGCAGTTTTACAATTGGCGTTTCTGGAGGCAGACTGATGAAGTATTTCGATAAGGTTAAATTCATGAGCTCCGTTGATCCTTCTCTGGTCGACGGCTGTGTTGCTGTTTCCGAATTTTCCGATAAGGGTGATATTGTTGTTATTCCCGGCTTTTGTGACGTGCATGTGCATTTCCGCGAGCCGGGTTTTTCGTATAAAGAAACGGTAAAAACGGGCTCTCTTGCGGCGGCGCACGGCGGTTATACCACCGTATGGACTATGCCGAATCTCAATCCCGTTCCCGACAGCGTGGAAAATCTCGGTTTACAGCTTGATATAATTAAAAAGGACGCATTGATCGAAGTCCTTCCCTACGGCGCGATCACCGTCGGAGAGATGGGCGAAAAGCTCGCCGATCTTGCGGGAATGGCACCCCTTGTTGCGGGATTTTCGGATGACGGACGCGGCGTTCAAAGCGACGCGATGATGGAAGAGGCTATGCGCACCGCAAAAGCCCTTGGAAAAATGATCGTGGCGCATTGCGAGGTGAATTCGCTTCTGCACGGCGGGTACATCCACGACGGTGAGTATGCACGCGCACACGGACACCGTGGCATCTGCTCCGAGAGTGAGTACGCGCAGATCGCGCGCGACCTTGAGCTCGTTGCAAAAACGGGATGCTCCTATCACATCTGCCACATTTCGGCAAAGGAGAGCGTTGAGCTTCTCCGTCAGGCTAAAAAGAGCGGCCTTGACGTTTCGGGCGAAACAGGACCGCATTACCTTATAATGGACGATTCCTGCCTCCGCGAGGAAGGCAGATTCAAGATGAATCCCCCGCTTCGTTCGGCTTCCGACCGTGAAGCACTCGTTGAGGGAATCCTTGACGGTACTCTCGAAATGATCGCAACCGACCACGCACCCCATTCCGCGGAAGAGAAGAGCCGCGGCCTTGAAAAGAGCCCCTTCGGTATCGTAGGACTCGATTTCGCATTCCCGTGGATGTATACCAAGCTCGTTAAAACGGGCATCATCCCCTTTGAAAAGCTTATAGATTGCCTTTCCACCAACCCGCGCAAGCGCTTCGGTCTGCCTATGGGCAAATCGTTCTCCGTCTGGGATCTCTCGCAGGAGATCACCGTCGACGAAAACTTCATCCAGTCGCAAGGCAAAGCGACACCCATCCTTGGCGAAAAACTGTGCGGAAAGAACCTTCTCACGGTATGCAACGGCAAGGTCGTTTGGGAAGGCTGATGAGTGCACTCTGCACTCTGCGAGCTGCATTATATCAATGTGATTGAATTTATGATTAAAATACAGGAGAAAGAAAATGGCAAAAAGAACAGATTTGAAGAAGATTCTCATCATCGGCTCGGGACCTATCGTTATCGGTCAGGCAGCGGAATTTGACTACGCGGGCACTCAGGCGTGTCTTGCGCTCAAGGAGGAGGGCTACGAGGTCGTTCTCGTAAACTCCAACCCCGCAACAATTATGACCGACACCACCATTGCGGACAAGGTCTACATGGAGCCGCTTACACTTGAATATATCGCAAAGATCCTGCGCTACGAGCGC
>JAZKXO010000130.1:0-1589 GCA_045611685.1 Eubacteriales bacterium | reverse complement strand
TTGAGCGCGACCAGATCGTCGTAGCACGCCCCCTTGAGGTTGCGGATCACTCCGCGATGACATTTTCCGTCGATGTGGATGCCGTCCATATTGAGCGGCATCGGATTTCCAAGGTTGTAATCAAAGGTGATGTCCTCTACCGTAAAATCGCTGATCTGATCCATCGTGACACCGTAGCGCACGGGATCCTTGAGGGTCAAGCCCGACAGAGTCAGGTTCCTGACGTTGTAAAAGAGCATCCCGTCACCCGTATAGCCGTGCGGATCGACGCGGTCTGCCAGTCCGTGCAGCTTTTTGACGTAGCCGTCGGGGTTGGACATCTGCTCCATATTGTTGCAATTCCAGATACCGCCGATGATCGAGATATTCTCTACGCGATCCTCCTCGGCGTCCGAATAATCGTCCACAAACGCCCAGATCTGATAGCAGTGAGGCGGATATCCCTCCTTGATCCGCTTGGCGGGCGCAGGGCGCATCTTGTTTCTTACCATCTGGCAGTTCGATCCCTTCGCCAGCCGAATTTCGGCAAAGCGAGGCAGACGCAGAGTAAAGTTGGAGGGCAGAACCAACGTGGACGAAATCAAATAAAATTTTTCGGGTGCGGGCAGAGAGACCTCGCACTTCCCTTCATCGATCAATGCTTGAATCGCGGCGGTATCGTCGTGGATGCCGTCACCGTAAAGAACATGCTTCATAAAGCAAATCCTCCTATGCGTGGTTTCTCTCATTATACTCTTTGCCACGGTCTTTGTCAATAGAAACCGACATTTTGAGATGCATAAAAAAAGAACAAGGAGGCATTCTCTGCTGTCCTTAACGGAGAAACCGAAGGCACAGACAGTCGGCAGAGAAAACACTTGATTTCTCTGCCGATTTGTGGTATACTGTGGCCAACGAAAAGCCTCTCCCTTTGGGTAGCGAAGCGGCGCGAGGGAAGTGAATGACACCACGGTGTGGTGTCAGAGCCCGAGCGTGACCGAGCCGCGGCGAGACGGTGGCGGCGAAGCCGACGGAGAGGGTTAGATTATGGAGTGAAACGCCCTCTCACCCGCTATCGCGGGAGCTCTCCCAAAGGGAGAGCCTTTGGATGCGTACAACCTTAGGGGGTAGGGGCTTTGCCCGAAATCTTTGTAAAACAAAGGCGAAACCGACGATAAACAGAACGATAAATCAGAATTTGCAGGTGAATTATATGATAACAAGAAAGGTTGTTGTACTGCCATACGATGTGGCATGGCAATCAGCTTTTGAAAAAATAAAGGGTGAGATTGAAGAAGCGATAGGCGATTTGATTCTCGGCATTGAACACGTTGGAAGCACCTCTGTCGAAGGAATGTCTGCCAAGCCTTGCATTGATATTGATGTGATTATTAGGGATTACTCGGCATTTGCTGCGGTGGTTGACGGTTTGAAAGCAATCGGATATATCCACGAGGGCGATCTCGGTATTCAGGATAGAGAGGCATTTAAGTATTCGGGCAAAGAGCATCTGCAAATGCATCACTTGTATGTATGTCCGAAATACTCGGAGGAATTGCGCCGTCATATTTCGTTTCGGGATTTTCTCCGAGGCAATCCCGAAGCGGTTA
>JAZKXO010000129.1:0-21477 GCA_045611685.1 Eubacteriales bacterium | reverse complement strand
GCGGATACGTCCGTACCCAGTTCTTCCGCAAGTGCGGCGGTGACGGCTGCTATGAGCTCACCGCGGTTGGAATTCGCGTTTGATGCAGTGGGTGCGCCCACACGGCGAAGAGAATGTACGCGGATCGCGGATACGTCCGTGCCCAGTTCTTCAGCGATAGCGGCTGTGATGGCGGCTACCAGTTCACCCTTGTTCGGGATGGGTGCATTCTGTACTGCAAGAGGAGCCGCGGCTTCGGCTACAGCAGAACTTGTTTGCTTACCGCTGACCGAACGATCCAGCAGTTTACAAACTTTTCCCATCAGCATGCACAAAAGAATAATGCATATGAGCCCGATCATAACGGTACAGATTCCCAGAATCGCTACAAACAGGATGCCGGGTTCCATACTTTCTGCCGGTGCGGCTGTGGCAAGCACTTTTGCGAAATGGTTCATGAGACACTCCTTTTCTTAGGATTTAAAATGCTGAGGATGCGGGGCGGGAGAATGCTTTCGGAAAACATTCTTATAAAAAGCATAAAATGCCAATATTCCACCTATATAATTATAACTTATTTATAAAGAAAGTCAATAGAGTTACGAAAATCCGAGAGGAAAAGAAGTGGGATTTTCTTCGCAAATCAGGATTGCAAAACGTGTCGGATTCCTGTATAATGAAAGCATCAAAAGAAGACGTAAGGAGTTCGTTTATGAAGAAAATTGTTCTCGGCAAAACGGGGCTTTCGGTATCGCCCGTAGGCTTTGGCGGGATTCCGATCCAAAGAATCACAAAAGAGGAATCGCCGGCGCTCTTACGCGCGGTTTACGAGGCGGGCATCAATTATATTGATTCCGCAAGGGCGTATACGGTAAGCGAGGAGTATATCGGCTATGCCCTTATGGCGGAAGGACTCAGGGACGAGTTTGTTCTCGCATCGAAAAGCATGGCGCGCACCCGTGAGGATATGGCAAGAGATATTGAGATAAGTCTTAAAAATTTCAAGACGGACTATATTGATATATACCAGATACATAACCCGAGCGTGGAGCAGCTCGATGCGGTGTTGGCACCGGGCGGCGCACTGGAAGCCCTCTTTGAAGCAAAGGCTTCGGGAAAGATCCGCCACATCGGCCTCACCGCGCACTCTGCAGAGGTGTTCCGCCGAGCGCTCGAACTCGATTTCGTGGAAACGGTCATGTTCCCGTACAATATCGTGGAGACGCAGGGTGAGGAGCTGATCGCACTCTGCAAAGAAAAGAATGTCGGCTTTATCGTAATGAAGCCGATGGCGGGCGGTGCGATCGAGAACGGAACGCTCGCGATGCGCTTTGTGCTCGCCAATCCCGCGGTGTCCGTCGTGATCCCCGGTATGTACTGTGCCGAGGAAGTAACGGAGAATACTGCGGCGGCAGACAACAGACAGCCCCTGACCGATACGGAACAAAAAGAGATCGCGGAGATCCGCGCAGAACTCGGCGAGAATTTCTGCCGTCGGTGCAATTACTGTGCGCCGTGCACGGTGGGCATCAGCATCCCGAACGTCTTTTTGTTCGAGGGATATCTTAAGCGGTACAACCTCGCCGGCTGGGCACACGAGCGATATGCTACGCTCAAAGTGAAAGCGGGAGCGTGCATCGATTGCGGTGCGTGTGAGCCGCGCTGTCCGTATCATCTGCCGATCCGACAGATGTTGAAGAGAGCCGCCGAAGGATTCGGTGAATAAACAAAAAAAGTCCTGACCGATCGGCAATGTCATTAAGATAACCAAATAACCCCATCGAAAAAAATACCACGTCCATACTCACTAAATCGGACGTGGTGGTTTTTTTGCTCGCTCATTCAAGAACTTGCGAAAATTATGTAAAATCTTGCCGCACTCCATTGAAAAATACCGATTTCCGCGATATAATATTATCAGAACAATCACGCCGCGAGGTACAGCAAATGAGTATCAGCTACAAAAAATTGTGGATTATCTTAATAGAAAAAGACATACCGAAATCAAAATTCCGCGCTGACTTGAAAATCGCTACGGGAACGATGACAAAGCTGAATCACAACGAAGAAGTTGCGCTGTCTATACTGATTCGCATTTGCGAATATCTTGACTGCGATATCGGTGATATATGCGAGGTTATACGGGATAAAGCATCTGTGCAGAAGGGGGAAACAACATGACCGAGAACGAGAGAAAGAAAGCCGCGAAAGCGTTTGCGGACTATTGGGCGGACAAAGGCTACGAAAAGGGACAGAGTCAATCGTTCTGGCTGTCGCTTCTCCGTGATATCTTTGAGATCGAACATCCCGAACAGTACGTTGTCTTTGAGGAACAGGTGAAGATTGACCGCGCCAACGGCTTTATTGACGTGATGATTCCCTCCACCAAGGTCATGATTGAGCAGAAAGGTGCCAATAAAGACTTGCGCAAGGGCATCTTGCAGTCGGACGGAAGTCTGCTGAATCCGTTCCAGCAGGCGAAGCGGTATATTGTTGATCTGCCGCTGTCCGAGCATCCGCGCTGGGTGATTACCTGCAATTTCAAGGAATTTCTGATTTATGACATGGAGAAGCCGACGGGCGAACCCGAAAGCATCCTTTTGAAAGATCTTCCGACGGAATACTACCGTCTCGGTTTCCTTGTGGAGGAAAAAAGCGAACTTCTTCACCGCGAGGAACAGATTTCCATCAAGGCGGGAGAGCTTGTCGGCAAGCTGTACGACGCGATTCAAAAGCAGTATATCCATCCCGACAGCGAGGAATCTCTGCGCAGTCTGAATATGCTGTGCGTCCGTCTCGTGTTCTGCCTGTACGCTGAAGATGCAGGGATTTTCGGCGGTCATTTGAAGTTTCATAACTACATAAAAAATTGCCAGATCAAGGACGTGCGCCGCGCACTCATTGATCTTTTCCGCACGCTGGATACGAAAGAAGAAGAGCGTGACAAATATATCGATAAAGATCTCGCCGCGTTCCCCTATGTCAACGGCGGCCTGTTTGCGGACGAAAACATCGAAATTCCGCACTTCACAGAGGAGATTGTGGACTTGCTCTTGCACAATGCCAGCGAGGATTTTGACTGGTCGCAGATCAGCCCCACCATTTTCGGTGCGGTGTTTGAAAGCACCTTGAACCCCGAAACGCGCCGTTCGGGCGGTATGCACTACACCTCTATTGAGAACATTCACAAGGTCATCAACCCGCTTTTCCTTGATGAACTCACAACCGAGTTGAACGAGATCAAGGCGGTTAAAGTGGATAAACTCCGAGTTGCAAAGGCAGATGCTTTTCAGGATAAACTGGCGTCCCTGACGTTCCTTGACCCCGCCTGCGGTTCGGGAAACTTCCTCACGGAAACGTATATCTCCCTCAGACGCCTGGAAAACGAAGTGCTGAAGATTCGCTTCAAGGACCAGATCGTTTTGGATACGGGCGATCTTATCAAGGTTTCCATCGGTCAGTTTTACGGTATTGAGATCAACGATTTCGCCGTGACGGTTGCAAAAACCGCGCTATGGATTGCAGAATCGCAGATGATGAAGGAAACCGAAGACATTGTGGGAATTTTCCTGGACTTTTTGCCGCTGAAATCCTATGCCAATATCGTTGAGGGCAACGCACTCCGCATCGATTGGGAGAGCGTTGTGCCGAAGGATAGGCTGAACTATATCATGGGCAATCCGCCGTTTGTGGGGTATTCTCTGCAAAGTGCAGATCAGAAACAGGAAATTCTTTCTATTTACGTTGATGAAAAAGGAAAGCCATATAAGACCGCGGGCAAGATTGACTATGTTTCGGGATGGTATTTCAAGGCATCGCAGTTGATGCAGAATACAACTGTCAGAACAGCATTTGTTTCGACGAACTCCATTACGCAAGGAGAACAGGTTGCGGGAGTATGGAAACCACTATATGAGCGTTTCGGTATTCATATTGATTTTGCGCATCGTACTTTCCGCTGGGATAGTGAAGCGAGCATAAAGGCGCACGTTCACTGCGTGATTGTTGGATTCAGTACAGCAGAGAATAATACGCCCAAAAAGTTATATTCCACCGAAAGAATGCAGTTGGTTGATAATATTAACGCCTATTTGATTGCTGCGCCTACGGTATTTATTGAAAGCAGAACAAAAGCTATCTGCGATATTCCAAAGATGACATACGGTAATAAACCTGTTGACGGCGGTAATCTAATCATCGAAAAGGAAGACTATGACAGTTTTATTACCAGTGAACCGAAAGCTCTGCCATTTGTTAAACGGTTAATTGGTGCAAAAGAGTTTATTAACGGTGATGCGCGTTGGTGCTTATGGCTTTCGGGTGTTTCACCAGCAGAAATTAAGAGAATGCCATTGGTTCTTGAACGTGTTCGGAAAGTAAAAGAAATGCGTGAAAATAGTACCGATGAGGGAGCACGAAAACTTGCGTTAACACCGACTACATTTCGCGAAACAAACAATCCGTTGTCTGCTGTTGTTATTCCGTGCCATTCGAGTGAAAACCGTAAGTATATACCTATGGGATTTATTGATGATTCTGTTGTTGTTACTAACGCCGTTCTGTTTATTCCAAATGCTCAACTGTATCATTTTGGAATAATTACATCTAATGTCCATATGGCATGGACACGCGCGGTATGTGGTCGAATCAAAAGTGATTATCGGTATTCGAAAGAAGTTGTCTACAACAACTTCCCATGGCCCACCCCCACCGACGAACAGCGGGCGAAGATCGAGCAGACCGCACAGGCAATCCTTGACGCGCGTGCGCTCTATCCCGACTGCTCCCTCGCCGATCTGTACGACGAAGTCACCATGCCGCCTGAACTACGCAAGGCGCACCAACAGAACGACCGCGCCGTCATGCAGGCGTATGGGTTTGATGTGAAAACGATGACCGAGAGCAGCTGTGTCGCGGAGCTGATGCGGATGTATCGGGAGCTTACGTCGGAAGAACGCTGAACAGTACAAAATTCGGCGGGAAGAGCAAACACCACACAGTTTCTCACTTACATAAAAAATCGTCCCTGCCTTGCGGCGGGGACGATTTTCGTATTACTGAAGAATTACAGGCCCTTCTTGTTGCGCTCGATATGCTCGATCTCACTTTCGTTGATCGTGCTTACGTGGCCGGCGATGGGCATGAGCTTCTGGCTGATAACGTCTACGATGCCTTCAGCCTGCGGGAAGAAGTACTTCTCAAGCTCAAATGCGGGGGTGATCCAGTTGCGGGAACCGAATACAACCGGCGGAGCATCGAGGTAATCGAATGCCATCTCGGTGATGTTGGAAGCCATATCGCGCATCACGGAGTTGCGGTCTACCGCGTCGCCGACGATGATCACGCGGCCGGTCTTCTTCACGCTCTCGAGAACCTTGTCGTAGTTGAAAGGAACGATGGAGCGGGTGTCGATAACCTCAGCGGAAATGCCGTATTTCTCCTCGAGGATCTTAGCGGCATCCATAGCGCGGTACAGAACGGCACCGATGGTGAGGATGGTAACGTCCTTACCTTCGCGCTTCACGTCGGGTTCGCCGAACGGAACCTCGTAGTACTCGGTGGGAACGCCTTCCTTGTGGAATTCCTCGCCCTTGTCGTAGATACGCTGGGACTCGAAGAAGATAACGGGGTCAGTGCCAGCGAGAGCGGCGTTCATAAGACCCTTTGCATCATACGGCGTGGAGGGGAAGCATACTTTCAATCCCGGGATGTGCGCGGTGAGCGCGGTCCAGTCCTGAGAGTGCTGTGCGCCGTACTTGGAACCAACGGATACGCGGATAACGACCGGCATCTTCAGAATGCCTGCGGACATGGACTGCCACTTGGAGAGCTGATTGAAGATCTCGTCGCCTGCACAGCCGATGAAGTCGGCGTACATAAGCTCAACGATCGCACGGCCGCCTGCCATTGCGTAACCGACGGCGGAGCCGACGATAGCGGACTCGGAGATCGGTGCGTTGAAGAAGCGATGGTAGGGAAGAGCCTCGGTCAGGCCGCGGTAAACGGCAAACGCGCCGCCCCAGTCACGGTTATCTTCGCCGTATGCGATGGTGGTCGGATCTTCGTAGAACTTATCGAGAATGGACTCGAAGATGGCATCACGAACACCGAACAGCTTGATCTTCGGGATCGGAGCGCCCTTCTCGTCGTAAGCGTAACGAGCCTTGGTCTTGAGCTGTTTTACGCGCGGGTTCTCTTCCTTAGGCATAAGAACGTCGGGCTCGCGATCGGGCTCGAGGCTCTTTACGTTGTTGTTGGAGAACATGAGAGAGGAGATCATTGCGGGATCCTTATCAAGATCCATGCGCGGAGAGAGCTCGTCGTCGATGGAGAGCTTGCAGATCTTTTCCATACGGCGAACGATGGACTCTTCGATAGCGGCGAATTCTTCATCGGATGCGATGCCGCCTTCTACCATCTTCTTGCGGTAAGCGGCGATCGGGCACGCTTCCTTCCAAGCCTCGATTTCCTCGGTGGTACGGTAGGTGGAGGAGTCGGACGGGGAGTGACCGCTGATACGGTAGGTAGCAACCTCAAGCAGAGCCGGGCCCTTGCCTGCGAGGAGCAGTTCCTTCTTACGGGTGGTAGCGTCGATAACGGCAAGCGGATCGTAGCCGTTTACGCGCTCAGCATGAAGCTGGGATGCAGAGAAGCCGGCACCGAGACGTGCGGGGGTATCGTAACCCATCGTTTCGCCCTGGGTCTGACCGCCCATGCCGTAGAAGTTGTTGAATACGTTGAAGAGGATCGGCATACCGCCGTCGGAGTACTTGCCGTCCATGCCCCAAAGTTCGGTGATCTGACGCATGGAAGCCATGTTCAGCGCCTCAAGAACGGGTCCGCGGCCGGTAGCACCGTCACCGGAGTTGGCAACTACGATACCCTTCTTGTGATTCGCTCTCTTGTACAGAGCAGCACCGAGAGCAACGGGAGCCGCGCCGCCTACGATAGCGTTGTTCGGGAAGATGCCGAAGGGGATGAAGAAAGCGTGCATGGATCCGCCGAGACCGCGGTTGAAGCCGGTAGTGCGGGCAAAGATCTCAGCGAGAGCGCCGTAGAGGAGGAAGTCGATAGCGAGGTCGCGAACATCGCCCTGCTTCTCCTGTCTGCCTTCAACGACCTTCAGGATATCGCCGCCGAAGAACTCCTTCATGATGTCATAGAGTTCCGTCTCATCCAGCTTGTGGATAGAGGAAAGACCCTTTGCGAGAATCTCGCCGTGGGAACGGTGGGAGCCGAAGGTAAAGTCATTGATGTCGAGGCAGTATGCTTCACCGACGGCGGAGGCTTCCTGACCGATGGAGAGGTGAGCCGGGCCGGGGTTATTGTACTTGATGCCGTTGTATTCGCTTTTTACCTTGATATCGTTGAGCATCGTCTCGAATTCACGGATGATGCGCATGTCGCGGTAGATGCGGAGAAAATCGTCTTTGGTGTAGATCTTCTTTTCCTGCGCGAGGGTTTTCTTGTACTGGCAGGAGGGGATGTCAGTGAACTTTATGGAACCGGGCAGAAATACTTTGCCGGGATCCACGTATTGACTCTTAGGCATAGTGGGTTCTCCTTTTTATGTATTTGAAATTTTTTAGATCATAAACATGCCTTCGCGGATGACTTCGCAAACGGAAGGATGCGGGAATACGATACGGCGGACGTCTTCTACGCGCTCAGCCTTGGCAACCATGGCAGCCGCGCCGAAGATGATCTCTGAGGCATAGGAGCCGATCATGTGTACGCCGAGGATCTCGCGGTGCTCGCCGATGACGATCTTCACGATACCGTCTCCGCCTTCGTTTTCAGCGATGTAACGGCCGCTGTAACGGAGGGAGATGGTGTGCTCGGTTGCTTTGAGTCCTGCCTTAGCTGCGGATTCGACCGTCTCACCGACGGTAGCAACCTCGGGATTCGTGTAGATAACGGCAGGAATGGAGCGGTAATCCATGCGATCCTTCTTGCCGAGCATGTTGTTGACGGCAACCTCACCCTCGCGGTATGCGGTGTGCGCCAGCATGCTCTTGCCGTTGACGTCACCTGCCGCCCAGATGCCCGGAACGGAGGTACGGCTGCATTCGTCGGTAACGATCGCGCCGCGCTCGGTGAGAACGCCGACGGATTCAAGGCCGATGTTAGCCGTGCGTGCACGGCGGCCAACGCTTACGAGAACGAGATCAGCGGGGATCTTTTCTTCCTTGCCGGCGATTTCGCAGGTAACGGCGCCGTCGCCCGGCTTGCCGTTCACGGCGGTAACCTTTGCGCCGAGGAGGAATTTCACGCCGCGCTTTGCGTAATTCTTCTGGAGCAGAGCGGAGATCTCCTTGTCGGTGGGACCTGCGATCTTGTCCATCATTTCGATAACGGTAACTTCGGAGCCGATAGAGTTGAAGTAGGAAGCCATCTCAAGACCGATGACGCCGCCGCCAACGACAGCGATGCGCTTCGGTGCAACCTTGAGATCGAGGATCTCGCGGTTCGTTACGGCAAATCCGCTTTCGACGGACTCCTTGAGGCCGGGGATCGGCGGAACAGCGGCGGAGGAACCGGTGCAAATGAGCAGCTGCTTTGCCGTGTAGGTTTCCTCACCGCTCTTTACGGTGAAGCCCTCGGCGGTCTTGCCGGTGATAACGGCGGTGGCGGGCACAACGGTAACGCCTGCGCCCTTCATCTTCGCGCCGATGCCGGAAACGAGCGTGCGGACAACTTTTTCCTTGCGCTCTACAACCTTGGCGTGGTCGATGGACGCACCGCTGACGGTAACGCCGTACGCCTCGCCGTGGTGTGCGTAATCGTAAATCTTTGCGGAATAGAGAAGCGTTTTGGTGGGGATGCAGCCTTCGTTAAGGCATACGCCGCCGAGCGCTCTCTCCTCAAAGAGAAGCGTCTTCATTCCGCCGTGTGCGGCGCGTTCAGCCGCATTGTAGCCTGCCGGGCCACCGCCCAGTACGATCAGATCGTAAATCATGTGATGTACCTCCCTTATTTTGCGAGAAGGAGACCGAAGTTCTCCAGAGCCTTGCAGAGATCGGCAAGGAAGCGGGCAGCGGGTGCACCGTCCACAGCGCGATGATCGAATGTGAGGGAGAGACCCATTGCCGGATACGTCGTGCCGTCTGCACGGAGCTTGTAGGTGATGGAGCATACGCCCAGAATCGCGGTCTGCGGCGGGTTGATGACGGGCGTGAAGGACTCAACGCCCATGGAGCCGAGGTTCGTAACGGTGAAGGAACCGCCGGACATCTCGTCGGGAGAAAGCTTTCCGTCGCGTGCTTTGCCGGCAGCGCCTTTGGCGGCTGCGGAGATCTCTGCAAGAGACATCTTCTCAGCGGCAAAGATGGTGGGAACGAGCAGTCCGCGCTCGGTATCCACTGCCATGCCGATGTTCGCATGCTTGAAGTAGCGGAAGGTGTCGCCAACCACGTTGGCGTTCAGCGTGGGATGATTCGGGAGCGTGCGAGATACGGCGTAGAGAACCATATCGTTCAGAGAGATCTTGCCGAGACCCAAAGCCTCGCCGTTTGCCTTCAGCGTAGCACGGAAATTCATCATAGCCGTGGCATCGAAGGAAGCGTTCAGCGTAAGCTGTGCCATCTCGGAGAGGGAGGCGTGCATCTGACGTGCGATGACCTTGCGGATACCGGAGAAAGGCTCCTCGGTATATGCGAGAACGTCGTCTGCGGCGGGAGCGGCAGCTACGGCTGCAGCGACCGGTGCCTCTTCTTCCTCGGTGATAATCGGATTGCCGGCAAGGAATGCTTCCACAGCGGCAGCGTT
The DNA here is from genome assembly GCA_045611685.1 of Eubacteriales bacterium. Taxonomy (GTDB): domain Bacteria; phylum Bacillota; class Clostridia; order Oscillospirales; family CAG-272; genus SIG701. Next base: position 11,730 of record JAZKXO010000129.1, on the reverse strand, counting down.
TGCAACGAAGCCTGCATCGAGAGCGATGTTGATGTCGCGCTCAATGATGCGGCCGTGAGGGCCGGAGGGAACAACCTTCGTCATATCAACGCCGGTTTTGAGTGCCAGGTTCTTGGCACGGGGAGAAATGCGGATGATATCGCCCTCAGCCTTCGTTGCGGTTACAACGGGAGCAGCGGCGGGAGCGGTGGCTTCGGCGGCGGGCTTCTCCTCTGCCTTCGGTGCTTGCTCAGCAGCGGGTGCGGCGGTGTTTACAAGCGCGGAGATGTCCTCGCCTGCTTCACCGATGTAGCATACGGTGTCAAGGCAGGGAACGACGTCGCCGTCGTTTGCCAGAATGGCAAGAATGGTGCCGCTTACCTGAGCGGGTTCGTCGAAGGAGGATTTATCCGTCTCGTAGGAGAACAGGATATCGCCTTCGGCAACGGTATCACCTACTTTTTTGTTCCAAGCGGTGATGATACAGCTTTCAACGCTTTGCCCCTGACGGGGCATGATTACGGGTTGTGCCAATGAAAATCATTCCTTTCGTGTATAGTTTCATTTTTTAGTATGTAGTATATAGGATCCGGAAAACCGGAGAACCTTCGGGGGGATCAGTCTTCTTCGCACACGTTGATGACGCGGACGCCGTGCTTCTCCGCTTCCAGGGTAAGCTCGGACGGCAGGGGCGCGTCGGTGATGATCACGTGCACCTGGTCAAGATGACAAAAGGTGTACGGCAGGCTCTTATCAAATTTCGAGCCGTCAAGAAGGATTACGACCAGGCGCGCTTTTTCCACGACGACACGCTTTAACTCGCATTCGCTGTAGTTACCGCCGGTGAATCCGCTTTTCGGCGAAAGACCGGAGGGGGAGAGAAACGCAATATCAATATTGACGTCGGAGAGGAAATGCATCGCGTGCATACCGGTAACCGTCTGGTAATCGCGGTCGAGCTTGCCGCCGACGATGTTGACGATAGGAAGTCCGATCTTGCAAAGCTCAAGCGCCGCCATCGGATTCGTCGTTGTAAACGTGAATCGCTCGTTCGGTACATAGGGGACCATACGCTGGAGGGTAGAGCCGGAATCAATGAAGATGGAGCGGCCGGTTTCGAGAAGAGAAGCGGCGTGCCGCGCGATCTTTTCCTTGGACTCCACGTTTTCGTGCATACGGGCGGTGATGGTGTCGTCAGTGGAGGCGGTGATGAATTTTGTCGACCGCGCACCGCCGCGCACCTTGATGGCATCGCCCTGCTCTTCGAAATATTCGATGTCCCGACGGAGGGTCATGCCGGATACATCCGGAAACATTGCTTCAAGTTCTTTTATGGAAACAAACGGTTTGGCGGCAAAGAGAGCCCGGATTTGTTCCCGTCGTTCGTTGTACATGGGTGCACATCCTTTCCTGAAAATCAAAAGGGAAGCGCTGGAAATCTCAATCTGTTCTATTTTAACATATTTCACATACACATGTCAACATTGTGGTTGAGAAAACTCACATTTTCGATTGTGAATTTTCACACGGTGATTTCACAGAAGCATTGTGCAAAGTGCACCGATATCGCCGGCGCCCATGACGAGAATAATATCACCTTTGCCGGATTCCCGAAGGAGAAGGTCGGCGATCTTCTCTACCGTGGGTACGGCGAGGCAGTTGCCGCCGCGTTTGACTACCGCTTCGGCCAGAAGCGCGGAGGAAACCCCCAGCGTATCCGTCTCGCGTGCGGGATAAATGTCGGGGAGAATGATCTTCGTAATTCCTCGCTTTGCGAGTACGTCTGCGAAATCGTCAAACAGTTCCTTGGTGCGCGTGAATGTGTGCGGCTGGAACACGGCGAATACGCGCTTATAATCCATTGAGAGAGCGGCGTCGAGCGTGGCTCTTATTTCCGTCGGATGATGGGCGTAATCGTCGTATACGTCAGCACCGCGGGCGGTCTTTCCGCAAAAGTCCATGCGTCTGCCGGCTCCCGAGAAAAGGGCGAGTGCTTCGATAACCTTTTCGGGGGAGATTCCGCATTCGAATGCAACCGAGGCGGCGGCTATGGCGTCGCTGACGTTGTGCATGCCGGGGACGGAGAGTTGGACGCGGCAAAGCGACTCGCCCCGATACATAACGGTGAAGGACGGCATACCGTGGGAGAACGAGATGTCGGCGGCGTTGTAGTCGGCGTCTGGGGTCTCTACACCGAACGTTACAATTTTACCTTTGTAATCTTTTGCAGCGAGTTTCACATTTTCGTCCGTGCAGTTCAGATACACGGTGCCTGTTTCTCCCGTGAGGCTCATAAATTTGCTGAACGAGTCGCGGATCTGCTCGATGCCGGAGAAATAGTCGAGATGATCGGCTTCTATGTTCAGAACGACGGCGTCCGTCGGATAGAAATCAAGGAAAGAATCCATGTATTCGCACGCTTCAAAGATGAAGTATTCATCGCCGCCGATGCGGTCGCAGCGGTTGCCGGCGTCCTTCATAGGTGCGCCGCAGCTGACTGTGGGATCCGCTCCGCCTACGCGAAAAATACATTCGAGCATCGAGGTCGTCGTGCTTTTTCCGTGCACCCCGCTCACCCCGATCCTGCGTTTGTATCCGCTCATAACGTAGCCGAGATAGTCCGCGCGGGAGATCACGGGGATGCCCAGTCGTATTGCCTCCTTGTACTCGGGAAGCGTGTCGGAAATTGCCACGGTGTATACGAAAACGTCCACGTCAGAGATCCTTTCGGGATCGCTTTCGTAAAAGACGGGGATGCCGAGGTTTTCAAGCTGTTTTGTGAGAGCGGACGGCGTACGGTCGTAGCCGCATACGTCGTGTCCGCGCAGTTTCGATATGTGCGCTAGGGAATTCATGCTTACCCCGCCGATCCCCGCAAAAAAAATCTTTTTCGGGGTGGAAAGAAAAGCGGCTATTTTTTCTCTGCCGAAATGTGTGTTTGGCAAAGCCATAAAAACACCTCCAAACGTTTATGGACCGTGAAGACGGAACAGCGGTGTCATCTACTTTTAATTATACATCTTCTTTTGAAAAAATAAATACTAAACGCAAAAAAATCTTCCATTCGTTCTGAATAATTTTTATATCCGCACTGTATACTGTAACTGTAGACTCGGATAAGCATCATAAAGCGTCTTTGAGACGTTATAAGCAAAACATCAGGAGGATGAAAACAATGGAGATAACCGATATCAAAATCCGCAAACTTTTTGATGAAGGTCCTATGAAGGCTGTCGTTTCCGTAACCTTTGACGGCCAGCTGGCGCTTCATGATATCAAGGTGATCAACGCCCGTGACAGATTTTTTATCGTTATGCCGAACCGTAAGAATCCCGACGGTACGTACCGCGATATCGTGCACCCGATTAACGCAAGGTTCCGTGCAGAGCTGGAAAGCTCCGTGATCGCGGCGTATGAGGAAGAACTCGCGAAAGCACAGATGGAAACCTTGTCGGCTGCGCCGATGACGGCGGAGTAAACCACAGCTTGCCCGCAGGATAAAGGGGTATCCGTCGGATACCCCGGAATATTATTTTTTCGCTTTTACCCGCTTCGGATTTTCCGCGGCGGTTTTCTTTTTGGGGGCACCCGTCTTTTGGGTCGGGTGCTTTCCTTTTTTCTTCACGGAGAACCCAAACGTGCCGAGACTTTGGCCGAGTGCGTAGTATTCTCCATGGAGATAGGCGGTAAGCCCTGCGCGCTCAAGGTGCAGTTTTCCGTTTTCGTCGATATACGCGGGATCTACCTCTACGCCTACGATGTCAGCGAGGAACATATCGTGCGAGCCCATGGGGATGATATCCGTAACGCGGCAGGCGAGCGAAAGCGGGGACTCCCCGATGAGTGGGCACGCGAGAATCGCCGACGGCTCTTTCGTAAGCTTGCACCGTGCGAATTTATCCACTTTTCTGCCGGTATATACACCGCACGTGTCGGCGGCGGCAACGATCGCGGCTGTCGTCAGATTGATGGCAAACTCGCCGCTTTCTTTTATGATGTCATATGAGTGCCTCGTCGGGCGAATGGAAATATACGTTTTCGGCGGGATCGTGTTGACGATGCCCGTCCAGCCTATCGTGATGATGTTCGATTCTTCCATAGTGCCGCACGTTACCATTACGGGCGGCAGAGGGCCGAGCATAGCGCCGCCCTTCCACTGTATTTTACTCATACATTCTCCTATCGTCAGTCCAGCAAAAGCCCGAGGGGCGCGCCGGTCGTTTTTTGTGCGTTGTTCGTCATGCCGAGAACGAATCCTTCGGGATCGTCTGCATCGGCGGGGACGCGTGCGACTATCTCTTTTGTGCCCAAAAGAAAGGCGATCCGTGATAGAATCGCGGTGTCTTTCGGCGCGGGGACGATCTCTTTTAGGAAAAACGTGCCGCCCTTTTCATAGCCGATTACGCCGAACGTGTCCGCGCCCATCTGGCATTTTACAGCGCGTCCGCCCGAAAGGCATGCTTCGGCGAGGGCGTACCGAATACTTTGGATATCCCAGCGGACGGAGCCGGCGACAGTGGATTGCAGTGCCCGGTAGTCCTCTGCGGTCAGATCGGAAAGAGAAGCGGCGGTGTCTTTGGAAATCGGCGTTTTCTTCAAGGAGAGATTTTTTGCGAAATGCGAAGGCTGCATGCCGAGGCGGCTGTAATAGGCCACAAGCTTCTCCGATGCAGGGGAGAGAAAGCAGATTGCGTCCTCCCGTTTTGCGAAATCGAGGATGTGCTTCATCATAGCGGCACCGACACCGCGGCCACGGTGGGCGGGCGAAACACCCACGGCGTAGACGTAGTATGCTCTGTGCCACCGCTCTCCGTCTCGCATCTCTGCGGGGAGAAGATAGGCGGCGCCGAGCGGGGTGCCGCTCATTCGTGCCGTTACGGCTTTGCAGTATGGCAGTTTGTTATCGAAAAAGAAATTCACGTAATCGGGATCGTCGCCGAACGAGTCGATCCATAGTTCCTTAAGAGTATCTATGTCGGAGGCGGATGGCCTCGCGATTTCAAAATCAATCATGGAACGGTTCTGCCCCACGTGCCCTGCGGGCCTCCTTTCGCCGATAGTGATCCTATGAAAATATTATACCACATAACGCGCCCGCGCGCAAGCGAAACATCTTTTGTAAGCGCACGGAAGGCGTCGTTTTTTATTGTTTGAAGAAATATTGCTCAATTGTTGACAAAAGCACACCAAAATATGATATAATAAAATGACCGTTTTATTCAAAAAAATCAAGACGGAGGATTCCGTATTCATATGAATCGAAATACCGAAACGACAAAACAGAAAAAACAAGGGCGCGCCAAACAGAAAAAATGGCTGCGTGCCCGCCATCGTATCTATACCTTTTTGGGGAGACCGGTTTTGGCGGTTTTGTCCCGCCTTATGTATAATATCCGCATCGACCGTTTCCGAGAACAGGGAAAACGTCAATATCTCGTTCTGATGAATCATCAGACGGCGTTTGATCAGTTTTTTATCTCGGTGGCATTCCGCGGACCGGTGTATTATCTGGCGTCGGAGGATCTGTTCTCCAAAGGGTTCGCGTCTGCGCTGATAAAGTATCTTGTGGCACCGATCCCTATTCAGAAATCCATGACGGATATCAAAGCGGTGCTTGACTGCAAGCGCGTCGTGCGCGAGGGCGGCACGATTGCTATGGCGCCGGAGGGAAACCGTACATACAGCGGACGGACGGGGTACATCAAAGACTCAATCGCGCCGTTCGTGCGCTCGCTCCGCCTGCCGGTGGCAATCTTCCGCATCGAGGGCGGATTTGGCGTGCATCCCCGCTGGAGCGATGTGAGAAGGCGCGGTAAAATGCGTGCAGGCGTTTCCCGCGTGATCGAGTACGAAGAATACAAGGACATGACCGACGGGGAACTGTTCGGGCTTCTCTCCGAAGAACTGTATGTAGACGAGGCGAAGGCCGACGGCTTCTTCTATCACAAGAAATCCGCTGAGTATCTCGAACGTGCGATGTACGTCTGTCCTGTCTGCGGCCTTTCGGAGTTTGAATCCTCGGGCGATCTTATCACCTGCAAAAAGTGCGACAGAAGCGTCCGCTATCTCCCCTCGAAGGAACTCGAAGGCGTGGGCTTTACGTTCCCGTTTCGTTTTCTCGCCGAGTGGTATGATTACCAGTCGGACTTCATCCGCACCCTTGATCTTTCTCCGTACGCGGAGACACCCGTCTATACGGATACCGTCCGTTTTTCCGAGGTGATCCCGTACAAACATAAGGTGAAAATCGCTGACGAAGCGGTGCTCTCCGTATACGCCGATCGATTCATCGTTTCGACCGCGGGCGGTCTTACCGTGTATCCGTTCTCGGAGATTACGGCAGCCACAGCGCTCGGACGCAATAAACTGAATCTGTACGTCGGCGGCCGCATATTCCAAGTGCACGGCGGCAAACGTTTCTGCGTTCTCAAATATCTAAACATATATTACCACGCTGTCGGTGAAAAAACTGCGGCGAAAGGAGTTTCACATGCAGAATTTTTGGGACTTTAGTGTATGGGGCGGAATCCATCTGGTCGCCGTTTTGCTGCTCAGCCTTCTGACGGCCAATATGATCAAACGGTCCGTTCCGTTTCTCCGCAATTCGCTCATTCCGACTTCCGTTCTCGGCGGCATCCTCTTACTTCTTCTGTCGATCGCGTACAAGGCAATTACGGGGAACGTCCTGTTTGATACTGCGTTCTTCGGCGGAAACGGCATGCAGACCCTCGAGATAATCACCTATCACGCCTTGGCGCTCGGCTTTATCGCCACCTCTTATAAGCCGGCACGCGAAAAGCTTACGGGCAAACGCCGCGCGGAGATCTTCAACACCGGCGTTACAACCGTTTCCATGTACCTTCTGCAGGGCGTCTTCGGTATGGCGATCACGATCGTTGCCGCGTTGTTTATAAAGGGCTTTTTCCCGGCGGCGGGTATCCTTCTGCCGTTCGGCTTCGGCCAGGGAACCGGTCAGGCGCTCAATTACGGCAATCTCTACGAGCTTGATTACGGCTTCATCGGCGGTAAGAGCTTCGGGCTTACGATCGCCGCACTTGGATTTCTGAGCGCCAGCCTCGGCGGCGTCATACACCTCAACATCCTGAAAAAGAAAAACAAGATCATCCACCGCGGAAGCGAGCATTCGGATGCGCTCGGCATGGACGACGTGCAGGGCGACGACGAGATCCCCATGAACGGAAGCATGGACAAAATCAGCGTCCAGATGGCGTGGGTGTTTGCGGCGTACTTCCTCACGTACCTCGTGATGTACGGCCTTGGCAATCTCGTGCCCGGACTGCGCTCCGTTCTGTACGGCTTCAACTTCCTCATCGGTGTCTTGATCGCCACGCTGATCAGTTCGTGCGTTACGGTGCTCCGCCGCCGCGGGATTGTTCACCGCCAGTACGTGAATACGTTCCTCATGCAGCGCATCGGCGGATTCTTCTTCGATATCATGGTAATCGCGGGCATCGCCGCCATTCGCCTTGACGTGCTTGAAAACTACTGGGGGATCATGCTGCTCCTCGGCGTCGTCGGACTCGTCATCACGTATTTCTACAACCTTTACGTCGCAAGAAAACTGTTCTCCGAGTACGCCGAGGAACAGTTCCTCGCGATGTACGGTATGCTCACCGGCACGGCGAGCACCGGTGTTATTCTTCTGCGTGAGCTTGATCCCAATTACGAGACACCGGTCGCGGATAACCTCGTCTACCAGAACGTCCCTGCGATCGTGTTCGGCTTCCCCATGATGCTGCTTGCCGCCCTCGCGCCGAAGCAGCCGATCCTTACGCTCATTATTTTAGCGGCGTTCTTCGTTGTCATGCAGATCATTCTGTTCCGCCGCGCCATCTTCCAAAGAGGGAAGAAATAACAGAAAACAAAAAAGGCTGTTGCTTTATCGCAACGGCCTTTTTTACCGATATAAGCCCAGATCGGAGAGGAGTATTGCCGTTTGATCCGCCGCCTCCTCTGTAACGGAGGCGCGTACCTTCGTCAGGTGAAAAACCTTGTACCGCTTCTTTTTCGTGAAGATGCGTAGCCACCGCCTCATTACATAAAACGGATACAGAGCCGGTTGCTCTCCGAGCCGCGGATACGCCTTTTTGAGCACCGAGGAAGGCGGGAAAGCAAGTGATAAAAAGGAGCCGAGGCGGCTCTCTCCGCGAGCCGCGGTGATGGTTATCTGGTTTTTGAGCGTGCCGTAAACACCGCCGGTGAGGAGGTATTCTTCCATTTGTCGGGTGGTTGCGTCGGTGGCCGCACCGGCGAACCATACCGCCGAAAGCCTTCGCGATGCCTCAGCGAAGGCGGAGAGTTCCGCCTCACAGAGAAGCGACTCGCGCCCGGCACGGTCAGCTTCCGCCAGCCCCTCAAGGATGAAGAGATCCATAAACGGACGGATGCCGCACCCACCCATAAGAAAATGCTGCCCCATGTGGGCGATGTGGTAGAAATAAAACATCGCATCCGAAAGCTCGTGAAAATACGTGTGTCCCTCTATAGGAGAAGCGAAATCCCACACGCGTGCGAGAACGTCGGATGATTTGTTCACAAGATCCTTGGCCACAAGAGCAAAGTGAAGCTCTACGTGAATTTTTTCGGGAGTAAAAAGAGATATATCGTGGGGCGTCTTGCGATTGTACGTGTACCCGCACCGATCCGCCAGACAGGCGACCGCCCTATCAACATCCTCCGGGTGCACGAGTACGTCGATGTCACAGCTCGTGCGCATCCACGGCTCGCGGTAATGCTTGCGGAGAACGGATCCTTTAAGGGGTATAAACGGAATCTCAGCCGCCTCGAGTGCCGCCGATAGCACGCCGTATGCGTGCATAAGGCGTTCACAGCGGAGCGCGGTTTTCATAATGGATAGCCTGAACCGCGCACTATCTGCCGGCAAAAGATCGTTTTCCTTGAGTCCCAAGGCGAGCAGGTGATATACGTCGTGCCGTTTTGCAAGCGTCTCGTAGGTGAGGAGCACCTCATCGGAGAGGGGAGAGTGCGGGATAGCATTGGATTTTTCACCCGTGAGCGCCGAGCCGATGAGCGCAAAAAACACCTTATCCATGAAAACGCCCTCCCTCTTGCCGTTGTGTTGATTATGGTACAATTATATCACGCGAGACGTGTGTGCGTCAAGCGGGGGGTGTCCTCCAACGCAAAAATGCCGAATGTGCAAAATCAACAAAAATGCGGCTTTTCGTCCACGTTTGGCGGGTGTAGAAAATAAAAACCGCCGTTTTGCAAGGCAAAATGCGGACGTTAGACGGATGCCGCTTCTCGGAAGCTTTACCGCGCGTACACAAAAAATACGTGATTTTGTGTGAAAAAACGTTGAAAAACATACAAACCGGCAAAGAAGAACCTGGATTTTTGTCAAAAATGACGATGAAAAAGGGTTCGTTTTTCGCTGATTTTGAATAAAAAGTTTTAAAAAACGCTTGCCATTATCCAGCAAATGTGCTACAATGTATGTAACGTGCTATCATATGCCGTATTATGCCCATTTTTACCGCGGCGGGGAATGTTTCCCAGAACCCTACATATATTTATATAGGTGCGCGAGAGAAGCGGGCGAAAGCGGCGATGACAACATGATAATATATAAAAAATTTTATTTTATAAAGGAGAAACCAAGTATGAACAAGCGAATCTTAGCATGGCTGCTTACACTGTGCATGGTACTTTCCATCGTACCGTTCACGCCGATTACGGTGGAAGCGGCAATAACTGCTGCAGAAGGCCTGGACACCACCGCCCAAGTGTGGTACGGTGAGGGCGAAAAAGGCAGTGCAAACCTGACTATGGCGGGTACGTTGGCGGATGCAGTTACGTATGCGAATACAGCTGCCACTCCCACCTATATCCAGTTTCAGAACAACGTAACCTTAAGTGCGCAGCAGTACATTGGTGCTACTTCATCTACTACTGATATTACTATCGACTTAAATGGTTACGTCGTCGATGCTGGTGCCAACATTGTTTTCCGTATTAGATATGGCGCGGAAGGTGCTACAATATATTTCACCGACACATATGCCGGTTCTGAACGCGAAAGCAGTGTTTCGACAACTTCCACGAATGGCTGTATTTACATTGCAAATACTGCCCTTTGGGATGTTGTAATTGATGGAGGGACTTACACCGAAAAGGTGATGGTGCAGGCCGCTTCCGCTAGTGCGTCGTACAGCGGCAACATAATCATTAATGACGGTGCTACTTTCAACACCACGAATGACTTCTTGAGAGCAGGTAACGGAAATGTTACCATTAACGGCGGTTCGTTTACTGTTGCTGGCGCCCAAGAAATACTTGTTACCGCTTCGGCCGCCACTTTTGATTTCCGCAATTATGCGGATTTAGATGGACTTCGCGTTAAGACAAATACGAACGTAGAGTTGGCGCGTGAAAACATTGTCCTTCCTGACGGCTACGAGATTTTTGCGGGTGATGAACTGGTTACCGCTGAGACTTTGCCTAAGAATACCGTTTACACCGTAGGCAAAGTCGAAGCCAAATGGGGTGCAGATGTAAATTCTCTGACCAACGCCGGTACGCTGGCGAATGCGATTGCTGCAAAGCCTGCATACATCCAACTTCAATCGGATATTACCTCTGACGCTTCCATCGACATCGGCGATCTGGGTCAGGACCTTACGATCGACCTGAACGGAAAGACCGTTACTATTAACAAAGCGCAAAGTTTTCTCTTCACAACGACTGACGGCTACACTGCAACCTTCACCGATACCAAGCCCCAGGCTGAATGGGGTACTGTGAAGGGTACTGTCGGCGGCCACGGCATCATTTTTATCAATAATATTGAAGGCATCAACGTTAATGTTAAAGTTGAAGCCGGTAACTACGAAGATGTTTCTGCTATGGTAAAGGTTAACGCTGTCGCCTACGCCGGCACCATCACCCTCGCGGGCGGTAACTTCGTATCCACCGGTACCAACTCCACCGCGGGTCTCGCTTACATCAAGAGCGGTAAGATTGTTCTCGATGAGAACTTCACCTACACCGTAGCGGCTCCCCGTCACTTCCAGCTGTATTACAGCGCTGCCGAGGGTTCCGTTGATCTCACCGGACACGCAGATCCTTCAGGACTCCACATTCAGTCCTATAAATCTGGCGCGGCGCGTTCGTCCATTTTGCTTCCCAGTGGTTATGATTTGTTTGATTCGAGTGACGTACTGTTTGTCGGTACAAACTTGGAAGCACCTGTCAGTGCTAGTGCCGGAATCTATACTATCAAGGCTGTGGGCGGCACGGATCCCGAAGAGCCCACCTGCACTCTCACGCATGTAGAAGCAAAAGAGGCTACTTGTACGGAGGCGGGCAACATCGAGTACTGGTACTGTGCCGAGGAGACTTGTGCAAACTCCGGCAAGTACTACAGCGATGCAGAAGGCAAAACCGAGATTGAAGCATCTTCTGTTGAAATCGCAATCAACGAGGACGCGCACGTTTGGGGCGAGCCTGCGTACACCGCAAACGCGGACGGTACGCACACTGCAAAATATACCTGTACGCTCAATGAGGCGCATACTACGAGCGAAAGCGCAGCACACACTTGGACAGAGGGTAAGTGTGATCACTGTACCGAGGTGCTCCAGGCTGGATGGGGTCCGTCCGAAGGTAACATTACCGCGTACGGCAGCCTTACCCACGCGCTTGCTCAGTTGAACAAAGCAGACACGGAAGTTGGATATATTCAGCTGCAGAACGATGCTCTGGATCTAA
>JAZKXO010000128.1:0-8376 GCA_045611685.1 Eubacteriales bacterium | reverse complement strand
CCCTCCGTGCGCGTCCCGATGATGTTATGCCCCGCGCGCCGCAGTTCGCCGATGCGCGTCGCCAGCTTCGTGCAGCCGATGTTGTCCCATGCCTCCATCGGCGTGATTTTGCCGTATTCCCGCATATACGCGAGTATCATCTTTTTGTGCGTGTTCTTTGTCATCGTTCTTCGTCCTCCTCCTCGATTTCCACGATCCCATGACGCGCCATCCAATCGATGACCGCCGGCTCATGGAAGAACTTGTAACCGTAATACGCCACCGCCAGCGTGAGAATCGAAACCAGTGCCGCCATCAGAAATACACAGCCCACTAAATCGAAGTCGTACATCTTACTCCTCCCCTCTAAGCATAGACAGAAACGCGTCTTTGTCTGCTCTGTAACTGTCGCATCCGTTTTCTCCGGCTCTGAAAGCCCCTTGTATGAACCCCGCCACTGTTCGTGCCACTTCGTTCTCGCTCACGTATGCCGTGCATTCTTCTGTACAGTATCGTGGCACCAATAGCCTGTGGCGTTTTCCTATAGCTTGTACCCTCCTACACGCTTTGAGGTGAATACAATCCTCCATGCAATCGAAAGCCATCGCCACACCACCTCAACCGATGCGACAAACGCACTTTTCGTGCAAGTCCTTGACGATGGCGTAAATCTCCCTTTGCACCGTGGTGAACTCGCGCAATACGCCCAGCATTTTGTCGAACACGCTTTCGTCACTCCGCGGCTGTAGCGTCATCGTCAGCTCGCCGTCGGCAAGGTCTTCAAGGCCTTCGAACTGCACCTGTTTCGGTTCTTCTTTCGGTTCTTCTTTCGCGTATTTCAGCTCATATCCGTGCTTCTCGCAGTATTGCTTCATCGCATTTTTGCTGACGGTCAAGTTCTTCGGCATCGGAACGCCGTTCTTCACGTATTCGATCGCGCGCTTGTACGATTGCGCCGTTTTGCGATCGATTTCGTGCCTTGTACATTCTTCTACTTCGGACGCGCTCAGCCCCTTGCTGAACATCGTGTCCATACGTTCCACCTGTGAAAGTTCGATTCTGATTCCTTTACCCATGTTGTTTCTCCTTTCTTATTTGCCGTTATGCCCGCGGCCGGTTCATAATGTCCGCCGCCCAGCTGTCATCGATCTCACTTCGCTCCAGCCCGCGCTTCGCCATCCGCTGCGCCTGTGCCGGTTTATCGTCGCGCTCCCAGTTCCGAACCGCCGCCCGCCAATCCTTCATTTGGTTCTTGCCCACCTTCCAGCCGTTCGATGCGTAATAGTCTATGAATCGCTCAGCGTCGACCCGGTTGTTCCGTTCCTTACAGTAGGATTGAACATCATCAAGCGTCGGGGGGGTGAAGCGCGAACGCGCCGTTCCTTTACCCTCTTTATCTTTATCTTTTTCTTCTTCTCTTTCTCTTTCTTCTTCTGCACCGTTACTTGCCGTTACTGTAGCGTTACGTGTAACGTTACATTCTGCAAGTGCCAACCGTTTGCGTTCTCTGTACTCCGCCACCCGCTTTCTGCCCTGTTCACGTATCTTGTCCATACCGTCGATGTTCTGATACTTTTCCCAGTTGCTTATGTGTATGATGTCTTCGATGACCTCAATCATGCCGAATTTTTGAAACGTTGCGAGGGCAAGCTGGATAATGGCAATTGGCATATTGAACTGCGTCGAAAGCAGCTGGTCGGTGAACGGGATTTCCCGCGTCAGATACACCAGCCCGTTATCGTTCGTACTGCCAGCCAGCGTCAGCATCTTCAGCCATACAACAATCAACGCATTACCATCTGGCATTTTTTCGATCTGCTTGATTTTGCGATTGTCGAAGATGTCGACCGCAAGCTTTATCCACTTGATTTCGCCCATTGTTTTACCTCACCCGGATCAAGTTGATTCCGTTGCCTTGCATCTGAACATAAACGCTCTGGTTCAGCCCCATCGCCAGCACCGCGCGTCTCAGCCCTTGATACAGGCAGACCGGCTTTACGTGTTTGTCCTCCACGCGCACCGCGTTCTCGCCGCTGTTTACGAACTTGCGGATGATGCGCATATTCTTTCCGCGCTCGAAACTGCCTTCGTCCATGACGGCGCACGCGATGGGCGTCATCTTGAAATCTTCCATTCACTCACCTCCTATTTTTCGTTTGGGTCTTTTACCTTGAGTATTTGCAGAACCTCGCCGGCCTGTGATGCGGTCAGCTCTGCCACATACTTCACACCGTAGTGGTCAAGCATCTTTTGAAGCCTGTCCGCCGGCATCACGTTCACGATGTACTTCGCCGTCTCCGGTTTCACCTTCGCGTCCGGGTCATACCCGTCATCCCGCATCTGATCTTTCTCGATCTCCACGACGCCATTCATTTCGTCCGCTGAGCAGACCGCCGTGTCGATTCCGAAACCGGCCGCGCCTAGTGCGCGCCCCCACGCTGAAGTCTCGCAGTTTTCGATATAGCTGGTTCGGTTGATGGGGCTTGACGTGCGCTCCTCGAACGCCGTGCCCTCCGCAAGCACAAACATCTGGCCGGTATCTTTGTCTCTGTACCCGCACCGGGCCTTGATGATGATGAACCCGTCGGTTTCTCTCACGATGTCCGTCGTGATCCATCCGGTCGGGTAAACCTGGCGAAATCCCTTTATGCGCTGATTGACCTCGACGTAATCCTTGCCACGCACCGGCGTCAGCTTCAGCGACCGGTTCGCCTGTGCTATCTGTTCAAAAGTGACTTCCATTAATCGATCCCCTCCTCACGTTTCCAATCTCTGTTTGCCTGTTCCTGTTCCTGTTCCAGAACGTCCTGCCACTTTAGCAAATCGCTCCACATTCCGCCCAGCTCCCGCCACAATCTCGCCTCCTCCTTTGCGGGGCTGTGTTCGTAGCTTTCATACGTCGCGCGCAGTTCCTTGATGCCGTCAAGCAGTTCAGCGATTGCCGCGCTCCGTGCGATGGTGTCATATCCCGCCCGCCATGCCCGCGGCAGGTCCGGGACCGTTTCCCATTCCGCTTCCGCCCTGTCGAATCCCGGTATCATCTGACCTCCACCTTGCACTCATACCGGAGCCAATCTTCAAAAACCTTTTCCGGTATCATCATCACCCGGCCGACCCGGAACAGCTGCCCGCGGTCTGCGAACATATGCAGTATCTCGGTCGCCTTCGTCTTCCCCACCGGCAGCCGCGCCATGATCTCAGCCGTGCCGATGTACTTCGCGCCTCTCACTGTGCCTCCTTTCCGGGGCAGATTAGCCGCTGCCCCGCCGGCCTGTTCGTTATTCAATGAACGTGAGCTTGTCCGCCGTCGCGGAAAGTTTCACGCTGAAAAGGCGTTTCCCGTCATACGCGCACTCATCAACAAACATCCCCCATTCCGGGCGGAGCGTGTAATCGAGCCGCACACCTTGGAACAGTTCGTGTCCGCGCAGGAACCCGTCGGCGAGCTGGTACGCGTAGCACATCGGGTGAAAATGTGTTTCCTCGCCGGGCGTTCCCTTGAAACTGCTCCGCACCAGCGTCCCGGTAAAACCGATGTAGTGGGTGCCGTGGCCGAGAATCACGCGGTCGTCGTGGCGTTCGAGCTCGTCCGCGTAGGTGTAAACCGGATAATCGCCGGCCTTGACATTCAGCTCCTCGAAATCCGCCGCGTAAGTGAACTGCTGGTTCAGCATGATCGTGTCCTTTTCAACGTGCACCGTGCCGATTAAAACCTTCTTCATTTTGTCGCCCTCCTCAATGAATCTATACGTATTATATACGTTTTCGCGTATGATTGCAATACCTTTATACGTATGCGCGTATTAAAAAAGTATTGCATTTCCGTTATGTAACGTATATAATTGTATATATGAAGGGAGTGAGCGCGTATGGCAAATAAGGTAAAAGAATGGATGCAGCGCACCGGCCTTACGTCTAAAGACATCGAGGCCGCGTGTCACGTCACGCAAGCAACGGTCAGCCGGTGGGTGACAAACAAGTCAGACCCTAAAGATGAAAACGTAACGATTCTTGCAAAGCTCTTCCAGTGTTGGCCGACGGACATTATTTACTATGCGCCGTATGAAACGTGGAACGTCGAATACCCCGCCGGTGTCGCGCTCCGCACCGGTTCTAATTCCGGGCGCAATCTCACCGATGAAGACATCGCGCAAATTGCCGCTGCGATCACGCCAAAAGCATACGCCATACAATCCGCCGAAGCGCGCATAATCGCCGCCGGCGTGGACAAACTGCCCCCGGAAGACCGCACCCGCGCGCTCAACGTCTTGCGCGCCATGTTCGCCCTCGATCCGGAACTGTTCCGGGATAACCTAAAATGACCCGCAACCGCCGCACAGACGGCCGCATTCAACTATCCGTCGCCACCGGGCGCGACGCCGCCGGCAAACTGACGCGCAAATACTTTTACGGCGCAACACGCGCCGAAGCGCAAAAGAAAAAAGACGCGTATCTGCGGTCACAGCAGAACGCGCCCATGTCGGTCGTTACCGTTGAGCAGTGGGTCGATGAATATATGAACGCATACCGGGCAAACGTCAACGCGCTTTATAAATCGCAGGACGCCGTGCCGTATGAACGTCTGAAGCGCGACCTCGGAACGCGCGCGCTTGCGTCAATACGTGAGATCGACCTACAGAGCAGTTTGAACGGCCTTGCGGGTATGTCTTTCTCCACCTGTGACAAATACCTTCAGGCCATCAAACGTGTGTTCAAAAAGGCGCGCAAAAACCGCCTGATACCAGATGACCCGGCGGAAGACCTCGCCCTCCCCCAGTACACCAAAGGAACGCACCGCGCGCTCACAAAAGACGAAATCGACCTTATACTGAAATATTGGCAGGAATCCCCCGCGGGACTTTGGACGATGTTGATGCTGTTCTGCGGCCTTCGCCGGGGCGAAATGGTCGCGCTCGATTGGTCTGCCGTGGATATGAAAGCCAGAACAATTACAGTGCGTCAAACCGCCGTTGTGCACGGAAACGCGGTCATTGTGGAACAGCGCGCGAAAACCTCCGCCGGTCTGCGCGTGATACCGATCCCGGACCCGCTATATAACGCGCTGGCCACCGTCAAAACCCGCACCGGTTTCGTCTGCCTGTCCGCGCACGGAAAGCCGCTCACCGAATCCGCCGTTTCACGCGGCCTTGACCGGTTCTGTAATATCATCAGCAGATACATGAACGGCCGGCCGAAGAACCCCAGCAAGAACAATAAAAAAGACGATATGCCGCGCCTGTTTTCGTTCCGTTATCACGATCTCCGACATACTTACTGCTCGATCCTGTATTCCGCCGGTGCTGACGTCAAAACCGCCGCGTATCTCCTCGGCCATGCTGACATCAGCGTAACCATGAAGATTTATACACACCTGTCAGAAGAAAAGAAAAACAAATCGACCGACGCGCTCACCGCATACATGAACACACTTTCCCCCGCGCCATGATGTCAAAAATGATGTCAAGCGTTCCACGTGAAACGCGCCAGCCCGTTAACCGCAATACTTTCCGCGTTTTTGCGCGTATGCTTCGGGACCAAAAGGCCGTGGGTTCAAATCCCGTCACCTCGATAACGTTGAAAAGCCCGGAAATGCAAGGATTTCAAGCACTTCCGGGCTTTCTCTATATTCAGTTTTCAAAGCGTGTTTTAGTTCGTTTGGTTCGTTTAGTTCGTTTGGAATGATGTCAAAATGATGTCAAATCACGCATACTTGCGGTAACTGTTCTTCACGTCGGTTTTGTCAAGGATTACATACTTCATTGTTGTGTCAAGCTTATCGTGCCCCAGTATCGATGCGACCTCTTGTATCGGCATCCCGTGACGGATTAAATTCGTCGCCAGCGTCCGCCTGAACTTGTGCGGGTGCACGTGATCGACGCCGCATTTCTCTGCAAGATTGCGAAGCATGAACCGCACACCGCCGGGCGTAAGGCGTTCGCTACCCTTCCCGATGAACAGTGCCGGTTCGTCATCTTTACGCGAAGCCAGATATTCCTTGATGGTCATGCCGGCCACCGGGTCGAGATACACCGTGCGCTCTTTATTGCCTTTGCCCAGCACCGTCACCTCAAGAGACGTAAAATCGATGTCTCCCCGGTTCAGCTGCGTCATTTCGGAGATACGGCATCCGGTTGAAAGCAAGAAACAAATGATCGCGCGGTCGCGGATGCTCTCACACTGGAACTTTAGTTTTTCGATGTCAACCTCGGTGTATGTTGTTTTGACTTTCTTTGCGTACTTCACCGCGCCAAGATTCGCCGTTGGGTTCAACTGGATAAGATTCTCACGTTGTAACCAGTTGAAATAAGCGGAATACACTTGCCGCATACTTTCCAAAGTACGGTCAGCGATGCCTCGCGCCTTTTCTTCGGCCAGAAAGCGGCGTATGTGATAAACTGTAACCTCACGCGTGGAAACGCCCACAGACGCCATTAAACGCTTTATAAGGTATTTGTAGCGTTCTATCGTTTTAACGCTGCGGCCCTCGATCTGTAACGCGGAAGTGTACGCCCCAAGCATATCGTCATTGCCGGGGTCTGCCGTGATGATCTGTTGCACGTCAAAACCGGCCAGCACGTCGGACAATGCGCCCATTGTCTTCGCCATGTCTGACGCCGTAAGCATTTCACTCAGGCGGCGTTCCAGATTGTTCAGGAGTGTCTTTTTCGATTCTATCGACATATTCATCACCTCGCCGCCTATTATACACTTTTTTCTGTGTATATGTCAACACTTTTTTCTGTGTTGACTTTGTAGCGAAAAAGTGATATGATAACCGGCGTAAGGAGGCGATGAAATGATAATCTATTGCGGGGTGCTCAAACGCCTGTCAGATAACGGATGGACGGCGTACCGGCTTGTAAAGGAGCGAATCATCGGAAACGATACGGTCCAGCGCATCCGGGAAGGCAAAGCGATCTCGACGGCCACGCTTGACGTGATATGCAGCTTGCTCAAGTGCCAGCCGGGCGAGCTGATACGATGGGAAGACAAATAAAAAAAGAGGAGCGGGTGTTTCCCGCTCCGTCTTTTATTTCCAGTAAATGAACGCCTGTTTCATGCACAGCTTGAACTTATCGTGTTTCTGCTTGCGCGGGTGCGCCGTCTTGTTCGGGTCGTTCGCGTAGATGTACGAATCGTCCACGCCCACAACGGTTATAAAGTGCCCGCCTTTCGTCCAAAAGTTGCCGTCTTTGTTGTTCATCGAGCACACCGCCAGCGCGCCCTCACGGATCGCTTTCTTCAGCGTTTCAAGGCTTGCCGTTTGCTGATACTTCCTAAAGCCGTTATACGCCTTGAAAACGTGCGGGAAATATCCCCACGATGTTCCGCTCTCATATGTGCGATAACCGTGTTTCTGGGCATCCTCGCACGTCTGAACGGGTGTTATCGCCGGGTCTATCCATGTCGCCAGTATCATCGCCGCGGACGTCGGGCCGCACCCGCTGTTGCCGATGGTCTGCGATTTATCATTGTGATTGGAATACATCACCTTAGACCAGCGTTTGTCCCACTGACAGTAATACACACAATCGTTTATGACCTTTTCCGCCGGCGTTTCGCCCAGAATGAAGCTTCGCCACGTCTGCCGGCCGGTGATGCCGTCAGCGGATAACTTCTGCCGCGTCTGATAGGCTTTTACGGCCGCTTTCGTCTTCTGCCCGTATATTCCGTCAACCTTGACGCCCGGGTCATTTAAGAGCGTTTGAACGCCGCTGGCGTAACATCCATATTTGTTTTTCGTGGTGCTGACCGTGGGCGCGGTGTCCGCGATCTTTCCCCACGTCGATGGGCCGATGATGCCGTCCGCCGTCAGGTCGACCGAACGCTGAAACGCCTTTACCGCGGTTTCCAGTTCTTCGGTGAAAACGTCGCTTAGATCGTTCATGCCCATCATGCAGCTTGCAACGAACACCGCCTGTCCGGTGTCACCCTTCTTGATCGTCGGTAGCATTCTCCCCGTCCCCCTTCTTGATGATGGATATACTGCCATCCGGGTTTCTCACGTATAATACGTCTTCTTCCCATTCAACGGGCCGCCCGTCTTCGGTTTCGTACTTTCTCATGTTGCCCTCCTACAAGTTGAGGGCGGGGTTTCTCCCGCCCTCGGTCGCTCACTTATTGTTTCCGTATAAAGTTAAACATCGCTGAACCCCTTGTGCCGCAAGGACTATCGCGCACCATTGACAATCCTTCTTTAAGTTAGTATCATTGTATAACCGTCATTTAGGAGGTGTAACAATGGGTATCAATGGAGGCAGAAGCCTGCGCGGCATCGAGGAAACTGGATTCGAGAAATTCCAAATCACCTTGCCCCCGTCCATCGTGGAACGGCTCGAAAAGTTCATGCGGGACGAGGAAAGACCGAGGTCGTGGTGTATTCAGAAAGCACTCGAT
>JAZKXO010000127.1:0-1287 GCA_045611685.1 Eubacteriales bacterium | reverse complement strand
GCCCGGTCCTCGTCCGCGATGGACCAGAACCGTGCGTAGAGGATCTTCTTCATCATATGGTCCGCGATACTCCCTGTATTGCCGACGCTGTCGAAGGATCCCTTTGCCATGGATTCAACGCCGTTCAGCGCGGAATTGAATCCTGCCACAGCTGCTCCTGCGTCTCCCAGCGCGATCCCTCCGATGATCCCTGCCACGCCGCCGACGGTGGAGAGAAGAGACCCTGCCGTCAGGCTGTTCATGCTGTTGATCCGTACCGGTACGCCGTACTGGCACACAACGTTCGCGACAAGCGTCTGTCCGGAGATCGGCGTGACCGTCTGGGATCCTGCGTAAATAAACGCCCTGCCGTTTCCGGTGACCCAGTCTGCGTCAATGACGACGAACAGTTTTGACTGATCGTACAGCGCTGTCGTATCCAGTTTGATATCCCCGAACGGTCCCAGCTCAAGCGTGTATTCGGAATACGGCGCCAGATTCGCGAAGGATCCGCGTGCGGAAGCCTGCGGATGTTTCGGAAGCGTTATCACGTAACTTGTACTTACAGTCGGGAAAGAAGGCTGTACGCAGCTGATCCCGGTGACCTCATAATTTCCCAGTTTCAACGTTGTCTTTGCAGTTCCTGCAGGGACCGATCCGGGGAACCAGAGAACAGATCCGATATACCGCATGGGATCGTAGGAAGTGATCTTGATGGATTCCGTGACGGAATCCCATACGGAAACGCTGCTGTCCGTCAGATCCGTCGACAGGCTGCCCAGGAACGTTGAAAACTGCGCAGCGGTGAACAGGTACGTGATATAACCGGAGGACGACTGCGCGTTCACGACGTTCACGGCGAACGTTCCGGACGCCCAGGTGACGACCTCGTCAGGGTTCAGGGTAACGTTGCTGATGGTATAGGCTGCGCGGGCCGGATACATTCTGTCGATCAGATTTCCGTCAAAAGCGTAGGACGATCGCGTTACATACGCGCTCATGTTTCCGATCTCCGTCTTGTAGCTTGCCAGCACGTCGCAGGCAAGAGACAGGACCCACAGACCGCGCTCGTATGTGGTGTTGGTGATGAAGTACCATCTTTTGAAGTTTGGGATATAGGCGTAATTGAACGCCGGCAATTCTTCCGTACTGAGTTCCACGACCGGGGAGATGATCGAGGATCCTGTCTTTACCGCACATCTGAACCGGGAGCCGGTATCCGTCGACGGATGGGCCGTACTGTTGTCTTTCTTCGAATAGTTGAAAAGATAGATATTGATCATTTAGAAATAGCGCCCGCCCGGAGGA
>JAZKXO010000126.1:0-33570 GCA_045611685.1 Eubacteriales bacterium | reverse complement strand
CAAGCTGTGGGCGGCGGTGGCATCGGGTGCGCTTTGCGTGATCGCGGTGTTCTGCGGCGAGGAGCTCACGCCCGAGGCGCTGGACGCACTCAAATACGCGGTCATCGCGGGGGTTACGTACATCTTCGGCGAGGGCATCGTCGACGTTGCGAGGCAGATCGCCGACGCGGTGAAGGTTCGCGGGGTGACGGCGGAGGCACCGCAGGCAGAGAAATCCGTATGCGGCGAGGCGGAAACGGAAGAGGAAGTTCTGATTAAATTTGAGTAAGGCGGTGGTAAGGCGGCTTCGGGAACACGGGGCCGTCTTATGCGCTTTTGGGAGGTGAAAGAAAAATATGTCGAGCAATTTCTTTTTGGCGGACGTATCGTTTCCGCATCTTGATGAAAATAAAAGCGACGGCGAAAACCTCAGAGAGGTCACGAACTATCTGTTTATGCTGCTCGAGCAGCTGAGATATACCCTTGGCAATATCGGACGCGAGAATTTTAACGACACGGAGCTTGAAGGGATTTCGAACGATATAACAGAACCGGTATGCAAGGAGCTAAGGGGGCTATCCGGTGAGGTGTCAACGTTCACGCAGACGGTCAACGGACTCAGACTATCGGTTTCAAACGGACAGGAGTCGTCTGTTTTACAGCTGATGAGCGGCGAGACGCTGCTGAGCTCGGCGGACATACAGATAAAAGGCATGGTAACGTTCGCGGCCTTGTCCGGAAGCGGAACGTCCGTAATCAACGGGGACAACATTAAAACGGGTACGATCTCGGCGATTAACATATACGGCGTGAACATAGATGGCTCTACCATCACAGCGGCAACAATAAATATGCTTGCGTCTGCCTTTGAGCCAAAGGACCCAAAGGGAGAGATTATTATGTATGTGGGCGAAATTGATGATACTTCGGGGATCCCTAACCGCTTGGGAGGCATCCGTCCCGAACTCGGGGATTTTTGGGACGGAGCCGGCGCAAGAGCGCGCGTAGTTATATACTCGATAGACCTTATGGGAGAGCTGGGCGGCGTTGAACTGCGCGGCTCGACAATCATCCTGAACGGAGACGTATATATGAACGGTCAGTTAGTGTCCGCGAGAACTTAAAAGGAGAATGATGTCATGTATCTTTTGGAATGTGTTACTGCCTATATGGGGGTAAAGGCGATGATGGAGCAGGAGTGCTCGTATAAGACGGCGCACGCGCTTCTTATGTTGAAAAAGATGCTTCAGCCGCATGCGGAATTTTTTGCAAACGAAGAAATGAAACTGGCTTCACAATTCGCCGTAAAGGATGAAGCGGGAGCTCCTCTGATCACAGAGAAAGGCGTCTTTGAATTCAAGGACGGGGCAGATCCGGCAAAATATAACGAGAAAAGGCGTGAACTGGGGATGGTGTCGGTCGAGATCGATTTCGAGCCCGTACGCGTTCCAGTGCCCGCTGTGATAAAGCCGGTACATCTCGAGGCGCTCGAGAAGTTTATCATATTCGAGGAGGGAACGGCATGAGCGGGGCATTGCCTTCTATGGTGTATGCGGATGGAATCCGAAAGCACAGTCAAGTGCAGTTCGGCGGGTATGATCACCGGATCGCTGCCGGCGACGGCGCGATATGGGATATGAAAAATATGTCGTCGGACTTGTATCCGATCCTGACACCGCGAAAGCCGCGGTACAAGATCGCCTCGATCGAGAAGCCGAACGGCTTTTTTGCGAAGGACGGGACGTACTGGGTAGACGGTACCGAGTTTTACAAAGATGGAGTTCTGAAAGGCGAGGTCGCAGACGGCGAGAAAACATTTGCGGCGATCGGTCCGTACATACTCATTTTCCCGGACGCCCGTTATTATAACAAAGAAACGGACGAGATGGGAAGCCTCAAAAGCAGAATCTACGTTACGGGTGCGTCTCTTCAAAACGGAACGTACGCGGGAGAGCCTGCCGCGGCGAACACAATTTACATAAAAGGTATTGATTGGAGTGCGCATTTCAGAGAGGGAGACGCGATTACCATCTCCGGCTGTAAGGTGCATCCCGAGAATAACCGATCTGTAATCATCCGCGAGATCGACGGCGACTATATGCGCTTCTACGAAGACACGTTCGTTATCGGCGCAGGCGGTGATACGGAGTCGATCCTTCTGGAGAGGGACGTGCCCGAACTTGATTTCGTTTGCGAAAATGAAAACCGACTATGGGGATGCAAGGGAGACACCGTATACGCATCAAAACTCGGAGATCCGTTTAACTTTAACGTATTTGACGGGCTTTCGACAGATTCGTTTCAGGTGAACGTCGGCAGCGCGGGTGATTTTACGGGGTGCGCAAGTTACCTCGGTTATCCGTGCTTCTTCAAAGAAGAAAACATCTACAAGGTATACGGGGACAAGCCGTCGAACTTTCAGCTGATGGGTGCCGCTACGCTTGGTGTTGAGGAGGGGAGCGCGAAAAGCCTTGCGATCGCAGGGGAGACGCTGTTCTATCTCTCCCGCGCGGGAATAGCGGCGTATTCGGGCGGTATTCCGAAGATAATTTCGGCGCCGCTCGGAACAGATCGGTATAAAAACGCCGTCGCCGGAAGCGACGGTTTGAAATACTACGTATCTATGCAAGGCTCGGACGGATCGCACGCGATGTTCGTATTCGATACGGAAAAGGGTATGTGGCACAAGGAGGACTCGGCAGAGGTGCTGTCCTTCGGTTTCAACAAGGCGCTTTACTTCCTCGACGCGGGTGGGAGCCTATGGATGAACGGAAATGCCCGCGAAATCCCGCCCGACGCTGTATCGGAGGGGACGGTCGAGAGCGTCGTTGAATTCGGCGATTTCACTGAGGGAGATCCGAACAAAAAGGGAGTTGTAAAACTGCAGGTGCGGATCGAGCTTGAAGCGGGATCGGAAGTGGAGATCCTTATGCGGTTCGACTCAAGCGGTGAGTGGGAACTCGTAAAGAAGATCACGGCGACGGAGAAGCGAAGCTTTTATTTGCCGATCCGACCGCGCAGGTGCGATCACTTCAAGGTGCGCTTTGAAGGTATCGGTGCGTGGCGGCTGCATTCCCTGGTGCGTGAAAGTTATTCCGGCAGCGAAATATAAAGGAGGAATCGTTTATGGCGATTTACAATTACAAGCAGTTTGAAGATGCGGCAAAGAAGGCCGGACTGTACGAGCAGTTCTCCGAGGCTGATCTTCTTTTGGCGCAGAAGAATCCCGATGCGGGTATGTCAATTCTCAAATACAAACAGGATTACAGTAATGCGACGACGGATGCGGCACGTGTACTTGCAAACGAGGGGGCTGAACGGATCCGCTCGGAGTACGGCGGGTACACGGGAGGTGGCGACGGCGGCAGTTTTCACTTGAATCCTATATCTCCATCCAGTTTTACGAGCGAGCCGGCGCCTACGTATACGAACAAATACGAGAAAGAAGCGGACAAACTGATGCAGGAGATCCTGAACCGGCAAGAGTTCTCGTACGATCCCGCATCTGATCCGAAATACAGCGCCTATAAGAAGCAGTATGCTCGTGAGGGCCGGAGAGCCACTGAGGACGCGCTCGGCGCTGTGGCGGGTGCGACGGGAGGCATTCCCTCTTCCTACGCCGTAACGGCCGCCTCGCAGGCAGGGAACCATTACGCGGCACAGGCGGCAGATAAAATACCGGAACTCGAGGAGTTAGCGTACGCGAGATATCTGAACGATCTGCAGATGAAGCAATCGGATCTTGACATGGTGCAGAATGCGGAGGAGAGGGATTATGCGCGGTACCTGGATGCGGTCGCGCAACATAACACGGACAGATCGTTTAAGTACGGACAGATGCTCGACCAGATTGAGAGTGATGCGGCGAAACGCACCGAGGATCTTGAGCGTGCTATTCTTGCCGGTGAATACGGTGATACCCGCTATCTCGAGGAGATGGGTATTCAGCCGAAGACGGTAGAGGACGGCACGGATTTCGCAAAGCAGTTGGATTTGGCAGAGAAACTTTCCAAGCTTGGCGACAGTTCTCTTCTTGAAGCTCTTCTTGAAGAGCTCGGCGTCGATACGCTTCGTGATCAGCGGGAAAGCGATTTCCGCATGCTGAAGGAACAGCATCCAGACGGCGTACTCACCTCAGATAAGTGGGACGTTCTTGTAAGCACGTACGGAGAAGATAAGGTGCGTGCTGCCGGATTTGTTCCTGAGAGCGAAAGAGGGCCGGTGGAGCCCGAAGGCGTGGGGGGCGATACTCTGACGCGTGACGAGGCATCGTTATATATCGAGGCTATGGTGTACGGTGGAGAGAGTAAGGAGACGATCAAAACTGCGATCGGGGATCTGTATTCAAACCGCGTTATCGGTCATTCGGATGCGCTGTACTTGATCAAACAGTATACGTAAGGAGAGGTAATATGACGTTACAGGATTGGAAGAAAAAATATTTACCGGCAAATGCAGAAAAAGAGGATTCCGCTTTGGAATCCTCTAACGTATCCGGATCCGGGCAAAAAATGACGCTTGCCGAGCGGATGGATCTTTGGATGAAGAAGTACGTTCCCGATATCCGACAGGAGAATCAGACGCAGGGGACGAAACTTTCTGCGAGCGGGGATCCGCTTCGCACGCAGAGAAACGAGACGCCGCTTCTCTATGATGCGCCCGCTTCCGCAAAAAAAGAGGAGGTGGCTTTGGGATACTATTCCAAGCCGACGCTCTGGGATAAGGCGGATCAGTACAAGAAGTACGTAACGATCTCAAAAGCACAGATGGGGGCGGGAAAGATTACCGCTGATGAGGCGAAGGCGAAAATGGACTCGCTCTACGCCGAAGCGGAGCGTTTGTGTGCTTCCTTCGAGGCTGTTCCGTCCGAGAGCGTTTACGCACGTTGGAAAGAGGTATGCGCGGAATACGAAACCGCGGTCGGTATCTACAATGACGCGTTGGCAGGGTACAACGATGCCGTGGAGCGATATAACGCATCCGTCGATAGTTACGGGAGATACATAAGCGCCGAGCAGAAGAAGTACGACGAATGGAAAGGCAGTATTCGCACACCCGAGGCAACGAGTGCCGATCGCGCCGCTGTGCAGCTGAGCATTGACGCTCTTGAGAAGGAGAAGAATTCTCTTGAGAAGGAGAAGGCTATGCTTGGCGTTTGGGAGGACGTTGGCAACATAGACTTAGAGGAGCTTACTGCGAGAACGCGCGAGATCGAGAAGATCGACGCACAGCTTGAGTCTCTTTACAAAAAAAGAGATCTTCTCGACGAGGAGAACGACTGGGCTCGCTATTTTCAGTACGAGGATATGCGCGGCGCGGCGGATTTCGCGGAGAAGAGCAAATACGTTTCCACGGCGAACGGAGAAGGAAGAGCGTGGGCGGATATCAACGGTTATGCGGTTACCGGTTACGACGATATAAAATACGAGCTTATAAACAAAAATAAAGACGCAGAGGCTAAGCAGCAGATTTCAGCTGTGAGAACCGGTGCGTCGTTGGCCGGCACGGATATGCGTGAGCTGTCGCAGATGACGGCTGATGAGGTTGCTATGTTCAACTATCTGTATAAAAAGGACAGCGAGGAAGGCGACGATCGGCATGCTCGCGCTTACGAATACCTTGCGTTCATTCAGGGGGACCTCAATTTCCGTCAGCGACAGGAGGAATCGGAATATTGGACTCAGTACGCCAAGGAGCATCCGGTGGCGTCCAGCGCGTTTTCTGTGGGGATTGCTCCGCTGAAAGGACTTTCCGCGCTCGGTCAGACGGCGGCATATCTTGCCACCGGTAAGATTGATGAAAACGCAACCTACAATCAGTTTTCGCATATATCCGGAGATATCCGCGATGAAGTCAGCGGGATCGTTGAGGAGAAGTGGGGAAAGGTCGGTTCGTTCGCGTACAATACGGGCATGAGCATGGCCGACTTCCTATCGCAGACCGTCATCGCCGGAGGAAGCCCGACTTTCGCAATGGTGCTGATGGGAAGCGGTACTATGGCCGATACGGTTATCGAGGGGAAAGAGCGTGGACTCACCGACGGACAGGCGTTCGCGTTAGGTGTCATCTCGGGCGCGATCGAGGCTGTAACGGAAAAACTCAGTATCGATGCACTCCTTGATAAGACGACGCTCGGCAGAAGTGCGCTCGGCTATTTTTTGAAAAACGCCGTAGCTGAAGGTGCTGAGGAAGGGGCGAGCAATATCCTTAACACGGTGGCTGACGTGCTCGTGAGCCGCGATAAGAGTGAGTGGCAGGCGGCAATCGATGCATACCGTGCGGAGGGGCTCTCTGAAAAAGAAGCGCTCCGTAAGGCAATCGGCGATCAGGCGGTCAGTCTCGGACTCGACGTTCTCGCCGGCGCGATCAGCGGCGGTGTTCTCGCCTTGCCCGGTGTTGTAACCAAAGGTGTGCAGAGCGCTACTGATGCTTATTACCGCAAGAAAACGGAAGATCTTCCGGACCGTATTGTGTTAGAAGAGAATACGGAATACTTTGAGCCCGAGGTAGCGGAGGACGGTACTTATTACGATCTCAAGGGGTACCGTGTGCTGACTGACGGCACGAAGGAAAAGGGCGGGAACCGCGTGCTTTGGACGGCGGATACCAGGGAGCAGGGAAAGCGGATGAAGGCGGCAAAGACGCAGACTGCCCGTACGGGTATCGCGGTCGGAGCGACGGACGGACAGATCAAGACGGCGGAGCGGCTCTCGAAGCTGCTCGGCAAAGAAATCCGCTTCTTCAGAGAGGGATACACGGTGGACGGTTCGGTCACGAACGGAGAATACCGGAAAGCGGATGACGTGATTCTTGTAAATGCGGCGAGTGCAAAGGGTGTGCGGTGGATCGTGGCGCACGAGTTGACACATTCCGCCGAGCTTTCTCTACAGTACGGCGATCTTAACGATTTTGTCCTCAATCGGATGAAGGCGGACGGCGCTGACATTGACGCCTTGGTAGAAGCAACGATGCGTCGATATGAAGAGCACGGTGCGCCTCTTGAAAGCGAATTCGAGGCGAAACAGGAGATCGTCGCGGACTATGCCGCCGATCATCTTCTGACGGATGAGAGGGCGATTCGTGAACTGGTGCGCGGCCGTCCTACGATCGGGCAGAAGATCCTCCGCAAGATCGATGCATGGCTTATGAAGGCGGGCGACGAAAAAGCAGAGGAGCGCATTCTTTTGCAGAAAGCGAGAGATTTGTACGCGAAAGCGCTTACCGAGGCGGATGCAAACCGAAATGCTGCCGCCGAGCAGAAGACTGTGAACGAGCATGCTCGCAAGGCTGCAGATGCTCTTGCAGAAGACGGAGATGCCGATTACGATCCCTTGTGGGAGGAAGAAAGCCTCGTGGGAAAGAGCATGCTGGACGGCGGTGCGCAGTTTAGTATAGAAAAACTGCCGGATGGCAAAAAATACGTTCGCGCTGACCGACAGGTCATTTTTGGAAATGACCCGCGCAGTTGGGGCGAACAGTTGGAAGACTATATTAACGGAAAGATCCGCCGCGGTCAAGATGTGCAACTGATTGCTGAGGACGGAGATGTGCTGACGTTGACTGCTGATACGGCAGGGAAGGGAAAGCACAGATATCGTGCGGACGGCAAGGAAATGACTCTTGAAGAATACGAAACAAAGATCAATGCAGAAACGCACATTGATGAACTTGCGAAAATATCCACGAAAATTGGTGCAAAAAGTGATGAAGGAAACTTACATGGCGAGTTTGCATCAGGCGGATGGGACTACAGAAAGGCTTATTTCCAGGATTTTGATGGTAAATATTATCGGTTAACTCTTTCTGTGGCTATAGGAGAGAAAGGGAAGGTTGTATATAATGTAAGCAACATAAGAGAAAGAGACTTTCCGGCAAGTCCGGGCTCTTCCCGTCCGAAGACAGGCGCTCAAACCGAAAAGTCTCTTTCTAAAGATAGTATATCAAAAGCAAATGATTCTGTCAAGAGGAAACTTTCGGTGTCTCGCACGGCGGAGGAGAATGAGAAGATCCTTTCCCGGATGCGTTCTATTCTGCAGAACGGCGGCAGTGCGGCGGATCTCAAGCAGTTCGTGAGCGATCTCGAGAAGAAGGAAGGTGTCGACAAAACAAAAACGCCGTCTGTGAGAACAGATCGGCGGACAGATGCGGCAGCTGATATCGTAAGCAAAGCGCATGCGGCAGAGATGTCGGTGGAAGAATACCTTCGTGAGAATGCGGAACTGTACGAGACGGAGGACGGCTGGAACAGCGATGCCCGCCGTGCGCTTCGAATGGAGAGCGGGGCGAGGTACAGTATTAGTCCGGCATTGAAAGGCGATCTGCAAAAAGTGCGTGACGGGAAATTCAATGCAAAAGGGAACGAAGTATACATAGGTGAGAGTTCGACGTTTTTGACAGATACATTGAAAACTGCCGCTCTGCGCGTGACGATGCCGTCGAGAAAGGCTTACGCTGCAATGGTCACAGAGGAAGAAGCCAAACGCGACGGACGGTATGACAGTAGTTTGAATTATCACGGTTTGGGAGTAGATGGCCTTTACGATGTGCTTGTGGCATCGGAAGAACCTGTTGCGGCGTTTGCAGGAACAGAAGACGAGAAAGGGAACAGCCGGGATGATTACATTGTGCTTGTGACGGAAAAGGCGGGAGCGGGAGGCAATCTCGTTGCTGTGATGGAAGTGGATACGACGGGGTATTTGCAGGGGAAGCGTATAGCAGTAAACAAAACGATCACTTCATATGATAGACCAGCAATTGCTCGGGATATCAGTGAAGCCGCGCGCGAAAATAGGCTTCTGCATCTGGACAAAAAAAGAAGTCAAACGCTACTCGCTGGGGTGCCGGGGTACAATTCCCCGGGAGCCATGCAGAGCGTTGACTTCGAGAATAGTATACGCCATTTCTGGGAAAATGTCAAGTGGAAAAAATCAGGAGCGAAAACATTTTCTACTGAACCTCCCGGAGAGCAAAAGACCGGTATGGTGTATGCATTCGAAAAAGCGCAGAAGAAGGCAGAGATGAAGAAAAAACTTTCGGTGTCGGCACCGGAGGAAACTTTCAAGAAAAGCCAAACGAAAGCAGATACCGCTCTGAGACGTACTGAGAAGGCGCTATTATCGCGCATAGGCGAGATTTTCAGTGTTCCTGCGGTTTCACAGGATAAAACGATCCGAGACAGCATTCAAAATGTCGTGGAGGAATACATGAAAACGGGGGCAGTTTCAGAAGAGACTGTTTCCAAAGCATTTGAAGAGGTGCGCGCGAAATCCGTAAAGGCCAATGAAGATTTCTGGAACGAGCACAAAGCGGCGGCTATCTATGCAAGAAACACGGCTGTTGTTGTGGACGAAAATGTGCAAGAGAAATTCGAAGATTGGAATAGATTTAAAGTGCTGGCTGACGGTGTACTTAAAATCACGCACAAGGACGGCATCGCGGTATGGGAACTGTACGAAGAACTGAGGCGGATAGACGCTGCAGCATTCCCAAAAAACAGTGGTTCTCCTTATCTGATGCTGAAAACGATCTATGAGTTTTGCCGACAGGTAGGGCGAGCCGGTAACGCTGCGACGCTATATGACGGAAAGTATCAAGATGCTGTGCTTATGTGTGAACGGCACGACTTCGAGGTGGCCCTGAATGATGCGGTAAGTGAAATGCGGATTGTGCGCAGGTACTTGGAAGAACAGAAAGCAGAGGAACAAAGTATCCCGCAGACAGTGGAAGAAGTTGTTGGTTTGTACAGGGATCTCAAAGAAGCAAGAAAAGCAAAAGACAAAGCGGAACGGCTGAACCTACTGACGAAACGGGACGAAATGCAGGTAGGTCGGCTTCTTCGCGGTGAACTTGAGCTGGATATGCTGGATCCTGACGTGGACAACGTGGACGGAATTACTGCGGTTTATGAGGCAAGGCAAGCCTATGAGAAGATTGCCGCTCCCCTCCGTGCATGGAACAAAAAACGAAAGGGTGATCTTCGTTCTACAGCTGACAAATTCCTAAATACTGCGAACTACTGGCGTGACAAAAAAGCCGGCATTATGTATTCACGCGAGACGATGGAACGAAATATTCAGGATATCGTTCGGGATGCTGAAGGAAACATGGACGTCGCACTTGCGGCAACTCTGATCAAGGAGTACCTGGAGCCGGTGCACGTAGCCGCCGCCGCCGCGAACCGCACAAAAAATAAATACAAAGAGCAAGTGCGCACTATGAAGATATCACGAAAAGTGGCTCGTGGGAATCTTGTCTCCGAGGCGCACGCAGTGCAGTTGTTGGGTGAAGCGGAGGACAACATCGATATGCTCGAACGCAGTCGCGGACGAATCAAAGAGCGAGACGGAAAAACACTCGAAGAGTGGAGAGAGATCGTTTCTAAACTGTGGATGGAAAATCCGGACTTGGATGAGGGCAAGATCCGCCGGTACGTTCAGGAGTTCCGTGACATATATGATGAGTTGTTTCAGAAAATGAACGAGGTACGTATTCGGAACGGCTACGAACCTATCAATTACCGGCACGGATATTTTCCACACTTCCAACCGGGCGACGGAGACGGCTTGCTCGTGCAGTTCGGCAAGGCCATGGGGATCAGCATGGACGTTGTTGTGCTCCCCACCTCTATAAACGGACTGACGCACACGTTCCGGCCGGGCATACAATGGTTTGGAAACGCACAGTCTCGCTTGGGATTCAACACTGCCTACGACGCTGTCGAAGGTTTTGACAAGTATATTGAAGGTGTGGCGGATGTGATCCACCAGACGGATAACATTCAGAGGCTGCGTGCACTCTCGGAGCAGATCCGATACAGGACGACGGATCAAGGCATCCGCGAGCAGATCGATGATATACGACAGAATGAATCACTCTCCGAGGAAGATAAACAGAACCGCATTGAGAAGTTATACGAGAAGGGAAGGTACACGCTGTCTAATTTTGTTGTGGAGCTCGAAGAGTATACGAATCTGCTTGCGAACAAGAAGAGCCGTGCGGACAGAAACATGGAGCAGTCTATGGGTCGGCAAATGTACAGCGTTGTGAAGGCGTTGGAGAGTCGTGTTGCCGCTAATATGGTGGCGATCAATCCAGCTTCGTGGCTGACAAACTTTGTGCCGCTTGCGCAGGGCGGGGCAACGCTCGACCGAGGAATGCTTCTGCTCGGAATGTGGGATACACTGAAGTCGTATAAGAAAGACGACGGAATGGTTGACCGAAGCAGCTTCCTTACAAATCGGCGCGGAAGTGATCCGATCGTCAGAACGTGGGCACAGAGTGCTTCTGCGGTAGCATCGGCCCCACAGGCGTGGATAGATTATTTCACTGCAGACTCACTTGTGCGGGCGCGTTATATGCAGAACATCCGGAAAGGACTGAGCGAAGACGCTGCCATCAGTGAGGCCGACGCATGGACAGCCGGTGTAATGGGAGACAGAAGCAAAGGATCTATGCCTACACTGTTCAACAGAAGTAATCCAATTACGAAGGTATTTACGCAGTTTCAACTCGAGGTGAACAATCAGTTTTCATATTTATTCAAGGATATGCCCCGTGATCTCCGAGACAAAGGGCTTATGGCGTTGGCGGCAGCTATGTTTAAGTTCTTCATTGGATCGTGGCTGTTTAATGAGTTATATGAATTTGTTATAGGCAGACGTCCGGCATTTGATCCAATCGGTATTCTGAATGACACCGTAGGAGATTTGTTCGGATATGAAATGCCGAATCTCGTGGAACTGGGTGTCGGCCTTGTTAAAGGGGAAACTCCTTCTTTCAAAGTGGAAAGGAAAAACGGCTATGAGGCGGTCGCCGGATTGGTGAAGTCTTCTGCGGAGGAACTGCCTTTTGTGGGTGGTATACTGGGTGGAGGGCGCGTGCCGATCAGCAGTGCGTTGCCGGACTGGGAGAATCTCGGGAAAGCGATGTTCAACAATGAATGGGATATGAAGAAGCGGTTGGCTGCCGGGATAAAATCGGTAGGGAATCCGCTCACATATCTTGTACTTCCGTTCGGCGGCGGACAGCTCAAGAAGATCTTCGAGGGTATAAAAACGGTTGCAGAAAACGGCAGTTATACTGTGGATGCACAAGGCAAAAAGAGACTGCAATACCCCGTGTACAAAGATACTCCCGGAGAAGCGATATTGAGCACTACAGGTGCAGTGCTCTTCGGTAAATCATCCTTGCCGACCGGGCGCGATTGGGTTGAAGGGGGATTCAAGACTCTAAGCGCTAAGGAGACGGCCTGTTATCAAGGAATGATGGAGAGTGGTGTCTCTGGAAAGGAGGCATACGGGCTGATCCAAGAACTGAGAAAAGCAGAAAAGACGGATAAGAAGGGTGAACTCGAAGTGAAGAGGGATATTCTTCGGAGATCTTCTGTATCGCAGATCGGTAAAAGTATTGTATACTACGGTATGCTTGCAAGCGATTCGGAGCGTGAACTGATGGACGGTCTGCCGGATTACTCGGATATGGGACAGGCTACAAATATTCTGATGGATATCCAGGATGTAGCAAAAAATGCAGATAAGCTTCATGCAATAGCAGAATATTCGTGTACAGATGCGGAATACAAAGCATATGTCGGATTTGTTCTTGACACGGAGTACACAACTGACGAAGGAAACCCAACGAAGTATGCTAACTTCGTGGAAATGCTTTCGACGGGCATCGACGGAGCGGAGGCGGTCCGAATGCTGGCGCTTGGTGGAGATCCGAGCACATATCTCGAATTTACAGACGCGGGTGTTTCTGCAAGGTGGGCAAAGACTTTGACAGAAGCTATTGCAGCTCTTGAGCCGGAGCCGGGCAAGAAGACCGTTACTGCCATTCAAAAATACCGAGCGGTAATCGATGAGTTGCTTCCGAAAACGGAGGAACTGGCAGCTTTGTCGCAAGTGATGAGTGAGAGCGAGTATACTAAAGTGCAGGTGGGCAATGCTCACGGCATAACTCCCGGAGTATACGTCACGTTCAAGGAACTGCTCCCGCAGTACGATGCGGACGGAAACGGCAGTTACAGTCAGGCAGAGGTAGAGAGGGCGATTGAGTCCATCGGGCCGAAATTCGGCATCGTCGCTCCGTCCTATGGCCCTGCAAACGCAAAGAACACGAATCTTACCAATGCGCAGAGAGCAGTTCTGTGGCAACTCGCAAACAAGAGCTGGAATCCGAACAGCAATCCGTACAGCGTATTTATCGGTAAAACCGTGTATGAAGAACTGAACGGTTAAATGAAAAGACCGGAAGAGGGTCTCCTTCTTCCGGTTTTTCGTATGTTTTATCGACATAGACACTATCAGCAAAAGCCGCCTGGCGGTCCCGATGGCGAACTCGCTGCATCTACGCGGTATCTCTGCCAGCGGTTTTCTATGCCGTACAGAGAAGTAATCGGTATCCTGACGGATGTCGGAACGGAAGAGCTTGCACACGTCGAGATGATATCTACCATCCTCCATCAGCTTACCCGTAACCTAAAGCCCGAGGATATTGCCGGTACGCCGTTTGCTGCGTATTTCGTTGACCATACGGTGGGCACGTATCCGACAGCGGCATCCGGATTCCCGTTTACGGCGAGCGTATTGCAGGTGAAAGGCGATGTGCTTGCCGATCTGCACGAAGATCTCGCAGCAGAGGGTGCGCTATCTAAAAAGCAACCTTGTAAACGCAAGAAAACGACAAGAAGAAAGCAGCGTCCGCGCCGTATCAATAGAATATTCACAATATCGAGCCGTTTGTTTACAATATTTACATAATCAAGATTATTTTTGGTTGTATAATAAAAACGTAATATGAGAAGGTTTCGGCTTTTAACGGATATGAAACCATTGTGCGATTCGTAATTGCAACGGAGAAAGGATTAAAAAAGCCTATGCTGCAGCTTAAAAACATCAAGAAAGATTATCCTGCCGGCGGAGAAACGGTAGCCGCTTTGCGTGGGATAGACCTTACGTTCAGAGACAGCGAGTTCGTCTCGATCTTGGGTCCGTCCGGCTGTGGCAAGACGACGATGCTGAACATCATCGGCGGACTCGATCAGTATACGAGCGGCGATCTTCAGATCCACGGGGTTTCCACCAAGGATTTTAAGGACCGCGATTGGGATGCATATCGCAATCATTCTATCGGATTTGTGTTTCAGAGTTATAACCTGATTCCGCATCAGAGCGTGCTCCAGAATGTCGAACTTGCACTCACACTCTCCGGCGTGTCGAAGGCGGAGCGGAGACAGCGTGCGAAAAAGGCGCTCGAGGAAGTTGGCCTTTCCTCGCAGATGTATAAAAAACCCGGTGAGATGTCGGGCGGTCAGATGCAGCGCGTAGCGATTGCACGTGCGATCGTGAACAATCCCGACATTATTCTGGCGGACGAGCCTACCGGCGCGCTTGATACAGAGACGAGCGTACAGGTTATGGAGATTCTTAAGGAAATCTCTAAAAACAGGCTCATCATTATGGTAACGCACAACCCCGATCTGGCAGAGCGGTACTCCACACGCATTATCCGTATGCTGGACGGCGTGATAACCGACGACTCCATGCCTTTGACTGAAGCCGAAATTGCCGCCGCCCAAAAGACGGATGAAACGAAGCGCGAAGCGGAAAATGGCAAGAAAAAGCCTTCTATGTCCTTTGCAACCTCGTTTGGTCTGTCCCTTAAAAACCTTTTCACAAAAAAAGGTCGCACGACGCTTACCTCCTTTGCCGGCAGTATCGGCATTATCGGAATTGCGCTTATATATGCCGTGTCGCAGGGAATGACGATGTATATTGATGCAGTGCAGGAGGACACGCTTTCTTCCTATCCGCTGACGCTCGAGGCGCAGAGTATCGAGATCGGCTCCCTTATGGAAATGTTCATGGGAACGGCTGAATCGGGTCACGAGCACGAGCTTGATGCTGTGTATCAAAAATCCATGCTGTACGACATGGTGAACGCGATGAGCTCGCTCGAAACGACGGACAATGATCTGCGTGCATTCAAGGTGTATCTCGAAAAAGAGTATGCCGATCCCGAAAGTAAGATCTATCCGGCGCTGAACGGCATCCAGTACAGTTACGATACCGAGTTTCTTGTGTATACGAAAAACGTCGACGGCACGATCATCCACTCCGACACGGAAGCCTTAATGCAGGAGATCCTTATTGAAAATCTCGGCCTTGATTTGAGCGGGGTCATAAGTGCACAGGAGTCTTCCACGCTTACCGGTGGTATGTCTATGATGTCTATGTCTCCAATGAGCAATCTGTGGCAGGAGATACTGCCCGGCGAGAATGGGAAGCCGGTCAACGAACTTCTCGAAAATCAGTATGACGTTATCTACGGACGCTGGCCGTCAGCGTATAACGAGATCGTTCTCGTGGTTGATGAGCAGAACGAGCTGGACGATATGACGCTCTATGCGCTCGGTCTCAAGTCGAAAGAGCAGATAGATAAGCTGGCGGATGCCGCTATCAACCAGGGAACAGTGGAGCTCGAGGTCGAATCCTGGACGTTTGAGGAGATCTGTGCACTTCAGTTCCGTACCGTTTTGCCGGCAGACGTATATACGCTCGATGAACACAGTGGCCTTTATACCGATCTCCGAGAGAGCGGTGCGGGAATGAAATACCTCTATGATAACGGTATTGATCTGAAAGTAACCGGCATTATCCGCAAAAGCGAAGACACGGTTTCGACGATGCTCACAGGCACGATTGCGTACACGTCCGCGCTTACGGAGTATATTGTGACGAACAGCGCGGATTCTCCGTCGATTCAGGCACAGCTTTTAACTCCGGATACCGATATCTTCACGGGCCTTCCTTTCCGCGAGAATGCGGGCACGCTTACCGATGCCGAAAAGGAGACGGAGTTCCGTAGGTACATCGATTCTCTCACAGAGGCGCAGAAGGCCGAGGCGTATATCAATATCATGTCAATCCCTGCCGAGGAGCAGGTAAAAGCCGCCGTTTCTCAGACTGTCGGTTCTATGACACGCGCCGAGATGGAAACAATCATGACAGAGGCTTTCTCACAGCAGATGGGCATGAGCACGGACGAGATCGGCAAATATATGCAGTCGTTTTCTGATGAGGATATGACGGAGCTTTTCGCACAGATGGCAGAAGAGCAGTTCCGTATGCAGTACGCCGCCGGTGTTCAGGAAAAGATGAGTACGATGACCGCAGCACAACTGGCAGGAGCACTTCAGATGTCCCTTCCCGCATACACGACGGAGCAGTGTGCCATATATTATGAGGAGATTCTCGTATTCTCCGACAGCACGTATGACAACAACCTGCGTACTCTGGGATATGTAAGCCTCGACGATCCGTCGGCGATCCATTTGTATGCATCGTCCTTTGAAAACAAGGACGTTCTGGAAGAATGCATCAAGGCGTACAACGATACGGTAGATGAACTTTATCGCATCACATATACGGATTACGTCGGTATTATGATGTCCTCTATTACTACAATTATCAATGCCATCACGTACGTTCTGATCGCTTTCGTGGCAGTGTCACTGATCGTTTCTTCTATTATGATTGGTGTTATCACCTTGATTTCGGTACAGGAGAGAACGAAGGAGATCGGTATTCTCCGCGCAATCGGTGCGTCGAAGAAAAACGTGTCCGGTATGTTCAACGCAGAGACGATGATTATCGGTTTCACGTCCGGTCTTCTCGGTGTTCTTATCACGTATCTTCTTTGCATCCCGATCAATATGATTCTTCACTATCTCACCGGTATCGCGAACCTGAGTGCATACCTGCCTTTGCCGGTGGCGGTAGTACTCGTGCTGATCAGCATGCTTCTTACGCTCATTGCAGGTATAATTCCGTCCAGAAGTGCAGCAAAAAAAGACCCTGTCGTCGCCCTTCGTACGGAATAATAACAAAACACCGCCGCGGTCAATTCCGCGGCGGTTTTAATTATTGAGTTGTAGCTTTTATCGGCAGAGGAATCTCACCGTTCAAAAACTGATCTACCAGCGATTTGTCGCGCGCATCGGTCATCAGGGTGGGCTGCCATAAGGCGGAATATGCATAGACGGGAATGATGGATAGTTCGTGATGAAGTACGCCATCCTCGGCTTTTGTGAGCTTCAACTGTGCAATCGCTGTCGCGTTTTCGGGAATGAGTTTTGTTCCGTCCACAAGACTGCCGAGCGAATAGACGACGGTTACGCCCTCAACCGTTTCGATCGGACGGAGTACGTTTGTGCCCGTTCCCACGATCAGGGAAGCGCCGGCGCGGACTGCAGAAGTAAGCGTGCTTCTGAGCCACGGCTCAACGGAGTGGGAATCCCTTTCGCCGCCACTGAAATAGAGAATAACGAAGTCGGCGGCACCTGTCGCACTTTTTACCGCACTCGCAAGTTTTGATGCATCGGTGGCCTTTTCGATATGCTCATAAAGAATGGCAATGACAATACCGTTTCTCTCCATGTAATGAACGGTACCGCGTTCGGCGATTGCGATTCCGCTCTCCTCGCATGCTCTCGCCGCGTCAATGCAGAATATTCGTATATCCGGAGACAGATTGGCGATGATTTCGACAGATCCGTCAGCATAAATGGAGATATTATCGGAAGGTGCGGCGCAAAGTGCATCGGTGTTTACAGGGCTATTGGAGAACTCACACCGATTGGCAGCTATGGTCAGATCATCTGCGCTGAGAATGGATGTTATTTCGGAGAAGAAATAGGAGGAGCCATTTTCCTTTGCAATTGCGTTCAGTGAGCCGTATGCGGAGGTTCCGTACGGGCTTCCTGGGGCGCATTCACCCAAGAATGACACGGTTAGTGATTTTTCCGGTATCTCGGGTTCGGTCTTGGTTTCAGCCGTCTCGTCGGTAGTTGCGGCGGTCGTATTAGAAACGGCTGTGGAGTCTGTTGCTGCTTTGTCGCAATCGACCGCTTGCAATCCCGCTTCGCCCGATTCGGAAAAAGCAGGCAATGATGTGTGATCCATCCACACTGCAAGAACGATGACTATGAGAAGCAGGGCGAGAGTCAGCCACAGCTTTTTCGTGTTTTCGTTGCTTTGATTCATAATTTACCTCACTGATTACTCACAGTATTATACCATGTGAGATGAAGAAAAGCAACTTTTTTTCGAGATTTTATCGCTCGGGTGGGGCGAAGAGCGCAAAAAACGGCCAAAAATCGGGGAAAATCCCTTATTTAAACAGAGGACGCAGTTGGCGTTTTTCATTCATGGCGGTGAAGGCTTCGGGCAGAAGTGAAAAATCGGAGACGAGCGAGAACGGCTTTTTGACCGGATCGTCTTGAATGAGTGGAACGAAAAAAACGTTCTTTCGCTGCATGAGCGTACCGATGTTGGCAAGATTCGCGGAGAGTGCGTCATTCGTTGCCAGCGCAATCAGCAAAGGGCGTTCGGAACGCATGTGCGCCTTTGCCGCCATACATA
The DNA here is from genome assembly GCA_045611685.1 of Eubacteriales bacterium. Lineage (GTDB taxonomy): Bacteria > Bacillota > Clostridia > Oscillospirales > CAG-272 > SIG701. The sequence continues at coordinate 15,169 of JAZKXO010000126.1, read as the reverse complement.
CGGACGTGTCAGTGATCCCGTTTGCGAGCTTTGCCAAGGTGTTGCCCGTGCAAGGGGCAATAATCAGCGCTTCAAGAGGCGTAGCAGGCCCTAACGGTTCGGCATCCTTGATCGTTGTAATCGGTTTTTTACCGGTCAGGATTGTAAGTGTTTTGAGAAGATCCTCTGCTTTCCCGAAGCGTGTATCCGTTGAGGCGGCGTTATCGCTGACAATGGGTTGTATATCAGCGCCGGTATCCAGTAGGGTGCTCAGCACGGAAAGGGATACTTTGTGCGTGCAGAAAGAACCGCAGATCGCGTATCCGATCATGTTGGTGACACCCCTTCCTCTTTGAGAATCCGGAAAATTGTTTCAAACAGAATTTTTCCGGCAGAGCGGGGTGCTACCCGTCCGGGGAGAGAGGCGGCTCGGATAATTTTTTGAGGACAGGTACGAATGGCGGCTAAATCGACACCACCGGGGGCGGATGCAAGTTCGATGATAAGAGTTGAATCGGTAAGCTTTTCGAGAACCTCTTTCGTCAGAAGAGGAGTCGGTATCGTGTTGAAAATCACGTCGGCTGCCGGCGGGTTGTCGAGATATTCCGTAATGTTTTGTGTAGTGCATCCAGCAATCTTGGCCCAGGTGAGATCCTTTTGACTTCTGGCCGCCACTGTTACTCTTGCACCAAGTGCGTGAAGAATGGACGCGAGCCGCTGGCCGATTCTTCCGTAACCGAGGACAGTGAGCTCGGAACCGTAGAGCGTGATCGGCAATTCTTTCATGGCCAGAGCAATCGCGCCTTCGGCGGTGGGAATTGCGTTCTTTATCTGAATCTCTTCGCAGTCGTAATAGTCAATAAGTTTAACGTTCGTATCTCGTGCCATGGATTTGAGAACCTCGTTCGGCTTTCCGGCAAGAAGAAGTGTGCCGGGGGTCAGCATTTCGAAAAGTTTGGTCAAGCGAAGCTCTTCGCGAATGTGAGGTGTCTGGGTGTTTGTTTCTATAGAAGGAACACGTACACCGTCAGCCGTTGCGGGCAAAGGGAGAATTACCGCACGGCTTCCTTTTACCGCGCTTTGCGGATCGGTGCATTTTACTCCCGCGAATCCAGCGGCTTTTTCTGAAGCATCAATGGGCACATCGATCCCCCAAACGGCAGTCTCGTACCCGGCTTTTGCAAGATATAAGGCAAGGGAGGATTGCCGAGTATCTCCTCCCAAGAGACAGATTTTTATGTCATGCATATGAGAGAGTCCTTTCTTTGCATCTTTGTTTAGACATCTCATTCCATAATATGCGAAAAAGAAACATTAGTGCAGTGTGAAAAAGTAAAAGAAAACACGCCCTGCTCATTACCCGCAGGGCGTTTTTCATGCTCACTCCTCGATTGCTTCTCTCGAACGAAAGAGAAGGGAAACGCACCAGAGACCCGCCAGTGCGATCACTGTGTAGATAATGCGGCTGACAAGTGCGTCCTGTCCGCCGAAGATCCAGGATACGATATCAAACTGAAACAGGCCGACGCTGCCCCAGTTGGCTGCACCGATGATTGCGAGAATCAACGCGATTCTGTCCATAATCATGTTCTGTTGTCGCGGCGGGTATGCCGCCGCTCTCCTCTGTATTTTTTTCATGTTTCTGCCCACGTGATACACGGGGAACAGTAGTAGAATGTGCAAAAATACGGAAAATTATCAGAGGATGAAAATGGAAATTAAAAAATCACGTCAAAAGGGGGATCAGTTCCGAGAGATTGCGAACCGTATGGAATCCCCGCTTTGAAAGTGACGCAAAAGAGGCGTGCCCGCCGGCATACAGAATGCAGTCGGCACCGATTGCCTTTGCCGTGTCAGCATCGTGCGGTGTGTCGCCGATCAGAACGGTGTTTTTGACTTCCGTGCCGAGGCATTTTCTTGCCATCTCTATTTTTCCGCCGGCATAAATGTCACCCGTGCCGAGAATCTGATCGAATTTATGGGAGAGACCGAGAAGCGCGATCTGTCGGTTCAGCATTTCGGCCTCGGAGGAGGAAAGAATCATCTGTTTTACGCCGGCTGCGTTGAGATGCTCCCACACTTTTAAAAATCCATCGTTCAATTTCAAGGATATCTCGTCGGCGGTGAAGTTTCTGACCCATTCGTGAGCGAGGTCTTCGTACGGTTCCGCTTCAAAATCGAATCCGACGAGACGGTAATACTCTTTTACCGGGAAGCGAAAAACGCGGTGGTAGGCTTCCACACTGTCAATCGTTTTGAGGTTCCGCTTTTCGAGCATTTTATTGATTGCGCGCATGCCTATGTGGACGTCGTCAACAATCGTTCCGTTAAAATCCCACAGGACGGTTGTGTATTTCAAAGCGATACCTCCGATTCTTTACTCTATACCGCATTATATCGTATATTTCGGCTTCGGTCAAGAGAGGGGAGAAAATTTCCTGAAATTACACAAGACGGACACGCCGCTTCGCATATAGTAAAATACATATTCAAAACGGGAGGACCCTATGATACCGGATTTTATCGCATTTCTGATAGGTGGGCTTTCGTATTTTATTCTGAACGTTTCCTCGGGACAAAAATTTCCGCAGCCACTGTCCCACGAGGAGGAGACGACACTCTTTCAACTTCTGCATGAGAAGGATGATCAGAGCGCGCGCGCCAAACTGATTGAGCACAACCTAAGGCTCGTGGCGCATATTGTGAGGAAATATTATGCTGCCCATATGGGTCAGGATGATCTGATTTCAATCGGTACGATCGGTCTTATCAAGGCAGTCGATTCGTTCAGCGACAAAAACGGCGCGCGTTTTGCAACCTATGCGGCAAAATGTATTCAGAACGAAATTCTTATGTATTTCCGTGCACAAAAGAAAACATCCTCGGAGGTATCCATTCATGAGACCATTGATACCGATCGCGACGGAAATCCTTTGACGTACGGAGACATAATCAAAGTGGAAGATACTATCGCGGACGATATCGACGAGAAGTGGAAAATTGCAAAGGCGATTACTTACATAAGAGACCGACTTACTGACAGGGAGAAGAAAATCATCATTATGCGGTATGGGCTGAATAATCAACCGCCTGCCACGCAAAGAGAGGTAGCAGAACAACTGGGTATTTCACGTTCATACGTTTCGAGGATTGAAAAAAATATTCTTGACCGCATCCAGCAGTACCTTACGGGTGATGGCGAGAAATAACCCGTTTTGCGCGGAAATTCCGAAAACTATTGACCGGCAGATGAAAAATATAGTATAATATAATGAATTAGTATAAACTTTAGGAAAGGGGCTGTCCGTTATGGTAACGATTACCGATATAGTGAAAGGTTCACTTGCTGCGCGTGCCGGCATAAGTGCAGGGGATATTCTCATCTCTGTGAACGGCCACGATATCCGCGACGTTCTGGACTACCGTTTTTACCTTGCGGAAAGCCGACTGAGTCTGAAGATCCACCGCGGCCCCGAACTTTTTGATGTCAGCATCCGTAAGGGAGTGTACGATGATATCGGACTTGAATTTGCCACGGCGCTGATGGATGAAAAGCGTTCCTGCCGGAACAAGTGTATGTTCTGCTTTATTGATCAGCTGCCGAAGGGGATGCGGGAAAGTCTGTATTTCAAAGACGACGACTCGCGCTTGTCCTTTCTTCACGGGAATTATATTACGCTGACAAATCTCACGGACGAGGATATCGACCGCATCCTTGAGATGCACATCTCGCCGATCAATATTTCCGTGCACACCACCAACCCCGAACTGCGCGTCCTTATGATGAAGAACAAGCGGGCAGGCGAGGTGCTCGGTTACATCCGTCGGCTGGCCGACGGCGGCATCAAACTGCACGGGCAGATCGTACTTTGCCGCAGCGTGAATGACGGAGCCGAGCTTGATCGCACGATGCGTGATCTTGCCGGGTTTTATCCGGCGCTTGAAAGCGTTTCAGTCGTGCCCGCCGGGCTGACCGCCTATAGAGAGGGGCTTTATCCGCTTGAACCGTTCTCGCCTGAGGAGACCGCAGCGGTTATAGAGCAGGTAACGGCGTTTGGTGATCTGTGCGAAAAGCAGCTCGGTGCGCGCATCTTCTACTGTGCGGACGAGATGTACGTTCGAAGCGGAGTACCGCTCCCTCCTTACGAATTCTGGGGCGATTTTACACAGATTGAGAACGGCGTTGGTATGCTTTCCTCTTTCGAGTGCGAGTTTGAAGCGGCGCTTCGTTGTCTGACAGACGAGGAGAAAGCGATCTCCCGAACGGTTTCTGTTGCAACTGGGGAAGCCGCCTATGCCTTTATCTGCGGATTGGTTCAAAAGGTAAAAAAGACTTGCCCCTATGTTGACTGTCGGGTTCACCTCGTTAAAAATACGTTTTTCGGAGGATACGTTACCGTTGCCGGCCTTTTGACCGGTCAGGACCTTATGGAGCAGTTGAAAGACGCTCCGCTCGGCGACGAGCTTCTCCTTTCGAGATCAACGCTTCGTGCAGAAGGTGACGTGTTCCTTTGCAACAGCACGCCTGATGACGTGGCAAACGCACTTTCGGTGCCGCTTACGTTTATCGAAAACGACGGCGGCGCGTTCCTTGACGCGATTCTCGGAATAGGCGCTGGCTCGTGATATCACGCTTCTCTCTATTGACGAAACCTGAATTAAAAAGAAACGGACGGATACAGTATGGCAAAGCCAATTATTGCAATCGTAGGACGCCCCAACGTGGGCAAAAGCACCCTTTTTAATAAACTGATCGGCGAACGTCGTGCGATCATTGAGGACGAGCCGGGCGTAACCCGCGACCGTATCTACGGTGAAACGGAATGGTGTGGCAGAAAAATGATCGTCATTGATACGGGCGGTATCGAGCCGAAGTCTGACGATATTATTCTCTCGAAGATGCGCGACCAGGCGCAGATCGCCATCGATACGGCGGATGTGATTCTGTTCATGTGCGATATTCAGGCGGGTCTTATGCCCGATGACCGCGATATTGCCATGATGCTGAAAAGAAGCGGAAAGCCGATTATCCCGTGTGTAAATAAGGTCGACTCTGTGGGGCGCACTCCTATGGAGTTCTACGAGTTCTACGAGCTCGGATTTGAACAGGATCCGATTCCCGTTTCGTCCGTTCACGGCACGGGTACGGGAGATATCCTTGACGCAGTTCTGGCAGCCCTTCCCGAATCCTTTGACGCCGAGGAGGACGACGATGTTATAAACGTAGCCGTTATCGGTAAACCGAATGCGGGCAAGTCCTCACTTGTGAACCGTATTCTCGGTACGGAAAGAATGATCGTTTCGAATATTCCCGGTACGACCAGAGACGCGATCGACAGCCGTTTTGAAAACGAAACGGGCAAGTATAATTTTATCGATACCGCCGGCATCCGCCGTCAGAGCAAGGTCGAGGACCGCGTGGAGAAATTCAGCGTGCTCCGTGCGAAAATGGCTGTGGAGCGTGCGGATGTGTGTCTTCTCGTTATTGACGCAAATGAGGGCGTAACCGAGCAGGATGAAAAGATTGCCGGTATCGCGCACGAGGCGGGCAAAGCGACGATCATCGTTGTGAACAAGTGGGATCTTATCGAAAAGGATAACAAGACGACGGGCGATTTCACAAAGCAGGTGTATAATTCGCTCGCGTATATGACCTACGCGCCGCTTCTCTTTATCTCGGCAAAAACGGGACAGCGCGTGCCTAAGCTGTTTGATCTCATAAACGAGGTGTGGCAAAACGCGAATCTCCGTGTGGCAACCGGTATGCTGAACGACGTGCTTGCCGATGCGATCAGCCGCGTTCAGCCTCCGTCCGACAAGGGCAGACGGCTCAAGATCTACTATATGACGGAGACGTCCGTTACTCCGCCGACGTTTGTCCTCTTCTGCAACAGCGTGGAGTTGTTCCATTTCTCCTACCAGCGCTATATTGAGAACTGCCTTCGCCAGACGTTCGGCTTCCACGGAACGCCCATTCGCCTGATCGTCCGCCAACGCGGAGACGAAAACGAAAAATAAAATCGGGAGGACACCGTTTTGACCTTCGCTGAACTTATGTATAAAGGATATCTCGGCATTTTCCTTGAAGAGACAGGAACAAAGAGCGGCGCTGCTTTTTTTTCGCTGATTGTTCTTGCGTTTCTCACCATTACGATTTTGCCATATCTTCTCGGCAGCTGCAATTTTGCAATCATTATATCAAAGATGTTCTATCACGAAGATATCCGCACTTTCGGCAGCGGTAACGCCGGTATGACGAATATGCTCCGCACCTACGGTGTAGGTGCCGCCGCCGCAACGCTTCTTACCGATGCCGCAAAAGCGGTAGTTTCAGCTTTCCTCGGACGGCTCGTCTTCGGCATTATCGGTGCGTACATTGCTGGTCTTGCTTGCATTCTCGGCCACATATATCCCATGTTCTATAAGTTCAAGGGCGGCAAGGGTGTCGTAACTGCCGCGATCACCATTCTTATGACGAACTGGAAGGTCGGCCTTATTCTTATCGGTATGTTTGTCATTTTGGTCGGCTTTACTAAGTATATCTCGCTCGGCTCTGTCATGTGCTGCCTTATCTATCCGCTCGTTCTTGACCGTATGAATCGTGTTGAGCGGTTTCCTGCGCCGCAGATCGTTATGATCTTTGCCTTGGCGATCACGGTAATTATCGTTCTCAAACATGCGTCCAACATCAAACGTCTTATCAGCGGTACGGAAAACAAGCTGTCCTTTACGAAAAAGGACAGAAAACCGGCAGAGGAAAAGGGCGATAAGAAATGACTTTTAACGAAGAACAACGCGACGCTGTTAAGAAATTTTCCGAGACGGCGACGGAGAGCGCACATGCCGGCACACTTGTTAATCTTGTGTTTTCGTCCGGCGTGAGCGGGGAACTCCTCAAAATCAAAGGCACGCTCCGCGTCATCCGCCAAAACCGCGTGATGCAGCTGGAAAGCTGCTTTTCCGAAGGGCGCGTTTCGCAGGAGAATATTTCATTTGACGAAATCGAAGAGCGCATAACGGCGCATTTCGGCACCGCCTTTTATCGGATAGATCTGAATGATAAAAACGGCACGGCATCGCTTATGATGTCTAAAAAGGGAAGGGTCACCGCCTTGATTCCCGGTACTCTCAAACGCGCACTTTCAGAATCCGTGTCAGCGGGGATTTCCGACGCGATGACGAACCTCGGCGGCAACGACCGCCTGAAAAATCACCTTCTCACCGGCAAAGAGCCGTTTCTCATCGAACTCGGTATCTCGGATCAAAACGGCCGTGTGCACGATAAACGGCAGTCGAAATTCCGCCAGATCTGCCGCTTCTCCGAACTGGTTATGGAGCAGATCCCGCACTTGCCGAAAGACGGCATGCTTGAGATCGCCGATCTGTGCTGTGGCAAGAGCTATCTCAGCTTTGCTGTGTATCACGTGCTCAAATATATTGCAGGCCGTGACGTAAAAATGGTCTGCATGGATCTCAAAAAGAGCGTGATGGATTTCTGTGCCAAGACGGCGGACAAGTTAGGCTATGACGGGATGCGCTTTATCTGCGGTGATATCGCAGATTATGCGCCCGACCGTCCGCCGGATATGGTAATCTCGCTCCACGCTTGCGACACGGCAACGGATATTGTGCTCGATTTCGCCGCGAGGTGGCAGGCGGCTGTGATTTTATCAACGCCGTGCTGTCAAAGAGAACTGAGCAAAAATCTCTCGTGCGAAACGCTTTCGTTTATTGCCGACCGCCCGGTGCTCCGCCGCAAATTCTGCGATGCCGCAACGGATGCGCTTCGTTTATTGCGCCTCGAATGTATGGGCTATACGGCAGATGCGCTTGAATTTATCGATCCGGAAGACACGCCGAAAAACGTAATGATCCGCGCTGTCCGAAAAAACAGGGGTTCGCTCGCTTCACCCGTGATCACAAAGAAGCGGGAAGAATACCGCGCCGCGTACAGGTTTTTGACGGGGGCGGAACCGAGTCCGTTTTCTGAATAATCAAAGGCAGATGTGAAAGCATCTGCCTTTTCTTGACAATGCGCGAAAAATATGATAATATACTGGTGCAGAGTAGCTTGATGTAATCTCCGATATTTAATAGGAGGACAAATATGTCCAGTGACAAAAAAACAATAAAACCAGTGCTGAAAAAAGTATTGGCAATTTTGGTTGTCATTCTGTTTGTGCTTCATATGGCCTTCGCTGTGATTGTGTCAGTTCCATTTACACTGCTGATTGCTGATGTGGCTATTGATGCGATTTTTGATGGAGACCAATCCCCTACTTCGGAACCTCCCGAGCCGGGGGTGACTTATAGTGAGTTTCCCATTGAAGTAACGTATGAGATCGATGGTGAGGTGGTTACGGTTTCAGGTATTTATGTATGTGAATACTCTCATTGGGACGAATTAACAAAACGGCGTATATGGTCCGGATATATGAAAGATACGGAGGAATTTGGACTTCTCTTGTATGAAGGAAAACACGAAAAAGTTTTCTGTCGTATAGGCGCTGCAGGTTATTATATGGGGGATGAAATTGACGAAAAGTACATGAAACCGTCATTTTTCAAGAAATACAATCCTTGGTACGAAGCTTTTCATATGCTGGTCGACAAAGGTGTGAGGAATGAACGGCAAATCTTTGAGGAATATAAAATCAAAGTAATAAGTTGGAAAATTCCAGACCCCATTGAGAATACATTTGACGAGTTTTACTGATTTTCTCTAAAATAACAATCGTTTCTCCCGCGCCGAACGGCGCGGGTGTTTTTTTCTTTAAGAGAAACGGTCCCGACGCACGCAAAAAAGAAGTATTTTTATGTGAAATTTTCCCAAAAGCCTTGAAAACAACAGTGGGGTAGTGTATAATGATACTGATAATCCAAAATGGACAAAAGGAGCAGAAAAAATGGAAAAAATTAATGTAGCGATTATCGGTCAGGGACGAAGCGGCCGTAATATTCACGGTAAATACTTCCTCTCTCCCGGTAACACCACGGTAAACGTAGTAGCGATTGTAGACGAGATCCCGCTGCGCCGCGAAAAGGCAGCAGAGGCCTTCAAGTGCGATGTGTACGCGGACTACCGTGAACTGTTCGACCGCAAAGACATTGATCTTATCGTAAACGCATCTTTCTCTGAAATGCATTACGCAATCTCCAAGGATTGCCTCCTCCACGGCTTCAACGTTCTGTCCGAGAAGCCCTTCGGCGCTTCCTGGCTTGAGTGTCAGGATCTGATTCACACCGCCAAGAAGAGAAATTTGGTGCTGGCTGCATTCCATCAGTCTCTCTTTGCACCGAACTTCCGCAAGGTTGAGGACGTTATCAAGTCCGGTGTTCTCGGCAAAATCGAGCAGGTTGACCTCAACTACTCCGGTTTTGCACGCCGTTGGGACTGGCAGACGCTTCAGTACAAGTGTGCCGGCAGCGTATACAACTCCGGTCCGCACCCGATCGGTCAGGCGCTCCAGCTTCTCGGTTGGGATCCCTACACCACCGTTGCTTACTCCCGCCTGGACACTCTCGTTACCAGCGGCGACGCGGACGACTATGGTAAGATCCTTCTTACCGCTCCCGGCAAGCCCCTCATGGATATCGAGATCAACTCCGCTGACGCATCCTGCCCGTACACCTTCAAGGTATTCGGTGCAAACGGCGTTCTCACGGTAAAGGGCAACAACTACGAACTCAAATACATCATCCCCGAAGAACACTGCGAGCGTCCCGTTATCCGCGAAGCACTTGCTAACGAGAACGGAGATCCGATCTACTGCTCCGGTGATACGCTCAACTGGCATACCGAGGAAGGCTCCGTTGTCGGCGACGGCTTCACCTCTGCCGTACACGAGTTCTACGAGATGATTCGTGCACACATCAAAGAGGGCAAGGCTCTCTCCATCACGCCTGAGATGGCAGCAGAAGTTATCCGTGTGATCGAGATCTGCCACGCTGTCAATCCGCTTCCCGTTAAGTACGGTCTGGAGGACTAATTTCATGAAAACTGTTGTAAAAGACAATCTTACCGTTAAAATTTATCCCACCCGCGTGGAAATGGGTCAGGGTGCCGCAGCCGATATCCACGACTGCATTGTAAAACTTCTCGCCGAGAAGGACGAGATCAACATGATCTTCGCTGCCGCACCGTCTCAGAACGATACGCTGGCTGCTCTCCTTACTTACACCGATATCGAATGGAACCGCATCAATGCGTTCCATATGGACGAGTACATCGGTCTGCCGGCTGACGCTCCCCAGCGTTTCGGCAACTATCTGCGTGATCACATTTTCGCTCACGCGCCTTTCAAGAGCGTAAATTACATCGACTGCTCCTCAACCAAAGAAGCAGAGTGCGCACGTTACACCGAGCTTCTGAAGAAATATCCTACTGATATTGTCTGCATGGGTATCGGTGAGAACGGCCACATCGCCTTCAACGATCCCGGCGTTGCCGATTTCAACGATCCCGCAACGATCAAGGCTGTGCCGCTGGATGACGTTTGCCGTCAGCAGCAGGTTAACGACGGCTGCTTTGCTAAGTTTGAGGACGTGCCGACGCACGCGCTCACCCTGACCGTTCCCACTCTGTTCAAGGGCGGATATCTCTTCTGCTCCGTGCCGGCTCCTACCAAGGCTGCCGCAGTGAAGGAAACTCTCACCACGGATCTGATCGACGAGCATTGTCCCGCAACCATTCTTCGCCGTCATCCGAACGCTATCATGTACTGTGATGCGGACAGCGCATCTCTGCTGGCATGACAACGAAGATTATAAACGGACGTGTTATCACGCCGAGTGAGATTATCAGCGCCAACGTCTATCTGGACGGTGACAAGATCTCTGCCGTTACCGCGGACGATCTGCCGGCTGATAAGGTGATCGATGCCAAGGGACTGTACGTTTCCCCCGGCTTCATTGATATTCACACGCACGGTGCCGTTAACGTGGACTTCACTTCCCCCAAGGGTGAGACGGTTGAGGAAAATGCAGAGAATGTTCTCAAAGCGGTTCATTTCCATATGACCCACGGTACCACGTCTATTTTGCCGACCACGGTTGCCGCTGCCCCAGAAAAGATCATGTATGGTCTTACGGCAATCGAGAAGGCGATGGAGATCCAGAAGCAAAAAGGCAAGGAAGCGCATATCATCGGCGCGCATCTGGAAGGCCCGTATTTCGCCTTGTCGATGGCGGGCGGCCAGGACCCGAAATTCATCACTGATCCCATTCCTGCGGACTACGAAGCGATCATTGACCGTTTTGGTCCGATCATCTCACGTTGGAGTTACGCCCCCGAGCGCGACCGCGACGCTTCGTTTTGTAAGTATCTCGTTGCGCACGGCATCACCCCTTCCGCCGGACATACCGAGGCGATCTACGACGATATGGTCCGTGCTCGCGAGGCGGGATGCAAATGTATTACGCATCTGTACTCCTGCACGTCCACGATCACGCGCGATCACGGCTTCCGCCGTCTCGGCGTTATCGAGTGCGCGTATCTGTGGGATGACATGGAAATCGAGATTATCGCCGACGGATGCCACCTGCCGCCGACACTTATCCAGCTCATCGTGAAGCTGAAGGGAACGGATCGCATCGCCCTTGTTACGGATTCGCTTCTCGTTGCGGGCATCGATGCGCCCGAGGGTGTTAACGGCTCAGTCGCCTTCATACTCGAGGACGGTGTGTGCAAACTTCGCGATCGCAGTGCGTTTGCGGGAAGCATCGCTACCACTGACCGTCTTGTGCGCGTTTGTACCAAGGATGCGGGTGTCCCGCTTGTTGAAGCGGTCAAAATGGCAACGGTCAACCCCGCGCGTATGATCGGTGTGAACAAGGGGCAGATCGCTCCCGGCTTTGACGCAGATATTCTTCTGTTTGACGACGATATCAACATCGAGACCGTTCTCGTTGACGGCCGCGAAGTTTACTGCCGCTGATTATGCATGACGAATTGACTGCGGTTGATATCCGCAAGATGCAAGAGGAGATCGACTACCGTACGAGTCAGATCACGCCCAAGTTGAAAGAGCAGCTCAAAGCGGCGCGCGATCTCGGCGATCTCAGTGAAAACGACGAGTATCACTCGGTTCGCCGTGCACTGAACAAGAACTATGGTCGGATACGCTATCTCAAAGCCATGATTGATACTGCCATTGTGATTGAGGTGGATTCTGCTGCCGACGTAGCCGGTATCTTTGATAAGATAACCGTGTTCGACGAAGAAACGGAGGAAGAACGTGTCGTTACCATCGTGACGACGCTTCGAAACGACGTATTCGGCGGATACATCAGCAAAGAGTCTCCGTTCGGGCAGGCGATCATCGGCCGAAAAGTGGGTGATCGTGTTGAAGTGGTTGTCAATGACAGTTACAGCTATTTCGTGCAGATCCGTAAGATTGAAAAAGGGCAGGACGACGAGTCCCTCCCGATCAGTTCCTATTAATAATGAAACACCGCGTTCGGTTTGAACGCGGTGTTTTTTTTGTTTTTATTAACCTAAAAGTGTGCGCATTGCGTCGGCGCATTCATGCGCGTTCTTAAGAGCGGTATCGTTTTCCTCACCGGTTGCGAGTACGTATACTTTCACTTTCGGCTCCGTGCCGGAGGGGCGAACCGCAACGATATTTCTATCCTCAGTCTCGTAAAGGAGAACGTTGGATTTCGGTAAGCCTGTGGCCGACGTGGTGCCTGCCTTTATGTCCGTCATCGTGCCGGTCAGATAGTCTTTTTGGACGGCTATCTTTTTAGTACCGATCAAAAGAGGCGGATTTTCACGGAGCGTGCGCATAAGCGCATCCATTTTTTCCTGTCCGTTAACCCCCGGCATGGCGATACTGAATACCTCCTCGCGGAAATAGCCGTACTTTTCGAAAAGTTCTTCGAGCGCATCGATCAGTGTCATGCCGCGCGTTTTATAGTAGGATGCCATTTCGGTAATCAGAAGCGTGGCCATTACGGCGTCTTTGTCGCGCGCGTAAGTGCCTTTCAGATAGCCGTAACTTTCTTCAAACCCGAGAAGGAATGAGCCGCGACCTTCTTCTTCGTGATTCTTTATGATTTCGCCGATGTATTTGAATCCGGTGAGCACATTGTAGAACTTCACACCGTGCGCTTCGCAGATTCGTGTGGACAGTTCACTCGTTACGATCGTCTTTACGGCGTACGGTTCGACCGGCATCGTGCCCGCCTTTTCGTAAGCGGTGGTAATGTACTCGAGAAGGAGGGCGCCCATCTGGTTGCCGGTGATACATTGGAACTTCCCGCTTTTGTCTTTTGCCATAGCACCGACTCTGTCGGCATCCGGATCCGTTGCAACAATAAGATCACTGCCGACTTTTTCTGCGATTTTCTCGCCGAGCGCAAATGCTTGCGGGAACTCCGGGTTGGGGAAGTTTACGGTGGGGAAATCTCCGTTCGGCGCCATTTGAGCCTCGACCGTGTGGAGCCTTGTGAGCCCCGCCATTTTGAGAAGGGACGGGATTACTGTTCCGCCTGTTCCGTGCAAAGGCGTGTACACGACAGCAAGCTCGCTTGAAACGGCGGGAATGGCATCCGGATTTACTCTTTCAGCCAGCACTTTTTTCATATACGCAAGATCAAGCGATTCATCCGTCATAGTAATAAAAGAAGAATCTGCCGCGGAGGGGAGAGGTACATCTTTAAAAATATCTATGGATTCAATTACTTTTGAAACGGCCGCGGCATGATCGGGCGGCAGCTGCCCTCCATCCTCCCAGTACGCCTTGTAACCGTTGTACTCAGCGGGATTGTGCGATGCAGTAATATTGATGCCTGCAATGCATCCGTAATGCCGCACGGCGAAGGAAAGAACAGGTGTTGGGCGGAGCTCGGAAAAGAGATATACGCGGATTCCGTGCGCCGATAAAACCTCGGCTGCACGACGTGCAAACTGTTCGGAAAAATGGCGGCTGTCGTAACAAATTGCGACACCGCGTTCAGCACCGCCGGGAGTTTCTTGAATGATTCTGGCTAATCCTTCGGTTGCGTGTGCCACGGTGTACAGATTCATACGTGCCGTGCCTGCGCCGATCACAGCGCGGAGTCCGCCTGTGCCAAACGTCATGTAGCCTGAGAAACGCATCTTTTTGTCGTCTTCGTCCGTGATTGCGCGGAGTTCTTCCTTGGTTGCCTTGTCGACGGTTTCTTCAGTAAGCCATCTTTGGTATGTTTCTTGGTAAGTCATCGTGATACATAGCCGCACGGCGGCATCCTTCTCATTATTTTCTGTGAATTGCTACCATTATTATATGGTGTTGGAAAGCCTTGTATTCTGTTAATTCACACTCTCGTTTGGGAGTGTGGGTGATGTTTGTAGATAGAACATTGATTGCCCGTTTCTATTATAAAGCAGATGTTAGAAAAAGTCAACACAGTCCGGGCGCGGAAAGAATGCAAGAAAAAGTTGATTTGCGCCGAAAAACCTCAAAAAAAGGGTTGACATAAAGGGGGGAGGTGTGATATAATAAACAGGCTCACCCGAGGTGAGCGGCTCCGAGCTCCGGTCAAAAAATTTTTTAAAAAACTTTAAAAAAGTGCTTGACAAAGGGGATGCGGGGTGATATAATATACAGGCTGTCCGCGAGGGACGGCAAGATGCTCCTTGAAAATTGAACAACAAGACGAACAAGAAAAGACTCCGAAAATTCTTTTGAATTTTTAAAAGTAACTCTTATTTAGTAATAGAGCCAAAACAACTCTGATTACGATGTTATCCGGGGCGACCCGGTTAATATACAATTTTTCAGAGAGTTTGATCCTGGCTCAGGATGAACGCTGGCGGCGTGCATAACACATTCAAGTCGAACGGAGTTATTTCCTTCGGGGGATAACTTAGTGGCGGACGGGTGAGTAACGCGTGAGCAACCTGCCTTGCATTGCGGGATAACAACCGGAAACAGTTGCTAATACCGCATGATGTACACGGATCGCATGTTCTGTGTACCAAAGATTTATTGATGTAAGATGGGCTCGCGTCCGATTAGGCAGTTGGTGGGGTAACGGCCCACCAAACCGACGATCGGTAGCCGAACTGAGAGGTTGAACGGCCACATTGGAACTGAGATACGGTCCAGACTCCTACGGGAGGCAGCAGTGGGGAATATTGGGCAATGGGCGAAAGCCTGACCCAGCGACGCCGCGTGAGGGAAGAAGGTCTTCGGATTGTAAACCT
>JAZKXO010000125.1:0-2342 GCA_045611685.1 Eubacteriales bacterium | reverse complement strand
ACGCGCGTCCTTGCTTTCCATGCGCTTCTGAATGAAAGACCATAACCCCGTCGATGCGAGCGCGGCCACAACGATGGAAATCGCCGTCTGAAGCCAAACAGGCATTGTCTTATCCTCCCGCTATAAAATGACCGGGGTCTGCCAGACGTTCCCGCCGTTCAGACCCCGCGCCGCATCAGGTGATACCGGCCCGCGTCTTCAGCCACGCGATCGCGCTCGCTTCGGACGCAAAGTTCATGTGATCGAAGAACTGAGTGCCGTTCGTGTTGTCCAGCTGCACACCGAAACCCGTGCCGGTCAGCGAGTACGTGCCCCACTGAATCTGTTCGCCCTTCGTCTGCGATTGTTCGTTATCGAGCGCGAACTGCACACGGTGGAACCAGAACGCCTCATACTTCGTGACGTTATCCTCCATGTAAACCTGATAGAAACCAAAGCCCACATTCGGGGGATTGTCATCATTGACAATATAGTGCGTGATCGCCGGCGGCGTCGAGCTGTTATATGCCGCCGTTTCGCCCAGAAGCGCGGCGCGCTTATCGTCGGGCAGCCGGTCGCCTTCAAAAGCGATCGTATAATCCGTCAGACCTTTGTCGTTTTCGACCTTCATATCATCGGCATACAACGGATTGTTGCGCCGATTGTAGGTCACGTTTGCCGAGATCGCGTGACAAAGCACCTGCCCGGCGTTGTACGTGATCCCGGTTCCCGCGGTGTACGTCGCCTCCGTCGCGAACACCGGGTATTTCATTCCGATTCTTGCCATATGTTACACCTCATTGGTCGATTGCTTTTTGAATTTCGGCCTCCATTGTCGACCGTATCGCGTCCGCGGCGGAACCTTTTGTTTTTGCAAAAGCCTTTCGCATGAACGGTTGCTTCTGCATGAAACTTGTGCCGCTTTCGATGGAGCGCGCGATCACCGGAACCGGCGTCGTTTTGCCGCTGCTCCGGGAACCTGTGCCCATGATGTGCATATAACCGGCGTTGCCCAGACCGATGCTGGTTTCCATTTCCAGCCCGTTCTTTTTGAACTTCGCTATGCCGAACTGCCCGTTTGCGAGCGCGGCCTTTTCCTGCGGTGACGCAAGTCTCTTCGGGTCGCCGTCGCGCACATAACGGAAGGGTTCCGTTTGTATGCTGCCGATCGCCGCCGTGAGTGCGTCCGCAACGATTCCCGCGCCTTTATACAGGCCCTTCGCGGCCGCTTTGTCCGCCGCCCCGTCCAGACGTTCAACCATCGCGGCGATGTCGGAAAGGTCGGTTTCAATGGTCATGCCCATCAGATTTTCTCCATCTCAAAAACCCATTCATAATGGATTTGCCGGCTTGTCGTTTCATGCTGGATGCTGTTCAAATCCCAGCTTAACCCGGACGCCTTGAGCGCATCCTGCACGGCGTTGAAATCTGTGCGGTCATTTGTGCGGCAGAACAGGTCAACGCTGCCGAGGATGACTTGATGCTGTTGCATATTGTCGCCCCAAAGCGTCGCGCCCTCGCCGTCAAGCGAATAGACGATATAACTGCCGGTCTGCGGCGCATTGTTCCACGCGCCCTCCGCGCAAGGAATCTTTGTAGCCACAAGCAGTGCGATCAATTCGCTATACATCGCCCGTCCACCTCTCACAAACCAGTTCGATGCCGTCGCCGTTCAGATATGTTCTAACGACCTTGTAAGCCGTTTCGTTCCAAACCAGCCGGCGTTCGTTCTGGTAATCTTCCGCAATTTCAAGCCGAAACACGATTTCCGGGTGTAAGCCCACGCTCAACGCCTGATACGCTTCGCGCATACCGACGCTTCGCCGTTCCGCAAACACTTGCCGTTCGTTCGCCGTGAAGGTATCATACATACCGTGGCTGGACGGGGTTTCACCGACCAGCGTTATCACGTCCGCGCGGATCATTCGTTACCACCTTCATCGTCGGGTATTCCGTACCCGGTTGCGGTCTGAAGCTGTGCTTTCTGCTCATCATATGCCGCCTTGAGCCGGTCGTAATCGTCCGGTGAACCAAAGCGCATCCGCACATAAGTGATGATTGCGCGGATAATGAGATCGTCCGTGATGGTGGACGAATCTGTAACGGAGGCAACGCCCTGATTCCATGCAACCGTCAGCGAAACGCCTTCAACGGCCACACCGGCGGAGTGCGTCAGGTCATTCGCGCCCGCCATGATAAGCTGGGCCAGTTCCGCATCATAAGCGGTGGTTGTGATTCGCAGCGCAAGCCGCGTTTCTTTCAGCATATAGATACCTCCATACTAAGGTGGGCCGGGCGAAGGAGGGGACGCCCGGCGCACCGCCACGCGGGGGAGAAAGGAGAAAGCCCCGCGTAAAGCCGAT
>JAZKXO010000124.1:0-1112 GCA_045611685.1 Eubacteriales bacterium | reverse complement strand
GAGATCACGATCTCCAACACGGTCGGCTCCGCCGCCCGCCTCGCGTACGTCAAGTTCGTACCCATCACCGATGAGATGTACGAAAAATACGCCGTCCGGAATGATGCGCACAATATGATCATGGACAATGACGGCTTTTCTATGTACACGGGCGGCGAAGATCGCGGCACGGCCGAGTGGCTGATCGACTCCTACGTTACACGGTACGGAGACACGATCGATCTCAGACAGTACAACTTCACGATGTGGGTAACCGGTATGCTCAACTATCCGAGCCAGACCCAAAAGACCCTTATCGAAAAGCGCCTCGCCGAGCTTGGTGTCCCCGAGGAGAAATGGCCCGAGGATAACTGGACCATTGTTGATAAAAACGGCGACGTCATCGACTGGACGGATTCTCCGATGCGCAATGCAGACAGACGCTATCTCAACAACATCCGAAACCTCAACAAAGAAGGCATCCCGCACGAGATCCTCGCCGACTACATAGCCGAAAACAACTACGGCGAGCTGTATGCCTCCCTCCGTATGTCCGCATACTACACGGAAACCTCCACGGGCGGACAGTACTTTAACGGCTCCATCTTCCAGCTGTATCCCGAATGGATCCGCGAAGGCGGCGTTGAGCTCAGCTACTACTACGAGGGCTACCGCGACTACATTTTCGGCGTGCTGATGGAAATGGCGTCCTCCAAAAACGTTACGGGTATTATGGTCGACTTCGGCCGCTATCCGCTTATCTTCGGCAACGAATGCACCGACGTAAACGAACGCACCCGCATCATCAACGAATTTGTAAAGCGCGTACGCGATAATCTGCCCGAGGGCAAAAAGCTGTGCATCCGCGTTTCCAACCCCACGGCTACAAAGTCAGCGCCGGCCGGCCTTGATTACAAGCATTGGGTCAAAGAGGGCTGGGTGGACCGCATCATCATCTCCGACCAGGGACACGAGACTTTCTTTGATGTAAAGCAGTACACCGAGTTCTTCAAGGATTATCCCGAGGTGGAAATTTACATCGGCGTGAACGCACAAATCGGCGGCCACGACAAAACCAAGGAAGAAGAAGCTGCCGGTCAAATGTCCGAGCCGCACGTATACCTCACAGCTGA
>JAZKXO010000123.1:0-59911 GCA_045611685.1 Eubacteriales bacterium | reverse complement strand
AAACAGACCGCAGTTCTCACGAATTGCGGTCTTGATTTTACACTATAAACAGTTCGATAAATAAGAATTTGACGGACAATTATTGGAGTAAAAAAATGAGCATCTTATTAGCAATATTCCTGTCAATGCTCAAGATTGGCTGTTTCGCCTTTGGCGGCGGATATGCCATCATCGCATTACTTGAGAATGAATTTATATCAAAACGAAACTGGATCGACCACGATGAATTTCTCGACGTGGTTGCGATTGCGGAATCCACGCCAGGACCTATCGCTATTAACGTAGCGACTTACATCGGCTACAAGCTCAAGGGCGTTTTCGGCGCGGTAGTGGCAACGGTAGGTATGTGTCTGCCGTCATTTGTCATTATGTATCTCGTATCGCTCTTTTACGAGCAGTTTATGGAGATTACGCTCGTGGTGGCGGCGTTCAAGGGCATTCAGATCTGCGTGGTATATCTCATCGCATCGGCAGGTCTTAAAATGCTGAAAAAGATGAAGAAAACGCCCCAAAACATTATCGTGTTTTCTGTGACTTGCATAGGAATGATACTTTGCACACTATTTGACATTCACATCTCATCGGTGTGGTTCATTCTTGCCGCAGGCGTTCTCGGACTTTCGATATTCTTCATTAAGAAAACACGCGCGAAAGGAGAGAAAACGAAATGATTTATTTGCAGTTGTTCTTTACCTTTCTGAAGGTTGGCGCATTCGCCTTTGGCGGCGGTTACGCTATGCTTTCTCTCATCGGTGATTCCGTTCTCAAATACGGTTGGATGACCGAGCAGGAACTTCTCAACTTCGTAGGAGTTGAAACCGTTATCCCCGGACCGATTGCCGTCAATATGGCAACCTATATCGGCTATGAGCAAGGTGGCTTCCTCGGCGCACTTCTCGCAACGATTGGCGTGGTACTACCGTCCTTTATCGTTATTCTAATTGTGGCGGCATTCATCAAGAATCTGCTGAAATATCCGCCCGTCAAGACCTTCATCGCAAGTATGCGCCCGGCTCTCGGAGGACTGATCCTCTCGGTTGCCGTAACGATGGCGCTTACCGTATTCTTTGGTATTGATACCGTCAAGAATATCCACTTCGCATTCGATTGGCGCACATTCGTGGTGCTTGCCGTTGTAGTTGCCGTTCCGCTTGTATGGAAACGCTTCAAGAAGAAAGAGTTTTCCTCCATTCTGCTCGTTGTAATCTCGGGTGTGCTTGGAATGGTGTTGTTTGGATTCTAATGTAAAACAAATTCCAATTTATCGAATAGTACAAGGGGCTGACCGCAAGGTCAGCCCCTTCCTTATACCCTTTTCACCCCAGCGCCCTACTCATTGCCGCGCCGGTGTCCGCTTTCGTCACAGCATCAAGGTGGCTATAGATATTGGAGGTGGTTGGCTCAGACTGACGCCGGCAAGTCATTCGCTACCGGCTATCCAAGTCCCTCCTCAAAAACAAAAAGAGGAAGCACATTTGTGCTTCCTCTTTCGTGGTGCGGAAAACGGGACTTGAACCCGTACGGTGTGAACCACACGCCCCTCAAACGTGCGCGTCTGCCTGTTCCGCCACTTCCGCATTCCCTGGAACGGTTAATATTATACTACATGTTTGTTTGTTTGTCAAGCATAAATTTAAAAAAACTCTGCAAATTCGAAAAAATAATTTTCGAGCTTGCAGAGTTCCTTTTTATACTGATTCAATGGCGCACAGAACGGTGTCCAAAGCGGCAATTTTTGCAATCCGTTCGGGCTTGTTGGATTTTTTTCTAAGGATCATAGTGGCTTCGATGCCGATATGGTTTACGATGCCGGTGCGGGGCGGGGTGATTTCGATCTCGCACAGTCTATGTTCTTTCGTGAGCGTATCCATGAGCTCGTTGAGTTTAGCGGCATCGGTGCATTCTATATAGATCTTCGTATTGTATTTGCCGTGCTTGCCCGAGCGCTCGAATGTGGTGAGAAGCGCAAAGGAGAACATAGCGATCACAGTGCAGACGAGTGCGCCTGTGTAAAAGCCGAGACCGCAGGCGATGCCGATCGCAGCTGTTGCCCATAGGCCGGCGGCGGTGGTAAGTCCGGTTACCATCGTTTTACCGCGGACGAGGATCGTGCCGGCACCCAAAAAACCGATGCCGGAAACGACCTGTGCGGCAATTCGGAGGGGATCGGCACCGGTGTAGCCGAGAACCTCAACCGCATAGACTCCAGTCATGACGGTAACGGCAGATCCGATGCACACAAGAATATGCGTACGGAGGCCGGCGGCTCTGCCGCGGAATCCGCGTTCAAAGCCGATAGCGCCGCTGAACAAGGTGGCGATAAGTAATCGGAAAACAACTGTCTCAAAGGACAGCGGAGAAGAGAAGAGCAGCGTGTTCAAAAAGTCCATAAAGGAACCTCTCTTTTAAAAATAATGAATATTATAACACAAGTTTCGGGGAAAAGCAATACAAATTATTTTTTCATCCGGGACTGTAGGGTGTAACATTAGATTGCAAAGTTCAGACGAACTTCGCAGTCTAATTTTTTTATACCCAAAACGGCCGAGAAAGGAGCGTGAAAACGTGGCAACATACAAGACTATCACCTTCGACGACAGAAAAGCGATCGCGGCTTTGTATGAAAAAGGCGTCACCACCGCCGAAATTTCTGAAGCTGTCGGCGTTCCGAAAAAGACGCTTTATGGTGAATTGAAGCGCGGCGACACTGGCGAACTTGATCAGAATCAGCGTCCGGCCTACGATCCGGTTCTGGCACAGAAGACCTACCAGGAAAATATTCGTCGTCGTGGCAGAAGACGAAAGGAGGTCAACCCATGACGCGATCACAGGCCGCCAGGCGAAAACGGAACCGAATTCGCCTGGCCATAAGGAACACGGCGTCGCTTCTTTCGGTGTTCGCCTTCTTGGCCGTGATAGGGTCGGCCGGCGCGATCGAATGTGACACGGTTCCGCTTCTGGAAGGAACGGTCAGAATGTTCGGGTTTATGTTCATCTGGGCCGGATTGCTACTTCTGGCCGGCGCCTTCCCAGTACGCAAGGAAAGGAGGAAACGCCATGAAGTACACCGCGACACTGTCACCCGTCCAGGTCGGACAAGCTGTGAAAAGCCTGATTCTTCTTGGTGAAAAGAAAATCACGATCGAAGAAACAGAAAAAGACCGTTTCGTCGTCACCACAACAACCGAAACGGCCCATTCCAAAAATACCTGTAAATAGTATAGCACAGAAAGGAGCAAATTTCAATGCTGAATTTTTATGACACTGAAGCCGTGAAGGCTTTTACCTTAAAGATCCTGGTCGAGAACCGCGAACTGACCGAAAGTCTGGAATATGAACGTCGCAGTTCGACCGACTGGTTCAACCGCTTCAAGGAAGCAGAAGCAAAGGCCGCCGGCGCTGACAAGGCCGCCGCGATCCTGGACAGCGTGTCCGGAGAAATCTTCAAGACCCTTGAAACCGCCGATCTTCCGGCAGAAGTGAACAACGTGATCGCCTTCCTGGGTCACTGTTTGAATGACGCGAAGGCCGTCCTGAAGGGAGGTTCCCCGAATGAATAATAGCCTGTATGAAATCACCCGTGAATATCTGGAAGCCTTCGACCGCCTGGAGGTCGACGAAGAAACCGGCGAAATCCTGAATTTCGAAGCAGTGGACGCCCTGGCTGGTGTGTTTGAGGAAAAGGCCGAATCTGTGGCCTGTTACATTAAGAACCTGGAAGCCTTTATCGGTTCCCTGAAGACAGAGGAATCGAGCCTGGCAGAGCGCAGAAAGAGCGCAGAACGTAAGGTTGACAACATGAAGAAGTATCTGACTTCCTGTCTGGACGCCGCCGGCCGCGAGAAGGTCGAAACCGCAAAGGTCCGCGTGTCCTTCAGAAAGTCCGTCGCGGTAAGTATCGACGACGAAGGCGCCCTTCCGGCTGACTATATCGTGGAAACCGTGTCCACGAAGCCGGACAAGACGGCGATCAAGAAGGCAATTCAGGCCGGCCAGGAAATCACCGGCGCGTCGTTGATCGAAAACCGAAACATTCAGATCAAGTAAGGGGGCGGCGACATGAAAGAATTCACCATTCCCCTTCTGACTGAACAGGACATTGACTGTCGCGTTCAGTCTGTCAGCAAAGCGAAGACCGGCAAGGTCGGCGCGGTCCTTCTGCTTTACAAGGACGCCCGTGTCGATATGCGAATCCTGGACCTGGTCTTCGGTCCTGGCAACTGGCAGAGAACCCACGAAGTAATCAACGGGAACCTGTTCTGTTCGATCGACATCTGGGACGAAGAAAAACAGACCTGGGTCCGGAAACAGGACGTCGGTGTCGAGAGTAACACCGAAAAGGAAAAAGGCCAGGCATCAGACGCCTTCAAACGCGCCGGCTTTAACGTCGGGATCGGCCGCGAACTTTACACCGGCCCGTTCATTTATGTCGAACTGGCTGACAACGAATTCTATTCCGAACGCCAGGGAAACAAGGAAGTCTTCAAGTGCTATTCGAACACACGCTTCAAGGTGTCGAAGATCGCCTATGACGACCGCCGCGAAATCTGTGACCTGGTGATCGTGGACCGGAACGGCGCTGTCCGCTTCAATATGAACGGCTACACCCAGGCGCCCAGAACCGCCCAGAACGCGCCACAGAACGCCGCACCGGCCCAGGGTGGACAAACTACCAACCGCGCACCGCAAAGCGCGCCACAGGCCCAGAATAACGGCCAGACGGCCGGTCCTGTGTGTCCTGTATGTGGCGGACCTATCAGTTCCGCCGAACAGCAATATTCTATGAAAAAGTATGGCCGCGAAATGTGTCGCGCTTGCCAGAAGAACGCTTGAAAGGTGGTGTAAGAAATGCCAAGTCGCATTTTGAAAGAATCGATCTGCACGTCGGAAAACCTGGCCACAATTTCGGCCGAAGCGGAAGTCCTGTTCTATCGTCTGATCGTCAAAGCGGACGACTTCGGCCTGTACCACGGGAACCCGAAGATTATCGCTTCACTTCTGTTCCCTTTGAGCGTCCCGACCGAACGAAAAGTCGCTTCCTGGCTTTCCGAATTGTGCAAGGCCGGCCTGGTGGCTACATACACGGCCGCCGAAGACGGCAAGAAATACCTGAAACTGCTGTCCTGGGACAAACACCAGAACAGACGCGCACAGAAAAGCAAGTTTCCGCTTCCGTGTTCCCTTGATAGCATTTGCACACAACAGGAAACAGGTGAAGAATTTGACACTTGCGCGCAAATGCAAACAGATTTTTCCGTAAACGAAAACGAAAACGTAAACGAGGAACGAAAACGAGTAACGGCGCAGAACGGCGCCGGTGGCCGCGACGGTTTTGACCGTTTCTGGTCTGCTTATCCCCGTAAGGTCGGGAAGAAGGACGCTGTGAAGGTCTGGAACCAGATCAAGCCTGACGACAACCTTATCGACCAGATCGTCCAGGGTGTCGAGCGTTGGAAGCGTTCTGAACAGTGGACAAAGGACGAAGGTCGCTTCATTCCCTATCCGGCCACATTCCTTCGCGGTGAGCGTTGGAACGAATATGATCGCGCAGAGGTAACGCCTTCACCGAAGCCGACCGCCGCCAAAAACTACGACGACGGCGAAGACTTTCTGGGTGGTGATCAGCAGTGAAGAACGTGTTTGATATTGCCATAGACACAATGGCGGCCGCCCACAGACAAAACAATCCGCCTGAACCCGAAGACTATCGCGACGAAGAAGGTCTTCTGTGTTGCGGAAAGTGTCACACGCGAAAAGAAGGTGTTTACGACTTCGGTGAACACGGGAAGAAGGTCCTTCCGTTCCTGTGCAAATGCCAGACCGAAGAACGTGACCGGCGTGAAGCCGAAGAAAAACAGCGGAAATTCCGCGAAGAATGTGAACGCCGCCGAAAGGACGGGATCACCTATCCGTCATATCTGGTCCAGACCTTCGACCAGGACGACGGCCGGAACCAGAAGACGTCCGAAGTCTGTCTGAAGTACGTCGACCACTGGGAGGAAATGAAGGCCGACAATATCGGAATTCTGTTCTATGGCGGCGTCGGGACCGGAAAGTCCTTCCTGGCCTGTTGTATCGCGAACGCACTGATCGACAAATGTGTCAGGGTCAGCGTCACGAACTTTCCCCGAATCCTGAACAAACTCCAGGGGTTCGGCGAAGACAAACAGGAATTCCTGGACAAGCTGAACCGTTATGACCTTCTGGTCATTGACGACCTGGGCGTCGAACGTGACACGTCGTTTTCCGTCGAACAGGTCTTCAACATCATAGACGCCCGAAGCCGTTCCGGAAAACCCCTGATCGTCACCACGAATCTTTCCCTGGCTGACCTTCAGAATCCGCCTTCCCTGGGGTATGCGCGAATCTATGAGCGAATCCTGGAAATGTGTCCGATCAAGCTGAAACTTGCCGGCGAATCCAGGCGAACCCAGAACGCCGCCGAACGGCGTGACAAGGCCCGAAAGATTCTGGGCCTGTGAGGAAAGGACGTGGACGAGTGAAAAAACAGTACAAACTGACCATTCCTGGCCTTCTGCCAGGGTTAAACGAATACATTGACGCCGAAAGAGCCGTCAAGGGTAAGTATAAGGCTGCCGCCATGAAGAAACAGGCCGAAAACGTGATCGGCTATATGGTAAAGACACAGCTTCGCGGCGTCCATTTCGACCGCCCCGTCGTGATCCACTATCTGTGGATCGAACCGAACCGTCGTCGCGATAAGGACAATATCGCCTTCGCGAAAAAGTTCATTCAGGACAGCCTGGTCCACTGTGGCGTCCTGGATAATGACGGGTGGGGCCAGATCGAGCATTTCACAGACGACTTCGCCGTGGACCCGAAAGACCCACGAATCGAAGTCACGATCGAAGAATTCGAAGGAGGAAAAACAAATGGTAAACGCTAAAATCAAGGACCTTGCGCCTGGAACCGTATTCAACGCCGGACCGATCGACGTCCGGATTCTGGAACACTTCACGAACGGAAGAACCCTTCTGATCGCCGACACCTGTATCGCCGACCGCCATTTCGCGGATCAGCCTTTCAAGACCAGACCTGAAAAGCCGGAAACGAACCCGAACGACTGGCGCTTCAGCAATCTTCGGAAGGAACTGAACACCGAATTCCTGGCCGCTTTCGACCAGGCTGAAGGACCTATCCGTTCCGCCCACATTCTGACGGCCGACTGGGACCTGGCAGACCACGAAGGCGGCGCCGGTTACGGTATCATTCAGGACAAGATCGCCCTTCTGACTGAAGCTATGTTCCGCAAGTACAGCGAACAGGACCTTCTGGCCCTGGACGACTGGTGGTGGCTGATCACCCCGAACGCCGGCCGCGCGCACAATGCGCGCTATGTCTACCCTGACGGCAGTCTGGACAGCTACAACGCGTACCTTGGCCACTATGGCGTTCGGCCGGCTTTCTATGTGGAATCTGGGATCACTTTATCCCTGGAACCTGACCAGGTCGAACTTTCTGATTCTGCACTGTTGGCCGAATTCACTTCGAAACAGCTTGTCGAAGAAGTCCTTCGCAGAATCGCCGAAGGCCAGGAAGACGGTGACGAAGATGAAAGTAAAATATGGTGATCTGAAGGCCGGCGACGTCTTCGAAGACAACAACTGGCCGTATGTAAAGACAACCGAAGCGAACCAGGCGGTCGAACTTTCCACCGGCGCCCTGGTCCACTTCTTCAACGGTTCCCTGGTGGACGAAAGTGACCTTGTCCTGGTCCACCAGGCCGTCCTTCCGGCCGAAATGCCGGATCACCTGAAGGGAGGTCTGAAGCATGGAAAAGACTGATCTTCAGATCGCAGTCGAAGCCGAACTGGGCGTCGAACTGTGTCCCGTATTCTTCGCAGACGCCGAACAATACGCCAGAAGAAAAATGGAAGTCGCGAACCGGTCCGCCGGCCGCGAATGGGGCGAAGACGGTTACGGTGACGAATACCTGGTCTTACTGATCCCCGACGTGATCCGCGGAATGGCCTTTTCCGCCTACTGTGAACAGCGGTCAGCCGAAAACCTGGCCGCCAGAAAGGCGGTGGGCCTATGAGGATACTGATCGCCTGTGAAGAAAGTCAGGCGGTGACAAAAGAGTTTCGAAGACTTGGAACAGATATAGTCGACCCCGTAATAATTAAATACAAAAACGGCAAGGGAACGGACAACCCCTGGCACATGGAAACAATGAAACTTCCGGCCGAACAAAGGGCAAAAGTGCGAAGTAAGACGTTCCCTGGAATCGCGGCGGCTATGGCTGAACAATGGTCAACCGTGTATGGAGAAAATCAAATACCAGAAAACCGACTTGTGGAAATTATCAAGGAAAGGATCGCTTATCATTCCAACGAAAAGAAACATCTTTTCGAAATTGGAAAAGGTGTTCTTGACTGTCTGGCGCGCGATCTACTCTCCGACATAAAAAACGCCATGAAGGACGGTGGGCCGATATGATCCGCCGGAAGAAAGAGCGCCAGAAATGGCGATACGACTTCAACTGTCGCAAGTGCGACAACATTCAGGAAATACACGACGACCGGAAGAACCGACATGGTGATTATTGTATCGCCTGTATCGAAAGAGCCGACGCCGGTCTTCCCAGTCCCATTCATGCCGACGAAGCCGACCGCGTGGTCCGCTGTGACTGCTTCAAGGCGATCCCTGAAAAGGAAGGTGAACCGAAATGAAACAACTGACATTTAATTTTCTGTGTCTGCTTCTGGGAAGTGTCCTGGTGTGTACGTCCTTCGTTATGGCGGCCGAACCGGCGGCCGCCGAAGGAATTGTCCAGGAAGAAACAAAAGGCGCCCAGGAAGCAATTCTGGCGCCCCTGGCGACGTCTAAACCGTCCGCCACTATTCTTCCCCCACCGGACCCAGAAGAAGCCTGGACGACCGTCACGGCGACGGCTTACTGTCCCTGTGAAAAATGCTGTGGCGTGTGGGCCGAAAACCGGCCGAACGGTATCGTCTACACCGCGTCGGGCGCTATCGCCCAGGAAGGCGTCACGATCGCCGCTCACTGGGACGTCTATCCGCCTGGAACCGTCCTTCAGGTCGAAGGCCTGGGGGAATACATAGTCCAGGATCGCGGCGGCGCCATTAAGGGCCTGAAGATCGACGTCTACTTCGAAGACCACGCCGACGCCCTTCAGTTCGGCCGCCAGGAAGTCAGAATCCGCGTCGTGAAGGAGGCTGAAAGATGATCAAGACACACGAACAGTCGCGCTTCGTCCTGAAGACGCTTGAACAAATCCGCGACGCCGACGAAGTGATCCTTCAGATCGCAGAAACCAGAAGCAAGTTCCAGGGTGGACAAGACGTCTACCTTTGCGAAGTGGTCGGCCGTCACCAGTACAGAAACACGGCAACCGTCGAAAAGCTGTCGGCCGAATTGATCGCGGCCAACGAAGAAAACAGAAGACTTCACCGAAGAATCGAAAAACTGGAAGCCACACTGGCGAAAGAGAGGAAACAATATGGAAATTAACGAAATGGTCAAGAAGGCCCACGAAAACGCCGTGAATCACGGCTTCTGGAATCCGCCCCTGGACTTCGGAACCGCTATCGCCCTGATCCACAGTGAACTTTCTGAAGCACTGGAAGAAGAACGCGCCGGAAACCATGTCCATTATTACCCATGCAACGCCGGCCACGTATGCGTCGACGATCGCGACGAAGAAGGCGTCACCTGTGGAAGTCGAATCTATAACCCTGAACACCCTGACGCGCCGTGTTCCGCCAGAAGCAAGAAACCTGAAGGCGTGGCCGTCGAACTGGCTGACGCAGTGATCAGGATCGCGGACCTTTGCGGACACCTGGGAATCGACCTGGACGCCGTGATCCGTGAGAAAATGGCCTACAACGAAGGCCGCCCGTATAAACACGGGAAGCAATTCTAAACCGAAAGCGAGGAAACCCCATGAATCAATGTCAACTTCTGGGCCGCATGACACGCGATCCAGAACTGAAATATACCCCACAGGGAACGGCCGTCGTGTCGTTTTCCCTGGCTGTCGACCGCCGCTTCAACAGAGAGAAGGCCGACTTCATTGACGTCGTGGCCTGGCGACAGACCGCTGAATTCATTTCGAAGCACTTCCAGAAAGGAACCAGGATCGCCGTCGTCGGTTCGATCCAGACCCGAACCTGGGAAGACAACGAAGGCCACAAAAGAAAGGCCGTCGAAGTCCTGGCTGATTCCGTCTATTTCGCTGACGCGAAGAAAGACGCCGAAGTCGGCAGTTATGCCGCGAACGCCTTCGCTTCGGAAGGGTTCGAAGAAGTCCCTATTGACGACGGGGACCTTCCATTCTAATTTGACGTGGTGGAAAGGTGGTGAAGAAAAATGGACAAACCGAAAGAAAGTCAAGTCAGAACAAGGGTCATGGATATACTTCGGAACCACGACCAGGAAGCGCGCGTCATAGAAGCACAGATCTCCGCCGAAAAGGAATCCCTGGAATACGATCTGGAAGAAATACTTATGTCGGGCGCCTATCCTTCCACGGCCATAAACCCGACGGGCGTCCGCGCTTCTTCACCAGACCCAGACGGGAACCTGGTCCGAATGGTCGACCGACGTGACCGCCGGCGCGCCAGAGCAGACGAAGCGATCGCGAACCTGGAACGTCAGCTTCGCCAGATCGAAGAAGTCCGGTCCCTGGTCCTGACACTGGACACCCGTTCAAAATGCGTCCTTCTGGCCCTGTATTACCCGTATAGGTCATACGAAGAAGCCGCTGAATTCCTTCAGGTGGACAGAACCACAGTCTACCGTCAAAGAGAAATCGCCCTGAACAAACTGTTCAACAGGGCCGAACGGTCGAAGTGGTTTTCATAGCCTGAAACGTGCCTGGAACACCCAGGCACAACGCGCGGACATGGCGGAACTGGCAGACGCGCGCGGTTCAGGGCCGCGTGGTTCATTCCATAGGGGTTCGAATCCCCTTGTCCGCACCAAAATATAAAAAATATGCAACTATGTGCAACTGTTTGCAACTGTTTGCAACTCTGTGCAACTGACAAGGCCGTTTTTATATGGTATTATGGTATCGTGGACGACTGAAAGTCCACCCTCCTTTGAATAGGGTACATTGAAGACATTCCTTCGGGAGTGTCTTTTTTGTACCCATTCATTGATTATACAGAAAGGACGGTGTGAATTATGCTGAATGACCGACAGGACCTATTCTGTCACGAATACATTATCGACCAGAACGCAACCCAGGCCGCAATTCGCGCCGGATATTCTGAACGATCCGCGAGAGCAGTTTCAAGTAGATTGCTAACAAATGATAACATTCGCGCGCGTATAGACGAATTACTGGGCGAAATCAAATCCCAGAAGATCGCTGACGCGACTGAAGTCCTGGAAACCCTGACGACGATTCTTCGCCGCGAAGCGCGTGAAAACGTCGTGGTGACAGTGAAGAAGAAACGGTCCTATTACGACGATAACGGGAAGAAGGTCACTGAAGAACAAGAAGAAGGCCTGGTCGTGGAAATCCCGACAAGGGTCAGCGACGTAAACAAGGCCGGTGAACTTCTGGCCAGAAAATACGGCTTGTTGACTGACGGTCAGGACGCGAATGTCCCTGTAACGGTGGTGATCAACTATGACTACGGCGGCGAAGATTGAGTTCAAAGCGTCGGCCCAGTTTAACCCTGTATTCCGACCGGTGAACGAATGGCGCGGCCGTTATAGAATCCTGAAGGGATCGGCCGGTTCAGGAAAGTCCGTGAATATCGCCCAGGACTATATCGCGAAGTTATCTGATCCGGCGTATACCGGCGCGAACCTTCTTGTCGTGCGTAAGATCGAAGAAACGAACCGCGACAGCACCTTCGCAGAATTACAGGCGGCGATCTTCAGAATGTTCGGTCCTTATGCCGAACGCTTCTGGAAGGTCAACCTGAACCCGTTGTCCCTGGAATGTAAGATCACCGGAAACCGAATCATATTTCGCGGCGTCAAGGATCAGCGACAGCGTGAAAAGGTGAAGTCGATCACCTTCAAGAACGGAAAACTGACGTGGATATGGTGTGAGGAAGCGACGGAACTTCTGTCTGAGGACGTCGACATTCTGGACGACCGTCTTCGTGGTAATCTGGACGGCCTGAACCCGAATCTGTACTACCAGATCACAATGACCTTCAATCCCGTCAGCGCGACGCACTGGATCAAAGGCCGATACTTCGACAAAGCCGATCCTGACGTTCTGGCCCACCATTCCACATATAAGACGAACCGGTTCATCGATCCGGCGTATTATCGACGTATGGAACGCCGACGCGAAGAAGACCCTGAAGGTTATCGCGTATACGGTGAAGGCGAATGGGGCGAACTGGGCGGCCTGATCCTGACGAACTTCGAAGTCCATGACTTCCCGACGGCGAAGACCAACTTCGACGCCTTCTATTATGGCCAGGACTTCGGATATAACCACGCCGACGCCATTCTGGGCGTGGGATCACGGGACGGTGAAATCTACATCTGTTCCGAAATCTATGTCTTTGAGAAGGACACGGAAGAAATTATCAACCTGGCCAAACAGAACAAGGTCGACCAACGTGTCGAAATGTTCTGTGATTCAGCAGAACCGGACAGAATCAAGACCTGGCAAAAGGCCGGCTTCAGAGCCGCCGCCGTGAAGAAGGAAGCCGGAAGCGTAAAGGCACAAATTGACTGGCTGAAAGGCCGGAAAATCCACATTCACCCGTCTTGTGTAAATGTCCTGAAGGAAGTTCAACAATGGAAATGGAAGAAGGACGCCACGTCCGGCCTGTATATCGACGAACCCGTCGAATTCATGGACGACGCTATGGCCGCCCTTCGCTATTCTGTGGAACGCCTTCGTCGCGGTTCTGCTATCGAAGTTTTGAAATGAGGTGTGAAAAATGGCTGAACTATCGGTTATGGACCGGATCAACGCTGTCCTGTCCAACCCTGAAAACGCGACTATGTCACTGGCCCAGATCGTCAGTGAGGAAATTCGCGAATTCAAACAGTCCGAACAGTATCAGAATATTGTTCAGGCTGAATCCTATTACAGAAACAGGTCTGACGTCCAGAAGAAGACGAACGACGTCGCCAACAGGTCGAACACCAGGATCGAACACCCGATTCTGAAGAAACTTGTCGACCAGAAAGCGAACTACCTTCTGTCGAAACCCTGGACCGTGGACACCGCGAACGGCGCCTATGGCGACGCCTTGAACAAAGTGTTCGACGCCACATTCCGCCGGAAGATTAAGTCACTGGGAAAGGGCGCTGTGAAGTCCGGTATTGCCTGGCTTCAGCCTTACTTCGACGACGGGAAACTGGCCTTCATGCGAATCCCTTCGAACGAACTGATCCCCTTGTGGAAGGACGCAGAACGAACCAGACTGGACGCCTTCATTCGTTTCTATGACCAGATCATTTATATCGGAACCAGAAAACACGTTATCACACACGCGGAATTCTGGTGGTCTGGCGGCGTGAAGTGGTTCAAGACTGACGCCTTCGCCGGAACCGGCGCCGGTCAGTTCCACGTCGACAAGGAACACGGTGACGAATCCAATGACTACACAGAACCCCACTTCGTCGTCGGTGATAAACCCTACAACTGGGAAGAAGCGCCGATCGCCTGGCTGAAGTATAACGAAGAAGAACTTCCCCTTTGTTACTTCATTAAGGACCTGATCGACGACATCAACTGGCAGACGTCCGTCACGGCCGACGTTCTTCGTGACGTCGCGAAGTTCATCTATATCCTTCGCAACTATGGCGGTCAGGACCTTGCCGAATTCCTGAAAGACCTGAAGGAACACATGGCGATCAAGGTCACGACCGACGGTGGTGTGGATAAACTTCAGGCCGACCTGAATATCGACGCTGTCATGGCCTTCCTGGATAAACAGCGCCGCGACGTGTATGACTTCGCCGCCGCTGTCGATACGAAGGACCCTGAACTGGGGAACGCTTCGGGAACCGCGATCAACTTCCGATATATGGACCTTGACGCGGACTGTGATTCCCTGGGAACCGAACTGAAAGACACATTCCAACGTCTGAAACTGTTCATTGACGTCTATCTTCAGATCACCGGCCAGGGCGACTTCACGAACGAAGAATTCGACGTTATCTTCAATATGGACCTTCCTGTCAATGAAACTGACGTGATCAACAACGCCAGAAACAGCGACGGTCTTCTGTCGAAACGAACCATTCTTCAGAATCACCCCTGGGTCGCAGACGCAGACGAAGAACTGGACCGTATCAACGAAGAAAAGAAGGCCGCTATGGAGGAATTCGGCGAAGGTCTTTTCAATAATAGCCTGGGCGCGAACGCCGGCCAGGAAGGCGGCGACAATGGCGCCGGCCTGAATGGTGGTGGCGTAAATGAGGAATAAGGAATACTGGGCCGCGCGCGCCTTACAGCGTGAGAATGAAGCCTATCTTCGCGGCGCCGGTCTTTCGGCGAAAATGTTCCAGGAATACGAAACGGCCGCGAAGGCGATCCGCCGTGAAATCGACGGATTCTATTCGAAGTATGCCGGAAAGTATGGCCTTACATACGATCAGGCCGTCCGCCTTCTGAACCGGAAGGAATTCCAGGAATGGAAGGCAAGCCTGGACGCATACGTCGCCCAGATCGCCCAGACCACAGACGCCCACGCCAGGGCGCTTCTGACTGCACAGCTCGACGCCTTATCGGCGAACAGTTCTATTTCCCGTCTGGAAGCCTTACAGGGCCAGATCGACCTGATTCTGAACGACCTTTTCGACAAAGGTGTCGCCCAGATGAAGGAAGAATTCGGGGATATGTTCGTCGAAGGGTATTATAAAAAATGCTATGATATTCAATCCAGGGCCGGATTCTTCAACGAAATCGCGAAGATCGACCTTTCGACTATCGAACAGGCCGTTTCTTACCCCTGGTCCGGCGCCATGTTTTCCGACCGCCTGTGGCAGAACAAACAGGCCCTTGTCTTCAATACCAGGGAAATAATCACCCAGGGACTGATTCAGGGAAAGAATGTCGGAACCATGTCTTCCGCCCTATCCGCCAAAATGGGCCAGTCCTACAAGAACGCTGAACGGTTGATCCGGACGGAAACAACCCACATTCACAGCGAAGCCGACAGGGCCGCCTATAACGAAGCCGGCGTCGAAGAATATGAATACATGGCCACACTGGACGCGCGCACCTGTGAAACGTGCGGCGCCCTGGACGGAAAGGTCTTCAAGGTCAAAGACGCGAAACCTGGCGTCAATTATCCGCCTATGCACCCGAACGATCGCTGTACCACGATCGAGCATGACCCAGAAGACGCCCTTGACTGGTTCAATTCCGGCGAACCCATGCCCGAATCCACCACCTATCAGGAATGGTATGATCGACAGGTGGCCAGGAATGGACAGGGGTCCGTTGAAATCGAGCGAAAGAAGCTGTATAATAAAAAGGCGGACCTGGAACAGTACGATTCATACGTCGACCGCCTGGGTGCTGACGCCCCTGACAGCTTCACAGCCTTCCAGGCTATGAAATACAGTCAGCCGGAAGCCTGGGCCGAAACGAAGTCATTCTATTCCTACAAGGGCCGCGTTCCTGAAGCGACGAAGGCTGACTTCGGCGTCTATAAGGTCGTCAAGAATTCCGGCCTTTATGGAACCGTCAGGGTCCCACCGGTGAAGGTGGACGTTTCCACCCTGTCCCTGGACGTCGGCCACATAGCCGAACGAAACCACGGCGTCACCCTGGAAGAAGCGCGGTCGTTCATAGAAGACGCCGTCTTTTCCCTGAAGCGCCGCCACTGGACCGGCGAAACCTTCGTCAATTACTATTCACAGTCTGGCGCCGCCTATGTGAAGACCAGTGAACCGGTGATCCGAACCGCCTTCAAAAAAGACGAATTCGACCCGAAAACCAAAAAGGTTATGGAGGAATTGAACAATGGAAAATAAGACCGTGTTCTGCCCGATCTGTCAAAGACAGGTCACCGGCGACGAATGTTTCGATATTTCTATGGTCGCCGAAGGCACGACCCCCGACAGGTTCCTTCCTGAAGACTTGAAGCCGGAGAAATTCGACGACAAGAAGAAGGAAACCTGTATCAAATGCAAATATCACCCCGAATAAGACGTCGACCGACAGGCCGGCGTTTTATTATGCCCTTTTTCTGTTGATTAAGGCGTCACCCTTCCAGGTGGCGTCTTTTTCATATAATTCAAGCCGTAACCGTCCGGCGAACAGACGGAACCGCAAAGCGTGTGGAAGTCACGGAAAAGACAGCGGTGAAAGGAGTTCCCATGATCATTGAAGGTATTAAGTCCCTGTTTGGCGACGAACTGTCCGCCCAGGTCGAAGCCGCCCTGAAAGGCAAAGGCAAAGACGGAAAGGACGTCGATCTGGTAATCGGAAACGACGGAAGTTTCGTTCCGGCCGATAAGTACAACGGCGCGAACAGCGGCAAAACGAGCGCAGAAAACGCCCTGAAGGCCGCCGCCGAAGCGTTGAAGGCTATCGGTGGAACCGGCGATCCGGCCAAAATCGCCGACGACGTAAAGAACGCCCAAACCACGATCGCGAACCTTCAGGCCACACACGACGCCGAAATCAAGAAGATCAGCAAGAACGCCGCCCTTCGAATGGCCCTGAACGGAAAGGTTCACGACCCTTCGGACATTATCGGCCTTCTGGACCTGGACAAGATCGACGTCGACGACACGGGTTCCCTGAAGACAGACCTTGAAGGCCTTCTGAAGCCTATCAAGGAAACAAAGGCCTATCTGTTCAAGGAGGAATCCAAACCTGGCGCCCCTGACATTAAGGGCGCGAAGCCGGCCGAACCTGGCGCCCCTGGCGCACCGGCCGCAAAAGTGGACGGCCCTGTCGTCCTGTAATCAATCACAAAAAATATTTTTGAAAGGAATGTGATTTACTATGGCAAGAACTAAAGCTATTTCCCTGATCCAGACTGGCGGAACAAAGGTCGACCTGGCCGAACTGTCCGGTCTTGTGATCGGCAACATTCAGAAGGACACCCTGGCGTCCGGTCTGAAGTCCCAGTCTTATACTGGCAATCCTGCAAGCGGTTCCGTCGAGTATAAGAGATTCAAGAACAGCGTTTCCCAGGACTACGGCACTGCAAGAGCCGCCGGCAAGGGTAGCGCGATCACTGTTCCCCCTACCACTGTCAACCTGAACACCCACAAAGAGATCGTGGAGGAAGCCGCAAAGTTCGACCTTGATACTTTCGGCGTGGGTAACATCATGGCCAGACGCGCCGACAACCATGTCGACACCGTGGCGGCCGAATTCGACACTGCTTTCTTCCAGTGTGCGGTCGACGAAGGTACTTCCTTCAGCACTACCGAAACCGACGTGGAAGCTATCGTCGAAGCCTTCATTCAGACCTTGGAAACCGTGAAGAACGACTACGTTCGCGGCGTTCCTCGTAACATTATGCGCCTGGTGTGCGATCCTTCCTTCTACGGCAAGATCAGAAACCACCTGGACAAGAATGTTCACAACGCCAACGTGGACAGCGCGGCCGAAGACTTCGCAACCTTCCACGGCGTCCGTTGCTATTCTTCCGTCTTTGTTCCTTCCGGCACTAACGCGATCATTATGATCGACGGCGCTATCGCACAGCCGGCCGTAATCTATCCTTACAAGGAGCCTGAAAAGATTCCTCTGTCCAACGACTACGGCGTGTCTATGTTCTACGACTACGGCACGAAGGCCCTGACCCCTGACCTGATCTTCCACTACGCGAAGGCGTAATCTGGCCAGGATCATATTCACAAGGAGGGAAACACAATGAAGTTCAAAAATAAGCATACCGGCGTAATCCTGGAACCGAAGTCCGACATGGTCGTCGAACAGCTTCAGAAGAACCCCGACTTCGAACCCTACGACGGCCAGAACGCCGCCCAGGGCGACGAAAAGCCTTTGTCCAAGATGAACAAGGACGAACTTCTGAAAGTCGCCCAGGACGCCGGAATCGCGGTTCCTGACGGCGCCACAAAGGCCCAGATCGTCGAACTGATCGAAGCCGCGAAGGGTGAATAATCGGGACCGCCGAAAGGTGGTGTAATCATGCTGAATCAAATTTTATCTTCCCTGGAAGGCCTGTCCGAAGCTGACCGCGCGACGGTTCTTCGAACCCTTATGTCGAGCGACAGCCGTCTTTCGAAGGTCAAGGCCCTTCTGGGGATTCAGGCGGAAGACCATGACGCGATCCTGGAATATGTGATCCAGACCGTCGAAAAAATGGTCCTTCGTTACATCAACTGGGACACCCTTCCGGAAGACCTGGAAAACGTCCTGGTCGTCATGTGTGTCAGCTATTACAAGTCGGCCGGCCTGGGGAATTCTTCGGCCACGACCGGCCCTGTGGCTTCTGTGAAGCGTGGTGACGTTCAGACCACCTTCGCCACGGGTTCCGGATCGTCTGGATCGGCGAACACCTTCAACCTGGGCGCCGATAACGGCGAATTCTTCGGGTGGAAGACCGTCCTGAACGAGTATCGAAAAGTAAGGTGGTGATTCTATGGCCTTCGGAAACGCAAGCGCAGAGCGCGCCGCGATCGAAATGACCTATGAAGACACCGCCACGGTATCAAGAACCACGCCACAGAGGGGTCAGAACGCTATTTCGGCGTCTGATCCTTCTGTGATTTATTCTGGTATCATTTGCGCGCTTTCGTGTACAGGTTCAGACAGTAGCGGACAGACAGACGCAGAAAACAACGTCGATTATGACGCTGTCATTTTCGCCGGACCTGACCTTTCGATCCTTCCTGGCGACAAGATCGTCCTGAAGCGCTTCGGGCGCGACGATCCTTCCAGTCAGAAAGACCTGAACTTCGCGGTCGTCGGTCGTCCGGCCGTATATGCAACACATCAAGAAATCAAGGTGAAGGACGGTGATCTGGCGTGACGCTGAATAATTTTCTGGAATCTATCGCCACGAAACTTGTCGGTCAATGGTCCGATCGCCATGTCTTCGTCAATGAGATTCCGAAAGATTCTGACGGAAACTTCTTCGTCAGGGTAGTCGATACGTCCCAGGAAAAGAAACTGGATAGACGCCGCCGAAGAACAGTCAAGTTCGAAGTCCTTTACTTCCTGACGTCGAAGGATAACCTGGAATTCAACGCATGGGCCGAAACCATGTTCGACGAATTCGAAACCCTTTCGGTTCACGAAAAGACAGAGGTCGTCGACGGCGTCGAAACCGACGTCCGCCGGACGATCCGTCTGAAGAATATCAGCGCCAGGAAGGACGACGATCAGCGCGTCTTCCAGTTCCTTTTTGACGCTGACTTCTATTTCGTGATCACGCCGGAAGTTATTCCGACAATGTATTATCTGGACCAGAACAACACGATCAGATCGGAGGTTATAACGTAATGGCTACAAAGAAAAAGGCGGACGCCGTGGTCGACCAGGCCGCGCCCGTTTTCAGCAAAGAACAACTGGTCAATTCAAAAACGCTCGGCCTTCCCAGGGACGCAGTAATGGCGATCCTGAAGGACGGTCAGCAGTATACACGGGAACAGGCGATTCAGCTTGTAACCGAATTTCTTGAAAGGAAGGTGTAACCTATGCCTATTGGTGGAGGTACTTTCACAGTACAGAACAAGATTCTTCCTGGCGCTTACATTAACTTCGTAAGCATGGGAACCAACGCCAAAATGGGAAGCCGTGGCATCGCCGCCCTTCCCCTGGAACTTAACTGGGGACCTGAATCCCAGGTCTTCGAAATGACCGCGACTGACTTCAACGCGTCCAGTCTGAAGGTCTTCGGTTACGATCCCACTGACGCGAATATTCTTCTGGTCCGCGAAGCGCTGAAGCGCGCGAAGACCCTTCTGATCTACCGTGTGAATGGCGGTGGCGCGAAGGCGTCCGCAACCGTGGGCGGAATGACCGTGACCGCAAAGTGGGGCGGCGTCCGTGGTAACGACATCAAGGTCGCAGTGAACACCAACGTCGACGACGCGACAAAGGTTGACGTCGTGACCTATCTTGACGATATGGTCATGGACAGCCAGACCGTCGCAAAGGACGGCGGCGCCGCGTCCCTGGTGGCGAACAACTTCGTAACCTTCGGAACCGCCGCGTCCCTGTCTATCGCAACCGCGACGGCGCTGACTGGTGGCGCGAACGGCGAAGTCAAGGCCGCGAACTACACCGCCGCACTGGTGGCCTTCGAAGTCGAATCCTTCAACGTGATCGGCTATCCTGGCACTGATGAAGACATCAAGTCCCTTTTCGCCGCCTTCGTGAAGCGACTTCGCGACGACGAAGGTCGAAAGATCGTCGGCGTCCTTTACCAGTACGACGGCGACAACATGGGCCTGATCAACGTCAAGAACGGCGTCGTTCTTACGAACGGAACTGTTGTGACCGGTGATAAGGCTGTCGCCTGGGTGACTGGCGCTTCCGCCGGCGCGGAGGTCAACGAAAGCCTGACGAATACCGCCTACGACGACGCTGTGGACGTCGATATTAAATATACGAAGTCCCAGTTCGAAGCCGCTATCCAGGCCGGCGAATTCGTCTTCTATGCCGACTATGGCAAGGCGCGTGTTCTGACTGACATTAACAGCCTGGTAACTATCGGCCAGAATATGTCCGCCGACTGGACTTCTAACCGCGTTGTCCGTGTCATGGACGGGTGGGCGAACGACGTCGCCCGTATCTTCGGCGATTCTTATATCGGCCTTGTTACCAACAGCGACACCGGTCGTCAGCTTTTCAAGGCTGATCTGGTGGCCCTGGCCCTTCAGTATCAGTCTATCGACGCGATCAGCAATTTCGACAGCGCTGATATTACCGTAAATCAGGGCGACGGCAAACGCGACGTTTCCGTCGACTGTGCGCTTCAGCCTAACGACAGCATGGAAAAACTTTACATGACTGTCGTCGTAAATTAAGAAAGGGGTGACAGACAGTGAAAACTTTGAACGCACCTGATACCATTTCCGGAAAGGAAGGTCGCGCATACGCGAAGATCAACGGCAACAATGAAGAATTGTTCATGGCGAAGTCTATCGAAGCCAACGTCGAAAAGAGCAAGTCTGAAATCAAGGCGATCGGAAAACGTATGACTGGCCACAAGACCACTGGCGCGAACGGCGCCGGTTCCATGACCCTTTACTACATGACGCCCCTGTTCCGCGCTATGATCAAGCAGTGGAAGGAAACCGGCGTCGACGTGTATTTCGACATGGTGGTCGAGAACGACGACCAGGAATCTTCCGCCGGTAAACAGTCGACCCTTTTGATCGGCTGTAACCTGGATTCTGTTGTCCTGGCAAAACTGGACGGCGATTCCGACGACGCACTGGACGAAGACGTCGACTTCACTTTCGAAGACTTCGACATTCTGACCGCGTTCACCAAAATCTAAACGACTGATTCAAAGGAGGAAAAATCATGGGTAAACTTCAGGAATTCCTTATGGCAAACGAGGAAAACGCACAGGCAACAGCGGAAGTCGCAGTCAGCGGCTTCCCTGTGCCTTTCACGATCAAGTCTATCACCGAAGGCGAAAACAAGGCCCTTCGAAAGTCCTGTCAGAAAGTGACCTTCGATAAGAAGACCCACCAGAAGACCACTGACACCGATCAGGACCTTTACAATAACCGCCTGGTTATCGCTTGCACTGTGGACCCTAACTTCAAGGACGCGGACCTTCAGGCGAAATATGGCGTCATGGGCGCCGAAGCACTGATCGACGTCCTTCTGAAGCCTGGTCAGTTTATCGACCTTCTTCTGGGCGTCCAGGAGATCAACGGGTTCACCGACGACGTGAACGACCTTCGTGACGAAGCAAAAAACTAATAACCGGTGGGGGTGATGATAGCCAGGCGGACGGTGAATCCGTCTACGCACATTACGCCCTTCACCGGTTGAAAATCCTTCCCAGTCAGCTTGTGGCTCTTCCCCTTCGGGAACGGGCCTTTATCTATGCTTCGATCGACCTTCAGATCGAGAAGGAAAAGAAAAAAGCGAAGAAAGCGGACCGGAAGGGAAAGAAAGGACGGTGATGAACTGTGGCCGGAATAGCTACACAAATGACCATTCGCGACGGCATGACGGACAAACTTCGCAGAATGACCGCCGCAACCGAAAGACAGAATCGCGCCCTGGAAGTTACCGACACCCTTTCGGACCAAGTCGCCGCAAATGCGAACTTCGACCGCATGACTGACGCGATCAACCGCGCGGCCGACGCCGTCGAACAGTTCAATCAGCGTCAGGAGGAAGCCGCAAAGAAAGGAAACAAAGTCAAAGACGTCTGGTCGGGCGTAAAGGGTTATATACGATCGGCAATGGCCGCCATTAGTATTCAAAAGATTATTGATCTGGCGGACACTATGACAACGACCAGGGCCAGAATTGATCTGATGAACGACGGTCTTCAGACCACGGACGAACTTCAGTCTATGATTATGGCGTCCGCGAATCGTTCACGCGCGGCCTACCAGACAACCGCTGACGCCGTTTCTAAAATGGGTATTATGGCGAAAGACGCCTTCGGAAACAACGCCGAACTGATTCAGTTTACAGAACTGATCAACAAACAGTTCACGATCGCCGGCACATCTGCCGCCGGCGTGGACGCGGCTATGTTACAGCTTACCCAGGCCATGTCTTCCGGTGTCCTTCGCGGCGAAGAACTGAACAGCATTTTCGAACAGGCGCCGACGATCATTCAGACGATCGCCGACTACCTGGGCGTTCCTATTGGTCAAATTCGCGCTATGGCCCAGGAAGGCCAGATCACTTCAACGATCGTCAAAAATGCCATGTTGTCGTCTGCCGACGAAATCAACGCGAAGTTCAA
Source organism: Eubacteriales bacterium (assembly GCA_045611685.1). Taxonomy (GTDB): domain Bacteria; phylum Bacillota; class Clostridia; order Oscillospirales; family CAG-272; genus SIG701. Next base: position 37,055 of record JAZKXO010000123.1, on the reverse strand, counting down.
CGCTATGCCTATGACCTTCGCCCAGGTCTGGACCCTGGCGAAGAATATCGCCCTGGAAGCCTTCGGACCTGTTATCCAGGCGATCGGAGCCGGCGCCCAGTGGATTTATGAAAACTGGTCCACTATCGCCCCGATCTTCTGGGGTCTTGCCGGCGCGGCTATCGCTTACGCGGTGGCCCTGGGTATTCAGACCGCCGCGACATGGATCGCAAACGGCGCCGCGAAGGCGTTCTTTGTAACCCTACTGTCGAACCCGTTGTTCTGGATCGCGATCGCGGTCGGCGTGGTTATCGCCGCCCTGGTCAAAATGATTCAGGCGGTCGGTGGCGTGAAGAACGCCTGGGAAATCTGCAAGGCGGCCCTGTTGGTGGCCTGGGCGGCCCTGAAGGTCGCCTTCTTTGCGGTTTACAACTGGATCGCGAATCTGGTCGACAAATTAAAGCTATGTTGGCAGAAGGCCGGCGTGGCAATCGCTAACTTTATGGGTGATATGAAGGTCAGCGTCTTAACGGTTCTTCAGAACATGATTAACGGCGCGATCGGGATCATTAACGACTTCATATCCCTTCTGAACAAGATTCCTGGTGTCAATATCAGCCTGATCGAACAGGTGACCTTCGCCACGACAGCGGCCGCCGAAAACGAAGCCGCCAAACAGGCAAGGGCCGACGCCCTGAATCAATATGAAGCGGACATCAAGGCCGCCCAGGCAGAACGCGACGCCACATATTCAGCGGCGAAGCAAGAACTTGCCGACGCTACGGCCCAACTGTCCGAAACCTACGCAAACGCCAGAGCCGAAGCCGCCCAGGCAAATTCTGACGCCGGCGTGTCCGACTGGAATACTGACCAGTATGACGTCGGAAACGTGGACAGTGTCGGATCGGTGGGTTCTATCGAAAGCGACGTCAATATCGCCGACGAAGACCTGAAATTCCTTCGCGACGTGGCCGAAATGCGCTATGTCCAGAACTTCGTCACTTTGACGCCTACTGTGGCGGTGGACGCCCAGATCAGCGAAAAAGTCGACGTCGACGAAGTCGTCACCAAGATCGAAAAGAAACTGGAAGACGAATTCACAGCGGCGGCGGAAGGGGTGTATAACTAATGAGCAACTACAAAATGACCCTGATCGTCGGGGGACGGGAAATCAACATTCCCGTCCTTCCGGCGAAACTGAATGTTTCTTCGCCTGGTAAAAACGAACGCGTGACTGTTCTTGAACTGGGCGAAGTTCTTCTTCTTCGAAAGAAAGGTCTTCGAATCCTGTCCTGGGAAAGTTTCTTCCCAGTGTCGAAGGCGCCGTATACCGTCGGCCAGATCAGGGACCCCGTCAGCATTGTCCAGGCGATCCAGAAAGCAAGGGACCAGAAGTCCCCTGTCCGCTTCCTGATCACCGGAACAGACCTGGACTGTAACCTTCGTATGGGAATTGATTCCTTCGAATACGAAGAAAGGTCCGGCGAACTGGGGGATCTGTATTACACGATCAAGATGTACGAATGGAAGGATATTTCCCCGAAAAGAATCGTCCTTCCGGAAAAGAAAGAAGAACCGGCGAAAACACAGGAACCCGAAAGGGCCGGAACGCCGGAACAAACCAGTAAAACCTACACCGTGAAGCCTGGGGACTGCCTGTGGAATATCGCGAAAGCGATCTACGGCAAGGGGAGCGACTACACGAAGATTTACAACGCCAACAAAGGCGTGATCGGTTCGAACCCGAATCTGATCTACGCCGGACAGGTGTTCACGATTCCATAATGGGAATTTCTATTCTGTATCAGAACAACGTCACTGGTGACGCGTTCGACATTACGACGCTGATCACGGCCGCGAAATGGTCGACAAAACGGTCCGGTTCCCCTTCTTCCCTGGACCTGACCGCGATCGTCGACGACGCGGTGGAATGGACACACGGCGGAATCCTTTGTCTGAAGGACGGCGACGTGGGCCTGTTCTACGGCTACGTTGTGAAAATCAGCCAGAACGAAAAAGACCAGGTTCAGGTTCTGGCCTATGATCAGACCTGGTATTTGAAGAAAAACAAGGAAACCTATGTCTTTACCGGTAAGCGCGCCGACCAGATTCTTTTACAGATCGCGGAGGACTTCAAACTGAAGACCGGAAGCCTGGTCAATACGGGATATGTGATCCCTTCCATGATCGAAGACGGCCAGACCCTTTTCGATATTGTTCTGAAGGCGATCGACTACACCCTGATCAATACCGGAAAAATGTTCGTTCTGTGGGACGACTTCGGAAAGCTGACACTGACCGACGTCGAAACCGCAAAACTGGACCTTTTTGTGGGCGACGGTAGCCTGGCGACAGGCTTCACCTACGAAACCGACATAGATTCCGACACCTTCAACAAGATCAAACTGGTCCGCGACAACAAGGAAACCGGAAAGCGTGACGCCTATATCTTCCAGGATTCTAACAATATGAACTTCTGGGGTATTCTGCAAAACTACGAAACGGTTGACGAAAGTATGAACGAAGCGCAGATCAAGGAACGCGGCGATCAAATGTTGGAACTTTACAACAGGCCGAAGCGGTCCTTCAGCGTGAACGCGATCGCCGACCTATCTGTCCGCGCCGGACGCGCCCTGTTCATAGGAATCGGCGCCGTGGACGTGAAGTCTTTCTTTATCGTCGAAGAAGCCAGTCACGATCTTCTGAAGGAAACTATGTCTTTGAAATTGAAGGTGGTGTAATATGGGACTTCTTGACACTATGAAAAAAGTCGCGGAAGGCACACAGAACGCCGGCGTTCCGGCCGCTTATATGTTCGGGACAGTGACCAAAACGTCACCGCTGACGATCCGTGTCGACAACCGCTTCGACATTTCCGGCGACGCTATCGTCGTTATGAAGGAATTCAAGGCCGGCTTTTATCCTACACACTATCACACTGGCGTCAAGGGATCGCCCACCACCGAAGAACAGTCAGGCGGAAGCGGCGACGCGTCCTTCGCGGCCCATACCCACGTCCTGAAGAACAACTATCAGACCAACACCGACAGCACGTCCGAATATTATTACGGCCTGGCGGTCGGTGATAAGGTGGTCCTTTTAAGAAACCAGGGCGGCCAGTCCTTCCTGGTTCTGGGAAGGGTGTGAAATTATGATTCCTAACGCGACGACCGTGAAGATCGGCGCCGACGTGGCGGTTCAGACCGCCGCTGACGCCCCTTCGCGGACATACAAAATCGACTTCGACGCCGGCCGCGTCGGTGGCTTCTGTGATACCACTGAAGCCATGAAACAGGCCATATATAAAATACTGCAAACCGAACGATTTGAATTCCTGATCTATTCCTGGAATTACGGAATAGAACTGAACGCCGTCGTCGGGAAAAGTTATCAAGTGTTTGCAAGCGAAATCAAACGTGTAATTCGCGAAGCGCTTCTGGCGGACAGCCGGATCACCGACGTCGTTGACTTCGAAGTGGTCCAGATTGACAAAAGAACCGCTTCTGTGAAGTTCACGGCCGAAACTATCTTCGGCGAAATTCCTATCGAAAGAGAGGTGGGCGGAAATGTATGAAGATATGACCTTCGAAAACATTATGGACCGTTGTCTGAAGCGCGTCGCGCCTTCTATCGACAAACGCGAAGGTTCTGTTGTATATGACGCCATAGCGCCGGCGGCCGCTGAACTGGCGATCATGTATATCGAACTGGCCTATCTTATGGACAGAGCCTTCCCCGATACCGAAACCGGTGAAGACCTGACAAAGAAGGTCCGTGAACGAAGTATCTTCCGAACGGCCGCGACAGCCGCTGTCCGAAAGGGATATTTCGAAGACGGTGACGGAAACGCTATGGACGTTCCTATCGGGACGCGCTTTTCCGGCGATTCCCTGAACTACAAAGTCACCGAAAAACTGGCGACTGGTCAGTTCCGCCTGGTATGCGAAACAGCCGGCGCCGCCGGTAATCGTTACCAGGGAAACCTGTTCCCGATTGACTATGTCGAAGGCCTGGGCGCCGCGCGCCTGGCCGACATTCTGATCAACGGCGAAGACGAAGAATCTGACGCCGATCTGTATTCCCGTTATCTGGAAAGCCTTGAATCCCAGGCCTACGGCGGAAACAAGGCTGACTATAAGACAAAGGTCGAACTTCTTCAGGGTGTCGGAAAGATCAAGGTCATTCCTGTCTGGAACGGCGGCGGAACCGTCAAGATCATCTTCGTCGACAGCGACTGGGGAATCCCTTCGGAAGACCTGGTCAACAGCGTTCAGACGGCCGTCGACCCTGTTCAGAACCAGGGCGTCGGCGACGGTATCGCCCCGATCGGCCACGTCGTAACCGTGGAAGGTGTCGTCGGAACGACTGTGAACGTGTCCTTCGCGCTGACCTTTGCGACGTCCTATTCCTGGGACATTGTCGAAGCGGAGGTCCAGAAGGCTATCCAGGAATACTTCGCCGAACTGGCGAAGGAATGGGCCGACCAGGAAGTCCTGATCGTCCGCGTCAGCCAGATCGAAACAAAGGTCCTGGCCGTCGACGGAATTATCGACGTTACCGGAACCACGATCAACGGCACGACCCAGAATATTAGTCTGGCGTCGAACGCTATTCCGGTTCTGGGGGTGGTCACAAATGCAACTTAAAGAATACTGGCCGCGTTGCCTTCAGGAACTGGTCGAGTTTGACCAGATCGCAAACGCAGAACAGCCGGAATTCGAAAGGGCCGTCAGCGACGTAAAATCGGCGCCTGACGACTTTTTCCTGGTGTCCCTGACCGAATATGGCTGTAAGCGGTGGGAAGCGATTCTGGGCCTTTCTGTGGCCCCTGGCGACACTTTACAGGAACGCCGCGAAAGAATCCTGATCCGTTACCTGGATCAGCTTCCCTACACTTACAGGACCCTTCTGAAGTATCTGTCCACGGTCAGCGAAGACTTCAGCGTCACACTGGACGAAAACGCCTATGATCTACTGGTCAGAATCCGCCTGGAAGGCTATTCACAGCGCGACGCCCTGGTGGCCACACTGGGACAAATGATTCCGGCGAATTTGGTCCTTCGCATGAAGACCGAAATTCCACAGAAAATCGAACCGGCCCAGACGGCCGCCTGTTCCGCTATGGCGGTTCTGAACCGGCACGTCTACAAGCCGGCCGAATAAGGAGGAAACCACATGGCAAAATTCAAGTCTATCGTTACCGACAGCGGCGTCGAAGCGCTGACAGCCTTGATCGCTTCAGGACAGGGACTGAACCTGACGCGCGCGGCCGCCGGAAGTGGCGTCCCGGACGTCAGTCCGAACACCCTGTCGGGACTTATCAATCCCGAATACGTAACCGCGAACCTTGCCGGAAAGGAATTCGTCGACGGTACACCGGCGATCATGCGAATTCCTGTTCAGATCACGAACGAAGCACTGGAAGCGAACGTCTGGGTCAGAGAAATCGGCGTTTTCGGCCACGACATCAACGGAAAGGAAATCCTGTTCTGTTATGGGTGGCTTGACGGCGAAGACAGTGACAACGTCATTCCGGCGACGTCTTTCGAAGACGGGGCCGACACTGTCCACATTCACGACCTGGCCGTCTTCATCACGAACCAGGAAGCGGCCGCCGTGTCCGTCCAGGTGGGCGCCGGTTCCTACGTCACGAATACTCAGTTAATCGCCTATGCGGCGCCTGTGGGCCATACCCAGGCCGCGTCCACGATCAACGAAACGACCGGCGAAACAACCGAACAGGTTCAGCGACGCCAGGACAACGACATTCAGTCGATCCTGGACCAGTTAAACACCGGCTTCACGGGAACCACCGTGACACACACCTTCGCGCCGGCACAGATCGCGAACTGGGTCGGATATGACGGCGACGGCGTTCCGGAAGGAATTCTGGACACGTCCCAGAATCGCCTGTATCTGTGACCAGGTTCGCCTGTACGCCTTCAGAAACGTCCTGTCTGGTGTCTAACCTATTCACCGAACTTCGGCCCGTATGTGGCCGCTGTGAGGGCGACAGCGTGGTTCTGTGTGGCGTGACCTACGAAGGAACGGAAGAAACCGTCGTCCTTCGTGAATATGGCTTCGATTATTCCGGCGATCCGGAAACGGTCGAAAGAATAAGAAAGCGAAGGTGTATCAATGGGAACCCGAAGAAATTATCAGCGGACTTCGAATAAAAACGAAAGTCCGCTTCATGTTCTTCCGGTGGCCGACAAGCTGATCGACTACACCCTGGACCTGACTGACAACGCGAACCGCTTCCCGAAGAAGGTTCGCTTTTCTATTGTCAACAGAATCCAGGGTCACGTCATGGCCATATATGACGACCTACTGGAAGCGAACGAAATATTCCCGATCCGCGACGAAGCGGATCGCCTGGAACGGCTTCGTCTGCAAAGGGCCGCCCTGACCGAATGTAAGAAACTGCTTCACATGATCGAATTATCGAAGAAGCGGTCCTATATCGACAAGGGAACCTTTGACTACTGGACGAAGCTGACCCTGGACGTTAAGTTTATGACCGCTAAATGGTATAAAGCCGAACAGGAAACCGCAGAACCGGTGGAGCCTTCGGCGCCGATACCTGAAGGCGTGTGATAAAACCCATTAGGGAACGACCTGTTACCCCGAACGCCGGCAACGCGAACAATGCGCGCAATGTCAACACTGACGGCAGTCTGAACAACAACAACGCGTACAATGGCAACAATGGCGTTCGGCCGGATTTGGTGGAAAACGCGACCGAGTAAGGCGACGAACCTGAAAGCAGAGTACCCCAACAAAGGAGGTCGTTTCCTTCCGCAAGCCGGAAAGGCTACGGTAAACACATGGTTGACGACGAAAGGCCTTCCGTGGTGACGGCCGGACTATAAGCGTCAAGGAGGATTCTAAAATTGAGCGAAGACCAGAAAACAGAACCTTCTGACTTCGCGTCTGTCGCAGACTTTAACAGCCTGTATTCGTCGTATACAGAAGCGCGCAAAGGTAAACGGTGGAAGTATGCCGTCTGCAAATACGAAGCGAACATTCTTGAAAACCTTATGTTCATTCATTTCATGCTGACGTCACACAAATACCGCCTTTCGCCTTATAACTGCTTCATAGTAAAGGAACCGAAGGAACGCCTGATTATGTATAATTCATTCCGTGACAAAATCGTTCAGCACAGTCTTTGCGACAATGCCCTGGAACCGGTTCTTTCGAAAACCTTCATATACGACAACTACGCAAGTCAAAAGGGCAAAGGAACACACTTCGGCCTTGACCGCCTGAAACTGTTTATGCAGAAGTTTTACCGGCAACACGGGACGGACGGGTGGGTCCTGAAGTGCGACGTTCGAAAATACTTTTACAGAATCGATCACGACGTTCTGAAATCACAGCTTCGCCGGCTTATCAAAGACACCGACGTCTTATGGCTTCTTGATATGATCATAGATTCCACCGAAGGGCCAGGAATCCCGATCGGGAACCACACTTCACAATGGCTCGCGGTCCTGTACCTGTCCAGAATGGACCACATGATCAAGGAACGTCTGGGAATCAAATTTTATGGCCGTTACATGGACGACTTCTATCTGATCCACCACGACAAGGAATATCTTCAGTATTGCCTGGAAGAAATCAGAAAATTCCTTGTTCCGCTTGGACTGGAACTGAACCAGAAAACGGCCATATTCCCCTTGACCCAGGGAATCGACTTCCTGGGTTTTAGGACCTATATGACGGACACCGGAAAGGTGATCCGCAAAATTCGCCGTGACAGCAAAAACCGAATCAGACGAAAGCTGAAGAAATTCCGTCACCTTCTGGACGAAGGCCGGATCGACATTGAAACGATCATTCAGTCATATTCGTCCTGGACCGGCCACGCCGAACACGGGAACAACTATCATCTGATCAGGAAGACGGACGACCTGTTCTTCAGCCTGTTCAGAAAAGAATTGGAGGGAATAACCTATGGCGAAATTACTTTCCGCTTTGCCCGTTGGCGCGATCGTCAAGTCGGCGAATACGAAGTACAACGGGAAACAGATCAGGTTCATAGTCGGTCACCAGGACACAACGAACGGCCGAACGAAACTGGTCACTGAAAAAATGATCACGCTGAAGTGTTTCGACGCGAAAGAATCGTCAAACAGCATCAGCAACCGCGCCAGTTATGGTAATAACCGCTATTCAGTGTCAAACATTGACCAGTGGTTAAACAGCGCCGCTTCTTCCTGGTATTCCGCAAGGCACAGCGCCGACGCCGCGCCTACGAACGCGAATGTCTCTTCGAACCACAACGAATACGACACCGAAGCCGGCTTCCTGACAAACTTCGAAGCAGACTTCCGCGCCGCAATCCTGGACACCACGATCCGCGTCGCGCTGAATACCGTCACCGACGGCGGCGGTTATGAAGACATTACCCGAAAGGTCTACCTGTTGTCGAACACCGAAGTCGGCCTGACCAACGAAAACAGCGTCGCAGAAGGAACCCTGTGGTCTTACTTCAGCAGTGCCACACAACGTCAGTGTATGCCTACGGCCGAAGCGGTCAGCGAGTCCGAATATACCAGTTCCAGTCTGACTTCTTCGTCTAACTGGTATTGGTGGCTTCGTACCCCGTTCGCCGGCCGCTCGTCCCATCCGCGCAATGTCTACACTGACGGCGGTCTGAACAGCAGCCACGCGTGCGTTGGCCACGCTGGCGTTCGGCCGGCTTTGGAATTGGCATCTACGAATCTGGTATCCGAGTCAACGGACACAGACGGCGCTTATATCCTTCAGTGGAATCAGCCGCCCACTGATCCGTCTTCTATTTCCTACGGCACACTCCAGGCCGGAAATAGCCTGACAATTACGACCGGCGGTTCTTCCGATCCTGAAGGCGACGCCATTTCCTACGTCTGGGAAAGACGAACCGATTCCGGCGCCTACACCCAGATCGGGATCACGACCACAAAGTCGATCACTGACACCGTCCCGACGTCCGGAACGACCTATCAGGTCCGCGTGAAGGCAGTCGACGCGAACGGCCTTGAATCCGGATATTGTACCGGTTCCGCGAAGACCATTTCCTACAACACCGCGCCCGTGATCAGCGGTTCCGACACCAACGTCGGCGCGAAGGCTGACCCCTTCAGTCATTCCTATACTGTGACTGACGCCCAGGCTTCGTCCCAGACCTTGACCGTCATCGAAACCCTGACGAACGGTTCTGAAACGATCACCCTTCGAAGCTACACCGCCACAAGCGGCGCCACAAACACGGTCGACCTGACTGACGTCTGGTTGAAGCTGATCGCCGGAACCCACGTCCTGACGATCACCGCAAGCGACGGCGCTGGCGGAACGGCCACAAGGGAGATCACCTTCAGCCGAACCGTCAGCAGAATCGCGGCCGCGCGCGCCTTCAAGACCGATTCCCTGGTTCAGAAGGTCTTTATTTCTCTTTATCCGACCGAAAGGCCGGCAGATTCCACCCTTTACCTGGAAGTCACGAACAACCCGTTCGACGCTTCCCCTGTATGGGAGGAAATCACAAGCAAAGTGAACAGTCTTGTTCACGTTTTCAGCAACACGACAGCCGCGAACGGTTACGGCCTGGGTTATCGCTTCTATATCCTGAAGGGTGACGAAGAAATCGAAGTTACACAGGCGACGATCTGTTTCGCATAAGGAAGGAGGAAACCGAAATGTTCGATCCTACAAAATGCGAAGCCGTCAGCATGAAGGAAGCAAAGGCCCAGGAAGCGCAGAACCCCGTGAATGAAATTTCCAGGGCGACTTCTATCGCCTTTGTGACCCTGGCTGAAGGCGGACAGATCGACGACGTAACCGCAACCGAAAACGCCAGTCAGTTTTCACCCTGGGTCTATCCGGCTACATACAAAGCCGGCAACATTCGCCGCCATAACGGCGAACTTTACCGCTGTATTCAGGACCACACTTCACAAGCAGACTGGACCCCTGACACCGCCGTTTCCTTGTGGGTGAAGATCGGCGATCCGACGGAGGAATGGCCCGAATGGTCACAGCCTGTCGGCGCCCAGGACGCCTATGACGCCGGCGCGAAGGTGTCCCATAACGGGAAACACTGGACTTCTGACGTCGACGCGAACGTCTGGGAACCTGGTGTCTACGGGTGGACGGAGGTGATCGAATGACCGAAGGAATTATCATAGGACTTCTGTCCCTGGTCGGCACACTTGCCGGAACCTATTTCGCCCACCGAAAAAGTTCGGCGCTGATCGCCTACCGCCTGGAACAGCTTGAAAAAAAGGTGGAACTTCATAATAACGCGGTCGAAAGGCTTTACAAGGTCGAAAAGACCCTGGACGTTTATGAAGAAAAGATGAAGGTCGCAAACCACCGAATCGACGACCTGGAACACCATGACCAGGCGTAAGAAACGCCGCGAGTTTTCCAAAATCATAATGGCCGTTGTGGGGACCGTCACGATCGTCGTGACGGTCTTCACTTTGGCCTTTGTCTGGAAAACCGGCGACGCGTCACCCCTGGCCTATTTAATTCCGGCCGTCTTCGCCGAACTGGCAACCGCGACGGGATTCTATTACAGCAAGGCGAAAGCCGAAAACCGAATCAAACTTCGGAAGCAATACGGCCCCGAAGTATACAACGATACAAAGGAGGTTTAACCATGTATCAAGCAGTTATCGCGAACCTGGTGACGATCGGGTGGGCCATGCTGATTTTTTTAGCGGCATACCTGGCGAACGTCACCTTTTCCCTTTGGTATAACATCAAACTTCAGAAGGAACAGTTCAGCCGTGAAAAGCTGATCACCGGCGGCCTGAAGGTCCTGACCTTTATCGTCGGCCTGACCCTTCTGTGTATTGCCGTGACCACGCTTCCCTTGTTTGCGAACGAAGTCGGGTGGACTGTTCCTGAAGAATATTCCGACCTGTTCGCCGACCTGGTTATTATTGGCGCCGTTCTTCTGGTGTCCTGTAAGTACATCAAGGAAGCCTTCACGAAGTTCACCGCAATTTTGAACGCTGTCCCTGTGGATAATGTGGAAACTGTGGACAACACCCAGGAACCCGAACAAACCGCGAATCCGATCGGGTTCACCGTCGGAAAGGACGTGACCGAAAATGAGCAATAGTCCCCTTGTAAGCTACACCAAAATTTCCCCGAACAAGACCAGTCCCAGAAATAAGAAAATCGACACGATCACGATCCACTGTGTCGTCGGCCAGTGTTCGGTCGAAACCCTGGGGAATGTCTTCGCCCCTACTTCCAGACAGGCGTCTTCGAATTACGGCGTCGGCGTCGACGGCCGGATCGGAATGTACGTCGAAGAAAAGGATCGTTCCTGGTGTTCTTCCAGTGGCGCCAACGACCACCGCGCGATCACGATTGAAGTCGCGTCCGATACGAAACACCCCTACGCCGTAAACGACAAGGCCTTCGCCGCGCTGATCGACTTGGTGACTGACATCTGTCAGCGAAACGGGATCAAGAAACTGGTCTGGTCCACAAACAAGGAAGACCGCGTCAATCACAGAAACGGCTGTAATATGACCGTTCACCGTGATTATGCGAACAAATCCTGTCCTGGTGATTATCTGTATAACCGTCACGGCCAGATCGCCGACGAAGTCAATAAACGCCTGGGAACCTACCAGGAACCCGTCGTCGAAAAGGAAGACACGGCCCAGGGCGACGAAAAGACCCTGGCTGTCGGAATGGAAGTCGACTTCACCGGAACGAATCACTACACTTCCGCCTATAAGACCGCCACACGAAAAACCTGTAAGGCCGGCAAGGCGAAGATCACCGCGATCGCGGCCGGTAAGGCCCACCCTTACCACCTGGTCGCCGTGTCCGGAAAGGGTTCCACTGTTTACGGGTGGGTCGACGCGGCTGACGTTTCCGCCGGCGCCGATCAGACCATTCGCAAGGGCGACAAAGTGAAGGTCCTGAAGGCCCAGACCTACACCGGAAAGACCTTCAAGACCTACTATGACACCTATGACGTGATCCAGGTGAACGGCGATCGTGTCGTCATTGGTATCGGAAAGACCGTCACCGCCGCCGTCAAGGCGTCCAACCTTCAGAAAGTATAAAAAGCGGCGGTCAGGGAAATCCTGGCCGCCTTTCTTCGTTAGGAGGAGAATTTATATGGCAGTAGACCATAGCGATTTGATCGCGTTTCAGAAGGAACTGGAAGCGCTTCAGAATGATATTCCAGAAATCATGGACCGGATTGTCGTTCAAGAAGGCGAATACGCCGTCAAGCAAGCAAGGAAAATTTGCAAAGAAGAAGGAATTGTCAATCAAGGCACTTATCGAAGAAATTTCAAATGTGGAACAAAGGCCATTCGCGCCGGCAACGTCTACAAAATAGACGTATACAACAACCTGGACTACGCCGGACACCTTGAATATGGGTTCCGCGCCCACTTTGTCCCTGGTCACTGGGAAGGAAGTTCTTTTGTGTATCAGAAAAACGATCCTAAAGGCGGAATGGTTATGCCTGGGAAAAAGACGTGTCCAAGCGGTTACTACAAAGGCCACTACACACTGAAAAGGGCGATTGATAATACCAAAAGGAGCCAGGATCGCCGCATAGAAAGAAAATACCTTCAGGAACTGAAGAAGCGCGGTCTTGACAAATACATGAAGTAAGTCAAACGAAAGCGGCCAGGGATCCCCTGGCCGCTTTTTGTCATTCGGAAAAGAATTTAGAGTTTTTGAAACTGTCTATTTCGACACCGTCAAAGGTTAGCGTAATTGTGCGAAGGCTGAATCTGTACCCGTTCGCGTTATCGGTCACGAAAACAGTCGTCGTGTAATTGACAGGAAACAGTTCGGAACTTCCGTCGCCTGGGACGTCGTACTTGATCACGCCTTCGCAAACATAATAACCATGTGTGAAGTCGTCAGATTCATAGTAGTCGTCGGCCGAATAGTCATATTCCAGGTCGACGAACCACGCGCGTTCGTGCGCGGCGTCATAAAGCAAGTCGGAACCGCCGCCGTAAATTTCGTTCATGTAACCCTTCGCGGATTCTTCGGCCTGGGAAACCCAGTTTTCTTTACTGAAATCAATGTCAGATTCAGAAATGTTCGGTTCGACGTCGTCAACGGTCGACAGGGCGCCGCCGATCGCGATCGCCAGAATTGCCACAACGGCAAACAGCACAATAGCGACGATCAGACACCCCTTTTTCTTCTTGGGTTTTGGATTCTGCCCCTTCTCATTCATAAACATTACCTTCCTTATGTAAACTATTTGTGAATCTTTGAGGGATTCTGACCTTTAACACAATTATACATCAAAAAATGTGTTAAAAACAAGAATAATTCAGACGTTTAACACAAAAGTTACAAATGAAGGGAGGGTCTGGCGTGAAAATATACGATTATCAGGGGAAGAAGAACGTCAGCGGCGCAAGAATCCGCGAAGCCAGGCAAAAGCGCCGACTTACCCAGGCGGACTTCGCGGCACAGTTACAGATCGCCGGTATAACCATAGAGCGCGACAGCGTCAGCCGAATCGAGATCGGAACACGCTTCGTCGCAGACTTCGAACTGAAGGTTATAGCGAAGGTTCTGAACGTGTCTGTCGACTGGCTTTTATCTGAAGACTGAACCAAAAACCGACCACCGGATCACCGGTGGCCTATTTTTTTACCCTGAACCCCTTGACAATATACTACCGGTAGTATATAATAATAGGCGTGAGGTGATTATTTTATGAGTAAAGCACAGACAGCCGCAAACAAGCGCTATAATACGAAAGCCTATGACCGAATCGAAATCACAGTCCCGAAAGGTGACAGGGAAAAAATCGCGAAGGCGGCCGAATCGGTCGGAATGAGCGTCAACGCCTTCATAAAAGAAGCACTGGCGGAACATATCGCCCGATTATCCAACATATAACGATCAGAAGGCCCTGTCCATTACGGACGGGGCCTTTTTGCTTACCCAGGGAGGAATAACAATGAAAAGACGCAGATTCAGACATTTATCATGGAACGATCGCCTGAAGATTGAAGCCATGTTGAAGGCCGGCCGGCGTTACCAGGAAATCGCCGACGAAATCGGTGTCCACCTTCGCACCATTTACAACGAAGTCAAGCGCGGCCGTTATATCCACACGAATTCAGACCTGACCGAAGAAGAACGGTACAGTCCGGACATAGCTGAAGCGGCATACAGGGAACACCTGGCGGCGAAGGGGCCTGACCTGAAGATCGGCAAGGATCACGCCCTGGCCCAGTATATCGAAAAGAAGATCGGCGAAGAAGGCTATTCGCCGGCCGCCGTCCTGGGCGAAATCAAAGAACAGGGAATCGAATTCCAGACGTCGATCTGTGAATCGACCCTTTATTCCTATATCGACAAAGGCGTCTTTCTGACCATTACGAACAAAAGCCTTCCGGAAAAGAGCAAAAAGAAGCGTTCCTATAACCGCGTCAAGAAGGCTTCCCGTCCTTCCGCCGGCGAAAGCATTGAAAACCGCCCGAAAGAGATTGACGCCAGGGAAACAGTCGGTCACTGGGAAATGGACTGTGTCGAAGGCAAAAAGAAGACAAAGAAAACCCTTCTGGTTCTGACCGAAAGAAAGTCCAGAAAAGAAATTATAATCCCCATGAAGGACCAGACAAGCCGAAGCGTCATCGTGGCCCTGGATCGCCTTGAACGTCAATACGGCGCCGCCTTCTACAAGATATTCCAGACGATCACCGTCGACAACGGTTCCGAATTCGCTGACTGCCAGGGAATAGAAAAGTCCTGTCGCCGGAAAGGCAACAGGACAAAGGTCTATTATTGTCACCCCTATTCTTCGTATGAGAGAGGGACAAACGAAAATCTGAATAAAATGATCCGCCGGTGGTTCCCGAAGGGGACTGACTTCCGCCAGGTAACGGCGAAGGCGATCCGCCAGGTCGAAGACTGGATCAACAACTACCCCAGAGAAATTCACGGATTCAGAAGCGCGAATTCTGTGTTCGCTGAAAGCGTCGCCATGCTAATTTGAAATTATTTGTGAATTTTTGCAATTTAGTCTTGACTTTTTCGTTTTCATCCGGGACATCTGCCGCTGTGCCATTACGAGCCCGTAGTAGATTCCTTTTTGACGCATAAGCTCCTCGTGCGAGCCGATTTCGGCAATACCGCCTTTATCGAGAACGAGAATCCTCGTGGCGTTGCGCAAGGTGGAGAGACGGTGCGCGATCGCAAGCGTCGTACGATCGGCGGTGAGCTTCTGGAGAGAATCCTGAATTTGCTTTTCCGTTTCGGTATCGAGGGAAGCGGTGGCTTCGTCGAGGATCAGGATTCTGGGGTTATGGAGAAGCGCACGGGCGATGGCAACGCGCTGTCGTTCGCCGCCGGAGAGCGTGTGTCCTTTTTCTCCTACCTTTGTATTGTATGCATCCGGCAGCTTCATGATAAAGGCGTGTGCGCCCGCAATTTTTGCGGCGTTTATTACCTCATCACGGGTAGCGGACGGTTTGGCGTAGGCAATGTTGTCGTAGATCGTGCCTGCGAAGAGGAACGTTTCCTGTAGCACTACGCCGATTTGCGAGCGGAGAGAGTTCTGTGAGATATCGCGGATGTCTACGCCGTCGATACGGACGGTGCCCTCATCGGCGTCATAGAGGCGCATGACGAGATTGATGAGCGTGGATTTTCCGGCGCCCGATTTGCCGACAATACCGATCATGTCACCCGGATGGATTTCCACGGATACGTTTTTGAGAACGGCGGTCGTGTTGTCGTAGCCGAAGGATACGTTCTCAAGGGTAATGTGTCCCTCAATGTCAAGCTCTTGGGCATCATCCCGATCCACAACGTCGATCTGCTCGTCCATGACGTCAAAAATTTTCACAATCGAGGTCATAACGCGGGCGAGGATACGGGGGACGTTCGAGAGCATGCGAAGCGGTCCGTACAGGATGCTCACGTAGGCGGAGAACTGGGACATTTCGCCGAGTGTCATCGTCCCGCCGAGAATTTTGGATCCCACGTAGTAGAGAAGAAAAAACTCACCTATGCCCATGACGAAACTGAGCCACGGGAAGAGGAGTCCCCAGAACCGTTCGTTGGAAACAGAGGTGTCTCTTTCGGCGGCGATCGCGGCATCGTAGCGTACTTCTTCGCGTTTTTCCATTCCAAACGCTTTTACGACACGGATGCCGGAGAAAATATCGTGCAGGATCGTGTTGGCGTGCGCGGTTTTCGTCCACTGACGGTGATAGCGGCGCCGAATCGTTCCCCAGAACAAACGGTTCAGGTACAAAACGATAGGCATCGGCAGAAGGATCATGAGAGCAAGTCGCCAGTCATAGGCAAAAAGGATCGTGCTTACAGCGAGGAGCGTTACGATCTGCTCGATGATCGAGCCGATCTCCGACGACAGAAAATTCTGTACCGTCGCGGTGTCCTGCGATACGCGGCTGATGAGCTCCCCCGAGGTGCGCTTTGATATGCGGGAGATGGAGAGCATCTGAATACGCTCGAATACGAGTTCGCGCAGGCGTACGGTGATGTGGGTGCTCGCCTCGACCTGCACGAGCGTGCGCAGAACGGCGATCACCTTCGTTATGAGATTGACGACAACGAGGGCAAGAATGACCGTCAGAAACTGCCAGAGGATCGGTTTTTCCGCGGCCTTGATGTAATCGTCCACCAGGATGCGGTTCAGATACGGTGGGAGCAGATTTAATGCGGCGATGATGAAATAGAGGAAAATCGACGCAAAAATTTGAAAGCGGTACGGGCGTGCAATTTCCCACAGCCGCCCTATGTACTGCCGCTTATCCGCGCAGTGATCGCATATGGTGGATCCGGGGCGGAACGGGCGGCCGCATTTTTCGCAGGTGTGTTCTTCATCTTGGGCGGTGTTTTCCGGAAAATCACCGTGCTCCAGTATATAGTTAATCTTCTTTATAAAGGCGGCGTATCTGTCCTTTTGGCGCATATCCGCACGACAGAGAATGCGGGACTCCCCGTTTTTCATCGTGCACTCCGCGAAAACGCAGCCTACTCCGGCACGAAACGCAACCTCGGCGATCTCGTCGAGCCTAATGGATTCCGTCAGCGTGCCCGCCGTGTAAAGAACGATGCGGCCGCTGAGAAGTGCTAAAATACCGTCTACCTTTGCATCTGCATTTTCTGTGAGATCGCGGGAGAGGTTGAAGGGAAGAGCCAGCTTCACGTCATTCGGTTCAATCGTCGGATCCCACTCGCAAAGACGCTCGGTGAGAGATTTTCTTTTTTGCATGAATTTTGTAACTCCGTATAAATTCGTATTTGTCAGAGATACAGTTCAATCTTTTTGTAACTGTTTTTGTCGAGGGCGGAAAGATCCGGTATATCGTAGCGGTTGCCGTCCACGTCGGTGATGACGACGCGTTTTCCGTCCACCTTCAGAAAACTGCGTGCCGCATCCTTGAGCGTAAAGGTGATCTCGCCCGCCGCCGTCGTTGCAGTGCAGTAGGCGTAGCCGTACTTATCCTTTACGGAGCGGATGGAGGTGAGAACGGGCGCGTAGTATTTCCGCTCAAGCTCCCGTCGCATAAGATCGGCGGTTTCTTTCGGAAATACGGAGAGATCGGAGATCATACCGAGCTCGTTTTTGTCCGTATCCTGTACGGATATGTACGACTCCGGATGATCAAAAGGGAAGGATCTGTGGAGGAAAATGCGGTCGTATTCTTTCGTCTCTGTTTCGCCGTCCTCATCCGGCGCGGTCAAGGTGAGCGTGAGAAATTCATTTTTTTCGCCGATGACGGCATTGTCGGGTGTCAGATACAGTATCGAGACGACGTCGCCGAGGGCTGTTTTCTTATCGTTCATATGTGCTCCTTTTGTCATTCCTCGATACCGATGTTCTTCATCGCATCGAGCTGGAGTTTGTAGAGTTTATGATAGATTCCTTTTTTCTGGAGAAGCTCGGCGTGCGTGCCGAATTCGGGCATTTTTCCGTTCTCCACGACGATCAGCTTGTCTGCATCCCGCAGGGTGGAGAGACGGTGCGCGATCATAATCGTGGTGCGACCGACGACCAACTTTTCGAGCGCCGTCTGGATTTTTCTTTCCGTTGCCGTGTCCATGGCGGCGGTCGCCTCGTCGAGAATCAGAATTTTCGGGTTGCGGAGAATCGCGCGCGCAATGGAAAGGCGCTGGCGCTCACCGCCCGAAAGATCCTTGTTGCCAAAGCCGATTTTTGTGGCGTACGCATCCGGCAGCTTTACGATAAAGTCGTGTGCGCCCGCAATTTTTGCAGCCTCGATCACTTCTTCATCCGTTGCGTCGGGATTTGCGTATTTGATGTTTTCGAGGATCGTACCCATAAAGAGGTACGTTTCCTGCGAGACGATCGCGATATTTTTTCGGAGATCCTCAAAAGCGATATCCTTGACGTTCACGCCGTCGATAAAGATGCCGCCGCTCGATACGTCGTAAAGGCGGATGAGAAGGTTGGCAAGGGTGGATTTGCCCGCACCGGTGTGTCCGACGATGCCGATCACGTGTCCGGGCTCGATGTCAAAGGAAATGCCGTCGATGACCTTACGGTTCTTCTCATAGGAGAACTGCACGTCACGAAATTCGACGCGGCCGGCGGGGTTTTCGAGCCGTACGGGGTTTTCTTTTTCAATTACGTCGGGGGTGGCGTCCATAACCTCAATGAGGCGGCTCATGGCGTTCATGCTGTCTGCCGCCATATAGGTCATATCCACGAACAGATACATCGGACTGTAGACCATGTTCATGTACGCTGTGAACGTAAGCAGGGTGCCGTAGGTCATCTTGTCCTCAATGACCATCCAACCGCCTACCGCGAGCATGATGATATTGCTGAGATAGAAGAGAAAATTGATGCCGGTAAACGAAACGGCAGAGAAGCGGCGCGACGTGCGCTCCGCGTTTGCGGAGGATTCACTCGCTCTGCCGAATCGGGCGGTCTCTTCCGATTCCTTGGAGAATGCTTTTACTACGCGCATTCCGTTCAAAACGTCGCTTAAGATCGCGTTCATGCGGCGGGAACGGTTGTAGCGGCGGGAATGAAGCACGTCCATTTTGCCGAACAGTTTCTTTATGAGGAAGAAAACGATCGGGAACGGAAGAAGTGAGAGAAGCGTGAGCGCGGGGTTCATCGTCAGCATGATGATGATCAGTGCCGCGACCTGTACGATGTTTACGAGAAAATAGGGAAGACCGTCGCAGAAAAACCAATAGATCGTCGTGGCGTCACGGTTTACCTGATTCATAAGTCCGCCCGTTTGGCGGCTGGTGAAAAAGCGGAGAGAGAGCCGTTCGATTGAGGTAAAGATCGTCGTTTTGAGATCATACGTCAGCTGGGCGGCGATCGTAGAGGTAACGATGCTGTTGATCGAGGAGAAGATCACGGAGAGGATTTTTGTTCCGAGAATGATCCCGAGAACGAGGAAGATCTGTCCGTAGAAATCGCCTGCCGCGTCGAGCACCTCGTCGTAGTAGAAGCCGGAGGACACGTAGGGCGCGAGAATACCGATGAGGCTGTTGAAGACGAGGAGGACGCACACAACGGCGATCTGCTTTTTGTATTTTTTGAGCAGTGAGCCTGTGCGTGCGAGGATCTTCGTGCGGTCCATGCATTTAGCGCACAGCTTACGAGCGGGATCAATATAGCGGTTGCCGCATTTCGGACAGTACAGCTCCATGCGGCTTTTTTCTTCCGCATCCTCGGGCGGTGTGATCTTACCGTTTTTTATGAGATCGTTCAGGTACTGGACGCCTGTGAACGCGTCGTTCTTGAAGGAGTTCGATAGATTGGCGAGAAGAACGTACGTACCGTCCTTCCGTTTTGCCGTGATCCGTGCGGTGGAAAGGAGTTCTTCCACTCTAACGGATTCGACCTCGGAGAGGGGGATGACGTCCCACTCGGTCTCTTCAAAAACCGACTCCGTGCGGTCACCGTGGAGTACGGAATGCGCCTCTTTTTCGCGGCGCACGTCCGAACCGCCGACGACGAGAATCTCCGTGTCCGTTGCGAGGATATACTGATCACACCGAACGAAATCACGGTTTAGATCCAGTCGGAAGGCAAGACGGATATCCGTCGATTCAATGCCCTTCGTTTTGAGGTGTGTCTCTAATGTTGCCGGCACAAGATGGGGCTCGGCGGGGTTAAAATACCATCTTGCCGTGATCGTTTTTTTCATTTGTTCTTCCTTAATTTACGTTTCGTTATGCGGATGTTTCTTCATTGACTATATTGTATTGTATAATCGGGGTATTGTCAAGGCAAGTGACCAAAAACATTTGTTTTTGGGAGGTGAATTCTTGTTTTTGGGGAAGAATGTATTGTCATTTTCCGTGCGGTATGGTATAATTAAGAAAAACGACAGAAGGAGCGGCACCGCGTGCCCAATACGCCTATGTATGCAGAAAACGTTCAGAAGCTTGCCTGTGCGATAGAAGAGAATATCGAAAAAGTGATTTTCGGCAAAAAAATGCAGATCCGTTTCGTCATTACCGCTATGCTGTGCCGCGGACATATTCTTCTTGACGATATCCCGGGTACGGGCAAAACCACGCTTGCCAAGGCGCTTGCGAAATCGGTAAGCGCCGAGTGCCGCCGTATCCAGTTTACGCCGGATCTTCTCCCCTCGGATATTACCGGTATCAATTATTTCAATCAGAAAACGGGCGAGTTCGTTTTTCGTCCGGGCCCCGTGTTCACCAATATCCTTTTGGCGGACGAGATTAACCGTACCACGCCGCGTACGCAGTCCGCGCTTCTCGAATGTATGGGAGAGGGGCAGACCATCATTGACGGCGTAACCTATACGCTCAAAAGCCCGTTTCTCGTGATCGCAACGCAAAACCCGATTGAATCGCAGGGAACGTTCCCTCTGCCGGAGGCGCAGACCGACCGATTCTTTATGAAATTGTCTCTCGGTTATCCGGATCGTGAGAGTGAAAGAAATATTCTCTCCGAGCACGGAAGCGCCTCGCCGCTCGACGATATCTCCGCGGTTGTATCCGCCGAGGAACTGGAGGCGGCGTGCTCATCGGTCTCGAAGATCACCGTCAGCGATCGGATCAAGGATTATATTATCGCTATCGCCAACGCGACGAGAGAGAACGAGCGGCTTCGTCTGGGCGTCAGCCCCCGCGGAACGCTTTGCCTTATGCGTGCAGCGCAGGCATTTGCCGCCATAAACGGCAGAGATTTTGTTTTGCCGGACGACGTGAAGGCCGTCGCAGTGCCGGTGCTTTCCCACCGCGTTATCTCCCGCTCCCAGAATACGCTCCGTGTTGCCGATTCCAACGAGGTGATCATCCGTTACGTTCTCGATATGATCCCCGCCCCTATTGAATAAGCATTCGAAAAGGAGCAGATGCTTTGTACATCATACTTGCCGTTCTGTCGGGGATTTTGCTCGTATATCTGATTCAGTATAAGCTGTACGCCAAAAAATCCTTTGACGGAATTACTTATAACGTAACACTCAATACCGCCGAGGTGTTCGAGGGCGAGGACGTTCTTTTCTACGAGGAGATCAGTAATACGAAATGGCTGCCGCTCCCATTCTTAAAGGTGGAAACGTATCTGCCTGACGGACTCCGGTTCCGACTGATACAGAGCGACTCGGACGGAAAAAGAAAGAGTTTCTTTACCTCTTCGATACAGAGTGTGTTCGTTCTCAAACCGTATGAGACGATCAGGCGTACCTGGCGGGTAAACTGCGACGTGCGCGGCGCCTATACGCTCGGTGAGGTTATGGCGGTAACGAACGATCTGATCGGCTTCAATCAGCAGTCCAGACAGATTACCGTGCCGCCCACCGCCAGAAATCAGTTGGTCGTTCTGCCGAGAACCTTAGCGCTTGAAAAAGAGTTTACCTCCTCCAAATATCTGAGTGGAGATATTCTGGTGCGCCGAAGCATCGTCAGCGATCCTCTCCGTGTGGCGGGCGTGCGGGAATATGTGAACGGCGACCCGATGAATCGCATCAACTGGAAATCCACTGCCGCGCACAACGCCCTTATGGTGAACGTGGAGGAGTATACTCAGCGCCATAGTTTCCGCATTATTCTGAATATGAATTCCCGCGATATCGAGCGGGTGCCGGGGCCGCCTGCGATTCCCTCGCTTGTCGAGGACTGTATTACCATCGTGGCATCGATCCTTGATACAGTCTCCACGGAGCATATCGGCGTCAGAGTCGTTACCAACGTAATGCCCGATGAGGCAGACCCTCTTATGAGTGCCGCTCTCGACGATACGGACGAAATAGGGAAGAGTATCTTTATTTCGCCGTCCTTCTTCGGCACCACGGATATGATTGCCGCTCTCCGTTTTCTTGCCCGCCTGCCTATGCGGATCGATTTGTCAGTCGAGAAGATGCTCGATCATATTGTAGCGCATCCGGAGGTGTACGTATCGGACGGCAATCTGGTGTTTGTGTCCGCCTATATCAGCGAGCGGATGATCTACTTTGCCCAAGAGATGGGAAAACGAGGCGTTTCGGTGATTTTCTATATCACCGGCTCAATCAGCAACGCCGCGATCATTCCCGATAACGTAAGGGTGTTCTTCAAAATCAAGCCGGAGGCTGCTCCTGCGGAAGAAAAGGAGGCGGTATCGTGAATACGCGTACGGTTGACTGTATCTATCACGGTCTCTCCTTTTTGGCGGTGATCAGCGTTCTTTCGCCGCTCATGATGCTGTTCTTTTTCTTCCTTATCGGCGACTCCGTTCTTTGGAGCGTCTTTTTGTCGGCACTGTTCTTTTTGTCCGGATACGGCATGCAGGTGTTGTACGCGAAGATGGCAGGTGCGTATCGCTATCGGAATCGGTATGAATCCGGTACGGGGAGCGGCAGACGCTTTACGGTGGCGGCATCGGCGGGCCCCGTAGCTGTTTCCCTGCTTCTTTCCTTTTTTGCATCGTTTCTTTTTGAGTATCTTTTCCGTCTTCGCTACGAGGCGGGACTTACCGATGCGTACAATCTCGATTCCCCGCTCCCGTTTCTTGGGGCGGTGGGGATGTTTCTGACGCTTCTTTCCGGTATCGTTTTGTGGTTTTATCCGCCGGAACGGCTTGCATCTGTCCGCGTCGTTGTGACGGCGGTGGTTTTATTTTTCATCGCGGGGCTGTTTTTCGGCGGTTCGACGCTCATTGTTGGCTCCTTGATCGTGTTTTCGGTCTGCATGGTGCTTATTCTCAATCAGTCGCACATTTCCCGCAGCTTTCGCGGATCGGTGGTGTGCGTGCTCACCGGTGAGGCGCGGCTTTATAACACGAAACTCACGCTTTTGTTCCTTGGCAGCATGCTGCTGGTCGCTTTCGGTCTTGCGGTAGTGTTCGGCGGACTGTGGAGCGTTCTGCGCGGGGCTTTGTACGTGTTTCTCTATAACGTGCTCCGGGCAGAGGAAAGTAAGGAGGTACAGCAGTACTACGATGCGGAGCTGGCGGCAGGCGAGTTCCGGAGAGCCGTGTACGGCGGGTCGCCTTTTTTGGAGATTGCTTCATATATCGTTTTGGCTCTGATGGCGGTTCTGCTTTTATGGATGATCACGCGCAAGCAGAACGTGGTAAAGGCCCTTCTTGAACGCATCCGCCGGTGGATTGAGGACGTGATCGCCTTTTGGACGATGGCGGGCGAGATGTTTAAACTCGAGAAGCCTGAGATTTTGAACTATAAGGACGAGCGAAAGAAGATCCAACGTGCCGCCGTACGGGACTATCACGAGATGGCAGAGAATACGGATACGTATGCGAATTATACGTCTCGCCTCGAAAAACTGCCTACGATGGATGAGAAGATCGGTTACGCCTACCGTATGCTGATACGGGTGTGCAGGTCGCGGAATATACCGATCAAGCTCTCCGATACGCCAAGAGAAGTAAAGGCGAAGATACACCGTGCCGATATAGCCGACGTGGACTCGATCACAGATGTGCTTGAACTGGTGAAATATGCCCAAAAAGATCCCGGGGAACAGGGTGATGCGTGTATACGCTCTATCTCCGAAATCGTGAAAAAATATCTGGCGTAATGAAAAGATAGTGAAAAAACAGGAAATTTTTTCGAAATCCCTTGCAATCTATCAAAAAGTATGATATAATAACCAACGTGTGTAAGCACGAATACGGAACAGTCCTCTGCGAAGCTCCGCATGAATGTTCTATGATCAGAAAGGAGTCGAATCCAATGAATAAGATCGACGCTTTTGTAAATGAGCAGTTGAAGGAAACTGTCCCTGCCTTCTCTATTGGTGATACCGTTCGTGTACACAATAGAATCAAAGAGGGAACCCGTGAGAGAATCCAGATGTTCGAGGGTACCGTTATCGCCCGTCATGGCGGCGGCATCTCCGAGACGTTCACCGTTCGCCGCGTTACCTACGGCGTAGGTGTGGAGAAGACTTTCCCCCTGCATTCTCCCAATGTTGACGGTATCGACGTGATCCGTCGCGGTAAGGTTCGCCGTGCAAAACTGTACTATCTGAGAGACAGAGTCGGCAAGGCGTCCAAGGTCAAGGAAAAGATCTGAGCAAAGTACGGCAGGCTCGCCATCGCGGGTCTGCTTCTTTGTTTTTATACCTTTCAATTTGGAGGACACATCTATGAATTTTGATTTTTTTATGCCCACGAAAGTGGTTACGGGCACGCATATCATCCGTGAGCACGCGGAGGATCTTTCGCTGGGCCGCCACGCGCTTATCGTAACAGGCAAAAATTCCGCACGCCTGAGCGGTGCGCTTGACGATGTCATCGCGGTGCTGTCGAAAAACGGCATCGGTTATACGGTGTTCGACGAGATCACCGAAAATCCGCTGGCGGAGATTTGCCACAAAGGCGGCGCGGTCGCTCGTGAGGCGGGTGCCGATTTCGTAATCGGTATCGGGGGCGGTTCGCCCCTTGATGCCTCAAAGGCAATCGCCGCGTACGCCGTTCTGCCCGATATCGGTGTGACGGATATTTACACCGCTGCACTGCCCGAAACGGGTATGTTGCCCATTATCGCTATCCCCACGACGGCTGGCACGGGCTCTGAGGCAAACCCCTACGCGGTTCTCACGCTTCCGGGCGGCGACGTGAAAAAGACGTTCAAGCCGATTCCCGGCGGCTATCCGAAAATCGCGTTTGTGGATCCGCGGTACACCTACTCCCTCAGTGAGGAATATACCGTTTCCACGGCGCTCGATGCCTTTTCACATGCACTTGAATCGTATCTGTCTCCCAAGGCCAACGCGGCATCGGAGATGTATGCGCTCTTTGCCGCAAAGCAGATCTGGGACGTCCTCTTCCGCGGTGCGGACGACGAGGGTGAGAAGGACAGAGGCGGTTTTACGCCCGTCCAGCGTGAGCGGCTCAGCTTGGCGGCGCTCGCCGCCGGGATCGCTATCAACCGTACCAGTACCGGTTTCCCGCATCCCCTCGGATACAGTATCACCTTGTCGGAGGGAATTCCTCACGGCCGTGCGTGCGGTGCATTGGCAGGTGCGTACATCGTTTACAATATGCGTACCGTTCTCGGCGAGAGAAAGCTCATCCGCTTTGCCGCGTACCTCGGCACGTCTCCCTCGGAACTTGCCCGCCGTATCCCCGCGAAGGCGAATGTGCACCTTACGCTCACGAGAGAACAGATCGACGAGCACGTCGATCGCGTGGCAGGGGCGAGTAATTACGTGAACTCTCCCTACGTGCTCTCTCACGATGAGATGATCATGATCTACTCCACTCTTTTCGGCGAATAATGTTCGACGTCCATGCGCGTCCGGCAAAGAAAAATACAATTATCTATTGATTTTTTCAAAATCTATGGTATAATGGTAGTTAAGGTAAAGGGTTTTCTTTGCCGGATTACGCATTTCGCGCTTATTTTAACGGAGGATATATGACTGACCCGGACAGTTGCAGTTGCTCTGCCCAGAGAAGAATATTTGCCGGCACAGCCTGCGACCGTACTGAATCGGTTACGGGCGGTGCTTTTTTGCATTTTTTCCTTTTCAGTCCAGGTGATGTGGCGGTTAGCTGACCGTACATGCCGAAAAACTGAGATTATTTACGTAATTATTAAGGAGAAAATACAATGCAAACTATATTATGGCAGTTACTTCTGCAATTCTTTTTGATTTTTTTAAATGCGGTTTTCGCGTGTGCGGAAATCGCCGTAATTTCCATGAATGATATACGGATCGATCAGCTTGCGGGCGCCGGTGATAAACGGGCGAAGAAACTCCAGAAACTGACCGATCAGCCGTCCGGATTTTTGGCGACGATCCAGATCGCTATCACCCTTTCCGGATTTTTGGGAAGTGCTTTCGCCGCAGACAACTTTTCGGAGTATCTTGTTGATTGGGTCGTTGGCCTTGGCGTGAAGGTGCCTGTGGCTACGCTTAATTCCATCGCGGTTATTCTGATTACGCTTGTTTTGTCGTTTTTGACGCTCGTATTCGGCGAACTCGTCCCCAAGCGTCTTGCCATGAAGAAAACGGAATCTCTTGCTCTTGCGTCGGCAGGGCTTGTATACAGCATCGCCCGCTTTTTCTCCCCGCTCGTGTCCATGCTTACTTGGTCCACGAATGTGGTTCTCCGCCTCTTCGGTGTGGATCCCAACGTGGATGAGGACGACGTCAGCAAGGAATCCATCCAGATGATGGTCGATGCCGGTATTGAAAAGGGCGTTCTGGACGATGAGGAGAAGGAGATCATTCAGAATCTGTTTGAGTTCGACGATCTTACCGTCGGCGAATTTGCTACGCACCGCACGGAAATCTCGCTTCTGTGGAAGGAGGAGTCGGTTGAGGAATGGGATCAGACGATCCACGATGCCCGTCATACCTACTATCCCGTGTGCGATGAAACGGTTGACAACATCATCGGTATTCTGAACGCGAAGGATTATTTCCGCCTTACCGACCGTTCCAAGGATACCATTATGGAAAACGCTGTCCAGCCGGCGTATTTCGTGCCATCTACGGTACGTGCGGACGTGCTTTTCCGTCAGATGAAACAGTCCAAAAAGCATTTTGCCGTCGTCCTTGACGAATACGGCGGTACGCTCGGTATCGTTACGATGAACGATCTTCTTGAACAGCTCGTGGGCGATCTGGATGATGATGCGGAAGCGCCTGCAGAGCCGGAGGAGATCCAACAGCTTGATTCCGGTACGTGGCGGATAAACGGCACTGCATCTCTTGCCGATGTTGCAGAGCGTCTTATGACGGAGCTCCCCACGGAAGAATACGAAACCTTCGGCGGTCTCGTGTTCGGTCTTTACGGGTCCGTTCCGGAGGACGGAACTACTTTTGAAATTGATATTGAAAATCTACATATTAAGGTTACGGAAATTCGGGACCACCGTCTGGAAGCTGCTACCGTATGTTTGACCGAAAAGGAGCCGGAATCCGAAACCGAAGATGAGGAGAAGTGATACTGCATGTGGCGTCTTCGCAAAGGTGATTTGAAGAATATTTTTCTCGTTGTCAGTTTTATTGCGCTGATCGTTTCAGCCGTGATTAATCTGGAATCGCTTTGGAACTTCGTAGGGAAACTTGTGTCCTTTGCGTCGCCCGTTCTCACCGGTCTTGCGATCGCATACGTTCTGAACGTGCTTATGCGCGGTTTTGAAAATCATGTTTTCAAATTTATGAAGAAGTCCAAGCGCAAATTCGTGCGCGGTATGCTGCGCCCTCTTTCGCTGATTCTCACGATCGTTGTTTTCCTCGGAATCATTACCGTGCTTATTGCTGTGGTATGGCCGGATGTGGAAGAAACGGTTATCTCCCTGTCCGGAAGGCTTCCCGCATATTTCAACGATCTCAAAGAGTGGGGTATCAAGACGCTCGAGCGTTTTAATTTCGACAGCACGTGGCTCGAGGAGTTTACGATCGATTGGAAGGCGATCACAACTGCCGTGCAGTCCATCTTTGATTCAGACTCAACCTCCGCGATCATCGGCGGTGCATCCTCCTTTGTTGGATCTGTTGCCGGCAGCGTTGTGAACCTCGTTTTCAGTTTTGTCATCGCGATCTATTTTCTGGCACAGAAGGAACGCATCTGTGCGTTCTCCGTGCGGGTATTCCGCTCCTTTTTGCCGGACAAGCTTTGTCAAAGATTCTTCCACGTTACGGATATCTGCCACTCCATATTCTCGAACTTTATCCGCGTACAGTGTATAGAGGCGGTCATCTTTGGCACGCTTTGCTACATCGGTATGTTGATCTTCCGCTTCCCGTATGCCGGCATTATTTCGATTGTGGTAGGCTGTACCGCTCTTGTGCCGATCATCGGTGCTTTGATCGGCGAGATCTTCGGTGCGGTTCTGATTCTTACAGTAAATCCGTGGCAGGCGCTTTTGTTCCTTGTATTCGTACTCGTTCTCCAGCAGCTCGAAGGATCTCTTATCTATCCGAAGGTGGTCGGTACCTCCGTTGGACTTCCCGGTATTCTCGTCTTCTCCGCAGTGATCATCGGCGGTAACATCGGCGGTATCATTTACTCCCTCCTCAGCGTACCGATCTGCGCGGTGCTCTACGCGCTTCTGAAAGAGAAGATGGCTGCACGCGCCTCCGAGAAAGAAGCGGCGCCACAGATGCCTCTTGAGGAAACCGATACACCGGATTCCGCTCCGAAAGCATAAGTTTTACAAATGCATAAAAAGACTGCCGCACTTTCGTGTGGCAGTCTTTTCTTATTCTTTCCAGCCGTCGACTCCACCGCGCTCAAGGGCGCCGACGATGCGGGTGTATAGTCCGCGGTGGATGTGATCGAAATCGCCGAGATACGTTTTCATAGCGGCGCGTTCGGATTCCTTGTCCTCCGGGCACGGGCTCTCTATAATGGGGAGATTCGCCCGCCGGACGAAGGATTTGATCTCTTTTTCTCTGGCGTGCACGAATGGGCGTATCATCGTGAGTTCCTTGCGGCTAAGCTCGGTAACGGGGGAGAAGCACCCGAATCTGCCCTCGTAGAACAGGTTCAGCATCGTGGTGATGACTGCGTCATCGTAGTGATGCCCGAGCGCCAGTTTATTGCACCCGAGTTCCTTTACCGCGTCGTGGAGAGAGCCGCGGCGCATCCGTGCGCACAGGGAGCAGGGGTTGGATTCTTTACGGATGTCGAAAATGATTTTTGCGATTTCGGTCTGTCGCACCGTGTAGGGAACGGAGAGCCGTTCGCAAAGCTCAGTGATTGCATCCCAGTCCGTCTTCGGCGCGGCGATCGTTTCGGATTCGGAGAAGCCCATGTCAAGCGTTACGGCAACGAGATCGTATTTCTTCGGATAGAATATCCGCATTTCCGAAAGAACGCACAAAAGCGCCAGAGAATCTTTACCGCCGGACACGCCTACCGCAATCCGATCTCCGTCTTCGATCATGTGGTATTTATCAACCGCGGAGCGAACGCGGCTGAGAAGCATCTGCATTTCTTTCATCAGTGAAACCTGCACGTTTTAAAAATATGCCGCCGCATCACGGCGGGGAGCGAGTGCACATATACTGTCGTGAGGAGAACCGAATCCTATTCATATAAAGGAGACAGTACATGGCTACAAAGATTTATATTGATCAGGGACACAATCCCAGAAATCCCAACGCAGGCGCAGAGGCAAACGGCTACCGCGAGCAGGATCTCGTGTATGCGATCGGGGTCCGTACTGCGGCGATACTACGCGCAGCAGGACTTGACGTGCGGCTTTCCCGTCCCACCGCCGAGACACAGCTCGGCACTTCCACGTCGTCCTCGCTGATTACCCGCGTGAATGATGCCAATACGTGGGGCGCGGATTACTTCATCAGTCTGCACGCCAACGCATCCGAGATCACGAGCGCATCCGGCTCGGAGGCATTTGTTTTTTCCTTGGACAGCGAGGCCACCGCTTTGGCAGAGAATATCTTAACACAGCTGAATTATGCCACGGGACTTCCGAATCGCGGCGTAACGGCGCGCACGGGTCTTTACGTGCTCAGGCGTACGCGTATGCCCGCGACGCTGATCGAGCTGGGCTTTATCACCAATCCCTACGATGCGGAATTAATGGCTGAGGATCCCGAATCCTTTGCGCGCGGTGTTGCAAACGGCGTTTTGGCTTATCTCGGGATGCTTTGATTACTTTTTCGCTTTTTTCTGTATCAGATCTGGCCGCCGCTCGGCGGTGATTTTTTCGGACTGTTCCTGCCGCCATTTTTCAATATTGGCGTGATGCCCTGATAAAAGCACGTCCGGTACGGCGCGGCCGTGGAACACGGGTGGGCGCGTGTACTGCGGGTACTCGAGAAGATCGTCTTCAAAGCTTTCTTTTTCGTGGCATTCAGGGAGCGGGAGCACCCCATCAATCAAGCGGCAGACTGCATCGGCTACAAGGCAGGCGGGAATTTCACCGCCGGTGAGAATGAAGTCGCCGACGGACAGCTCCTCGTCCACGATCTCGTCGATGATCCGCTGATCAATTCCTTCGTAATGTCCGCAAAGGAGGATGAGGCGATCGTAACTTACAAATTCCTTTGCTATCTCTTGGGTAAACGTCCGACCGCGGGGGGACAAATACACTACATGGCGTTTCTCGTCGGGGGGAGCGTCGGCGGTGATCGCCGAGTAGCAGTTGTAGATGGGCGGTGCCGCCATCAGCATACCGCGGCCGCCGCCGTACGGCGTGTCGTCCACGCGGTGATGCTTGTCCTCGGAATAATCCCGTATGTTGTGTGCATGGATTTGTACAATCCCGGCTTCTCTTGCGCGTCCGATAATGCTCTCTCCGAGAACGGAGTCGATAAGCGCGGGGAAGAGCGTCATGATGTCAATGCGCATTTTTTACTCCATCATTCCTTCAATGAGGCGGACGTACACGCCGGGGGCACAGCCGTCCGTTTCCTCATCGACGGATACTTTTACGATAAATGCGGGGACGGCGGGGATCATAAACGTGCCGCCGTCCGCTTTTTTGACGGTATAGAGTTCCTGGATGCCGGCGGTGTTCACATCGTGAAGCGTGCCGTATTTCTCGCCCGTTTCGGCATCGAGGACGGGGAGGCCGAGCATATCCGCGATAAAGTGCTGTCCTTTCGGCAGACGGATATCGTCGCGGTGGGCATAGAGGAGTTTTCCTTTATAGGGAAGCGCCGCTTCGAGTGTATCGATGCCATCAAACCAGATGAGCACCATGGATTTCTGCACGGAGGCACGGGCGACTTTCCATTCGCGCCATCCGTTGGATGTGTTTAGAAAGAGGCGTTTGAGTTTCGTCAGAGCCTCGGGGGAATCTGCGCGGGACTGGAGACGCATGCCGCCCCGCACGCCGTGCGTGCCCACGATTTCGGCACAATCGAGATACTGCTTCTTTTCCATACGGATTTTGTCCTCCATTTTTCTCGTATGACAGTAGTATATCATAAAATTTTCTTTTACACAAGGAAAAAGTGAGAGAGCGTGCGTTTTTCTTTCAAAGTCTCGCCCCAAAGGGCAGTGCGCGTCGGTCTCCGGCTCATTAGTTTTAGTAAAATATTGTGTATCTCTTGCGCTAGAAACCTGTTTGTGATAGAATATATTTAGATGCTAGAAAGGGAGGAAACGGTTAATGCAGAAGCGTACGATCCTTGCATCCACGGGAACGATCGTGGGGAGAGCGAACAATTACGGTACGCATCTCGTAACGGAGATTTTGCCGGCGCTCATAGACGAAAAACTGATCGCGGGCGGAGAACTCATGATGCTGAACGCTTACTACGAGCGTCTCACAGCCGTGGCAACGGAATGGACTGCTGCCGACATCCCGTTTCCCGTGATTCACTGTGAAAAGGACGTGGGCACGCTTATTTCCGACGCCGGTGCTTTTTACGCTGCCGGAAACGTGGATGAAGCCGAAGCTGCGCGCTCGCGTGCACTTGAACTCTTCCGTCTGAACTGTGAGATGGGTGCTCTCGTTCGTTCGTCCCGTATGGTGCTCCATCTTTGGGGCGGGCTGAATTCGGATCGGTATATCTCCTCAAACATAGAGATCCTCTCCGAGCTGTGCGATATCATCCGCTCTTACGGGATGCGGCTCCTCATTGAGAATGTCCCGTCGGCACTATATGATCCACTAATCAACTGGAAAAAGATTCTGCCGTACTGCCCCGAGATCGGATTCGTTTTCGATACGCGTTTCGGCAATCTCCACAGACAGACCGATGCGATCTTGTCCGACACCCAGATCGTGCCGTACATAGAGCATATCCATATAAGCGACCACGTAGGTGCCGAGAGGGATTTTTCCAGCCTCCGACCGATTTTGCATCCCGGTGAGGGCATGATTGATTTTGATTCGATCGCGCGAAAACTGAATGAAATCGGGTACGAAAGCACCGTAACGCTCGAATCTCCCGTGATAAAAGAGGGCGGTGCGGACGGAGGAAAACTCCGTCGGACGCTTATCTACCTTAACCGACTCCTCATTTCTTGAAAGGCCCCTGTAATGAAACATATTGACGTGAAATTCTTTCCCGGATGGACGAGAAAATCCATTACGTTTTCGATCGACGACGGAAAAGTCGAGTGGGACAGAAAGTTTCTCGATATCGTAAGACCGCACGGGATTCTCGGCACGTTTAATCTTAACGATACAAACAGAGCAAGCGCCGAAGAATACCGCGCGTTGTACCACGGGTACGAGATTGCAAACCACTGTAAACACCATCCGCTCATTTTCAGGGAGGATATCGAATACAAGTTCTCGGACGAGCCGTTTGACAAAATGGAATCGTCCGTGGAATACGTCTACAAAACGGACGTGCCCCACGTATACATGATGCACTATTCGCTATATCTCGAAGATAAGACAAAGTATCCGAAACCGGGCGGCTGGCACTGGATCACGGATAAAGAGCATTATATTGAGTTTTTGGATGAGTCGAAAGCGGATTTGGAGAAAGTATTCGGCAAGGACAGCGTCCGGGGATTTGCGTGGCCGTACGGAAAGCAGTCTTGTGAGTCTGTGGTCGCGTATCTGAAAAAGGAATACTATCATGCCCGAAAGAGCGGGATTACGCTTGATAAGACGGGATTCTCGCTTCCCCCGGACCGTCTGGGCTGGCAGTGCAACGCGCGACACTCGAATCTTCTCGAAGTTGCCGAACTTTACGAAAAGTATCCGGACGACGGGGAACTGAAGTTTTTCGCGTTTGGAGTGCATTCCATAGATTATGAAACGGGGAACCATTGGGGCGATCTCGAAACATTTGCGAAAACGTACGGCGATCGGCCAAACGATTATTACTACGCTGCGGTGGGCGATATTTTCGCGTATGCCGATGCTGTGCGATCGGTTGAAATTACAGATACCGAGATAAAAAATCCCACGGATACGACGCTTTATCTGAAGATTGAAGGCGAATCTGTGGTGCTTGGTCCGCACGAGACGATAGCACTTTGAAACACATAAGGAACAAGCATATAAATCAGTATTAAATTTTACGGAGGACAGTATGAAAACGTTTCTTAACGAGGATTTTCTCCTAAAAACGGAAGTGGCGCGTGAGCTCTTCCACAATTACGCAGAAAAACTGCCGATCATTGATTATCATTGCCACATCAATCCGAAGGAGATCGCCGAGGACAGACAGTATTCGAATATTACCGAGCTGTGGCTCGGCGGCGATCACTACAAGTGGCGCGCTATCCGCTCGGCGGGTGTTGAAGAAAAATACATCACCGGCGACGCCTCCGATTACGAAAAGTTTAAGGCGTACGCGACCGTTATGCCGTCGCTCATCGGCAATCCTTTGTATCACTGGACGCATCTGGAACTTCAGCGGTATTTCGACTGTGATCTCATTCTGAGCGCGGACACCGCCGACGAGATCTGGAAACTCACTGCGGAAAAACTCGCTTCTCCCGAGATGTCCGCCCGCAATCTCATCCGTAGATCGAACGTCGATCTGCTTTGTACGACGGATGATCCGGCAGATTCCTTGGAGTGGCACGCCGTTCTTGCCAAGGACGATACGTTTAAGACAAAAGTCCTTCCTGCGTTCCGTCCCGATAAGTGCTTCAACATCAATAACCCCGGCCTCGCCGCGTATTATAAGAAACTGGGCGAAGCCGCAGGTGTGGAGATCACCGATCTCAGGTCTCTAAAGGAGGCCCTCGTTTCCCGTATTGCGTTTTTCGATTCGATGGGCTGCCGCACGTCCGATCACGGACTTGATGAGTTTCCCATGTTCGTTGAGCCGAATGAATATGCCGCAGGCGAAGCGATGAAAGCAGCGCTTTCCTCCGACGGCAAGGACGTTACCGCCGAACAACTCTCCGTTTTCAAGTGTGAGATGCTGGCATTCCTCGCCGGCGAATACAAAAAATACGGCTGGGTCATGCAGATCCATGCGGGTGTATGGCGCAACACAAACGAGGTCATGTACAAAAAACTCGGTCCCGATACCGGTTTTGATACGATCGGCGGCAACAATATTACTGATTTTGCCAAACTGTTTGATCTTATGGCAAAGAAGAACGCGCTGCCGCGGACGATCCTCTATTCGATCGATCCGTCCGACAACGCCGCGATCGGTACACTTCTCGGATGCTTCCAGACGTCCGGCGACGGATATCCTCTTATGATGCAGGGAAGCGCCTGGTGGTTCAACGATACGTACGATGGTATGCGTGCGCAGATGAAGCAGCTCGCGAATCTCTCCTGCTTTGGAAAATTCCTCGGCATGCTTACCGACTCGCGCAGTTTTACTTCGTATCCGCGCCACGAGTATTTCCGACGTATCCTTTGTGATCTGATCGGGCAGTGGGTGGAGGATGGCATGTATCCCTGTGATATGGATGCCCTCGCTCAGCTTGTGTGCGATATTTGCTACAACAATACGAAGAATTTCTTTGGATTTAAGGTGGTTTAAGTGAACGTACGCCCGCGGAAAACCGCGGGCGTATTTCGTGAACCGGTATGGAGAGGAACCTTTTATGAAGATATATGCGCCTGGGTACTATAAAGAATTTAAATGCACCGCCGATGCCTGCTCGCATTCCTGCTGTATGGGCTGGGAGATCGACGTGGATGCGGATTCCATGAGAAAATACGCCGCTTGCACCGCGCCGTATGCGGGGGAAATACTTTCAAGTATAGATATGAGTGAAACGCCGCATTTTCGGCTTTTGGCCGATGAGCGCTGTCCGCATTTGGATGATGCGGGACTTTGCCGCATTATTCGTAATCTTGGGGAAGAATATCTTACGGATATCTGCCGTGAGCATCCGCGGTTTTACGTCGATACGATCCGTCGAAAAGAGGTTGGCATCGGCGCTTCGTGCGAGGAGGCGTGCCGACTGATTCTCACCTCCGATATGTATGACGTATTTGAAGAGATCGGTGAAGTGCCGGATGAGCCCGTAGAGACAGAGGGGAATTTTGATGCGGGATTTCATCGGACACGGATATACGGTATACTTTCCGATGATACGGTTTTGTACCCCGAAAGATTGGAAAAAATATCCTTGGAATATGGCGTAGCGCCGCGTCTTCTGTCCGATGACGAATGGAGAGAGGAACTGTCGGGACTTGAATATCTCAAAGCGGCACATAAGCAATGGTTTAGTGCCTATTCTTCCGATCTTTCGACTCCTTCGGAAGATGAAAAATTTCTTGAGCGTGCGCTTGCTTATTTCATTTTTCGCCATTGTTCCGATGCACGGGATGAGAACGAGTTTCGTTTTTTCCTCGGATTTTGCTTGTTTATGGAACGGCTCTTTTCATCTTTAATAAAATTCGGAGAAGCGCATACCTTATCTGACCGGATCAGGATTTTGCGCACGGTATCGGAGGAAATCGAATATTCCGAGGAGAATACAGAGAAAATAAAAACAGTATTCGCTTTTATATAAACGTATAATATCCACCGGATGAAACGCTTTCGTTTTTTAAAAGTGAACAAATGATGAAATAACAAAAAACTCCCATTCATAATTGATGCATCTGTGAAAATAATAATAGCAGAGGACGCGAGAGCGTACCTCGATGATATAGATGAATCAAAAATGGGAGACAAAAACAATGGCTAGTAACAAGACACTCGTGCCCGAAGCAAAGCAGGCACTCGATCAGTTCAAGATGCAGGCGGCAAGCGAAGTTGGTGTAACCTTGAATCAGGGTTATAACGGCGACCTCACTTCCCGTCAGGCAGGCTCCATCGGTGG
This sequence comes from Eubacteriales bacterium, assembly GCA_045611685.1. Taxonomy (GTDB): domain Bacteria; phylum Bacillota; class Clostridia; order Oscillospirales; family CAG-272; genus SIG701. Next base: position 934 of record JAZKXO010000123.1, on the reverse strand, counting down.
CCAGATGGTCAAGAAGATGGTTGAGAAGTACGAGAACGAGCTCAGAGCAAAATAAGAACCATTAAAAAAGAATCGGGAAGCTGTTGCTTCCCGATTCTTTTTGAAAAACACAGCCGCCAATGGCGGCTGTGTTCTATGTAGTTCAGTTGTTGAGAAAATCCGATTAGGCTTTCTTCTTCTTGGAGACAACAACGACAACAACAACGATTGCAATTACGGCAACGGCTGCGATTGCGATGTAGATGGGAAGCATATTTGCTTCTGCATCATCTGCGGGAGCTTCGGTCGTAGCGGCGGTGGTAGCAGCAGTAGTAGCTTCCGTAGTAGCTTCGGTGGTAGCTTCCGTGGTAGCCTCGGTAGTAGCTTCAGTCGTTGCTTCCGTAGCAGCAGTAGTAGCTTCGGTGGTAGCCTCGGTAGTAGCTTCCGTGGTAGCCTCGGTAAGGTCCTTGTTTACGGTAAGGGTGTAGAGGACGGGGCCGGTAATGCCTTCGTCAGCATCCTGTGTGGGAACCCAGTTAACGTTGTTCGTGTATACTTTCGGGGTGATACCTGCACCGTCAGCGTTGAGGTCGTTAACCTGTACCTTGAGACCGAACTTGCCGGTTTCATCGAGGTTAAAGATACCGGTGCGCGGTACTGCAATTTCTACAATAAAGCCGGTATCGGTAGCAACAACCTTGTACTTGATAGTAGAAAAATCGTAGAGAGCTTCAGTTTCGGCCATGCTCCAAAGGCGCTTGCCGAATGCGTCCACGGAAACCTTTGCGGTGGTCTTGCCGTCGACACGGAGCTTGAACTCGATACAGTCGGAGAGATACGGGTTGGTGCCGGACATATAGTCGTCCGAAGGAGCAACGAGGTCGTCATCCTTTACTTCTGCAGCGAGGTAGATGTAATCTGCATCGTACAGAGCGTAGGCGGTGGCGGACATAGT
>JAZKXO010000122.1:0-4702 GCA_045611685.1 Eubacteriales bacterium | reverse complement strand
TTTCCTTACGGTGAGGAGATCGTGGGCACTCTGACGGCCGTGGACGCGTTTCTGGGCGTGATACTGGGCATCAGCACGGTGCAGTATAACAAAGCGAAGGCGGCGGGGGACGAATGATTACATTCGACAATCTGCCGCTTGCGTTCACGCTTGGCGCGTGGGAAGAGATGGAAGGAACCGTTTGCACGCTGGATGAACTGTTCGATATGTACCGCGCGGACGGCAAGAAACGCACAAGCGTTGATACGATGAAAAAAACGCTCAAAGTCGCGGTGATATTCGCGAAGGCCGCCGGCACAGAGATCACATATGATGACTTGCACAGCGAATTGATACCGGGCGAAATCTTTGCGTTACAGGGCGCGATCATGGCCGCCGTGAACGAAGGGCTTGACTTTGAGAACAAGAAAAACCAGCGGCGCGATCTTGTACTTGAAGAACTGGACGCGGCGGAAGGAAAAAACGCATAACCCCGCGGCAGATTCTTTCCGAGGCACTGATCGCGGGGCTTACACTCACCGAGGCGCGCACGTTGCGCCCCGGCGTAATCACGGATTTATTCATCGGCCGGCGGCGGTATGATTTCATGCTGCACGGTCTGAAGGAGGCGTAAAGATGGCCGAAACCAACGTAAAGCTAAAGGCGGACGTCGCGCCGTTCAAGAAGGCGATGACCGAGGCCAAAACGGCCACCAAAACGCTGGACGCGGAATTAAAGCTTGCACAGGCGCAGTTCAAGGCCACCGGCGACGCGGAACAGTATCTTGACACCCGGTCGAAGGTGCTCGCCCAGCAGATGACCCAGCAGCAGAAGGCCGCAGACGCCGCGCGCAAAGCGTTGGAGCAGATGCGTAATGCCGGTGTTGAGCCGTCGAACGCGGCGTATCAGAACATGGAGCGTTCCATGTACGACGCCGAACGCGAACTGGTGCGCCTGAGGCAGGAAGCTGATAAGACCGGTGAAGAGCTGATAGAAGCATCGAGCGACGCGACAACACTGGGGAACAGCCTTAAAACCATTGAAGGCGCGGCGGTATTTGGTGCAATCGGTCAAGGTTTTCAAAGTGTCAAAGGCATAGTGCAGGACGTCGCCCGAACGGTCACGCAGATCATGAACAGCATGCGCGAGGCTGGACAATGGGCGGACGAACTTATAACGTCATCGAAGCGGTACGGCCTTAGTGAAGAAGAATACCAGCGATACGAATACGCGGCGCAGTTCATAGATACCGACGTTGATGCGATTCTGAAAGCCCGTGACAGGCTTATGCAGAAGGGTAAAGGCGAGGAGTTCATTAGCATCGTTGACGGCATGGATCAGTATGCTGTCAAGCTGAAAGACACAGCGGGCACAGCCCGTGACACGATGGACGTCTTTTGGGACTTCATCGACGTGCTGGGGCAGATGCAGGATGAAACGGCACGCGACCAGCTGGCGCAGGAGTATTTCGGTAAATCTTTCCGCGATCTTGGGACGCTTTACGAAAAGGGGCGCGAAGGCTGGGAAGAGTACATGGCACAGGCGGCCGTCGTGACGGACGAAAACGTGAAGAAACTGGGCGAGATGGACGATTCACTGAACCGGCTTGACTCGCATCTGAACGTACTTACAACGAACCTGAAGGCGTCGGCAAGCACGGCGGTCAAAGTCGGCGCGGACGTGCTCGACGCCGCATTGATACAAGGCGGTTATGTGGAAGCACCGATAACACAGGAACACATCGAAAGCGTTACACAGGCGCGCGATTTTCTTGTGAGCGTGCAGAAATGGCGCGACAGCATCACCAATTCGCTGGGTTTGCTCAGCGATGAGACGTATGAACAACGCTGGGGCAAGGCCGGTGAAAACGCTGCCGATGCTTTCGTGGCCGGTGCGGATTCACAGGTCGAAGCGGCCGCGTCAGCCGGTGCGGCTATGGCTGCGGCGATCGTGAACGCGTTTGCGTCCATGACGCCCGGCGGCGGCGGTTCAACCACGAACAATACAACGAATCAGAACTTCGGCAATACGTTCGTTTTTGACGCGAGCCTGTCACCTGATCTCAATGCGGCGGTGGCCGAAGCACACAGGCGCGCGCTCGCCGGTTACGGGGGATAATCCATGCACAGCTATTTCATTTGGAAAAATCAGGATTCCCGTGATTGGGGCATATATCTGAAAGCACCCGCGCCCATCATCCGCGGCAAAGAGCGCGTGCAGAACGTCACGGTCCCCGGCCACGCCGGCGCGTATCATCTGACAGAGGGCGACGGGGTTTACGACACATATCTGCAAACGCTCACGGCGCGCATCCCGCAGAACGCGATTGACCGGGGCGCGCTCAAATGGCTGAGCGGTGACGGATATATCACGTTCTCCACGCTGGCCGATAAACGGCAGAAGGCGCGGCTCATCAATCAGGTGCAGCTGAACAAATTAAGCTATAATCTCGGCTGGTTCGAGGGCACGCTGGCGTGGGAATGCCAACCGCTCAAGGAAATGCTGTACGAACCGACCGACACGATACTCAGCGCGGGCACGACGCTTTATAACATCGGCGACGTTCCGGAGAAACCGCTCATCACTGTGACCGGTTCCGGGGATTTCGCGCTCACAGTAGGAGGCGCGGTGTTCACCATTACCGGCATCACAGCGGCACAGGCCGGCGCGGTGATAGATTGCGACGCGTGCGAAGTGCTGACACCGGCGGGCGACCTTATCACGAACCAGAGCGCGGGCGAGTTCCCGGAGTTCGCAGTGGGTTCTAATACGGTCAGCTGGACGGGCGCGAGCGTGACGGGTGTCACGGCACTCAGGAGGCAACGCTGGGTATGATAAACCTGTACACGCGGAACGACATCGATTATACGAAGAACGGCACGGCGGTGCTGAAACCCACGTCTTGCGTGGTGTCTGAGCAAGCCGGCGGTTCTTACGAACTGAAGATGTCTCACCCGATGGACGGCGGCGGCGCGTGGCGCATCATGCAGAACGAGGACATCATCAAAGTGCCGGTTCCGGTGGCGACCATCGAAAGCGCGGTCATCGGCGAAAACGTGGACATCTACAAAGTAACCACGTCAGGCGCGGCGATACGCGCGAAACCGAACGCGCCGTCACGGATCACATATGCGACTTGGGTGGTTGGTTCTTATACTGCCGGCGCGAAAGTCACGTATCGCGGCACGCAAAACTATCAAGCACTGCTGAACACCACAGAAACAACGCAGACCATTCCGCCGCCTCAGAATCCGAGCGGGTGGGCTGAAATCGCGAATTATACAAGTGGTTCACCGGCTATTGCAAACCCGGCCGTAAACGAAGAACTGTATCTGATCTCAGAGTATAACGCTTACTGGTTATACGTTCAGACCCACGGCGGTGTGCAAGGGTACATACAAAAGAGCTATACTCAATACGTTCGCACGGAGACTGTCGAACAAGTCCCCGAACGCACGGTGTCCGAACAGCTGCTCCGCATCTACAATATCGAGCATGACACGGCGAGAAAAACCGTAACGGTGCGCGCTCGCCACGTAAGCTATGACTTGAGCGGCAACCTTGTGCAGGATTGTGCCGTGACGGCAGTGGAGCCGGCGGTCGCGCTGGCGCGTATTCGTGACGCACTCCTGTTCGATACGGAGAGCACCATCGCCACGAATCTGACCGACGATGACGGCGAATACACCGGCGACTTCAGCTGGAAGAATCCGATCAATGCGCTGCTCGACCCGGACAGCGGGCTGGTTAATTACTTCAAGGCAAAGCTGATCCGCGACAACTGGGACATTTTTCTATACAAGAACACGTCCGAAGACCGCGGCGTTGTGTTCCGCTACGGCGCGAACCTTAAGGGCGTAAAGTGGAAACGCGCGAACGATAAGCTTATAAACCGCGTCATCCCGGTGGCGCAGAAGGCCAACGGCGACCCGCTGTATCTTCCGGACGTTTGGGTGGATTCGCCCATAATCGACACATACCGCGTCATCCGCACCGAATATCTCAAGGTAGACGGCAAGGTCGGCGGCGATGACGGGCAGGGCGGAACATGGACGGAGGCCGCGCTGCTTGAGCATATGCAGGAAGTGGCCGAACGCCGGTTCTCCGTAGATAACGCGGACAAAATAAGCGTATCGCTTGAAGTGGATTTCACGCTTCTGGGCGACACGGCGGAATACGCACAGTATAAGGGATTGCAAAAGCTGTTCCTGTACGACACCGTGCGCGTGTTCGACCCGTACACCGGCATCGATTACTCTTTGCAGCTGTCCGCGTATGATTGGGACGCTGTGAACGAGCGTTACAACAAGGTCACGCTGGCAAACGTGTTTGATTACGGCGGGCGCGACGTGAGCGGTTACAACATCGTCGACGGGTCTATCCGTCCGAAGAAACTTTCTCCAGACACTATCTCAATGCTGAAGGAGGAGCTAAGCTAAATGCCCACCATCACGCATACACTAACAATTCCGGTCGAACTGAACGACGGGATCAGACGCATTCGTGAACCGCGACCGATCGGGCTTGCGGACATCGCGGCGGACGTTTTCGCGGCGAAGCTTACACAGGGCGGCAGCGCGTACACTCCCGGCGGTTCCGCGGTCGTAAAAGGCTATTTTATCCGCCCGGACGGACAAACAGTATATCTGACCGGCACGAAGTCGAGCAACACGGTCTCCGTGACGCTGACGTCGAACTGTTACGCCGTGGCCGGGCCGTACAC
>JAZKXO010000121.1:0-1715 GCA_045611685.1 Eubacteriales bacterium | reverse complement strand
TACCGTGTCCGACCGAAACGGATCCGGGCGCTCCGGACAGCTTGGCAAAAAATATTATCCGCTGATTTTTCATCACAGAGTTCGTCTCGACGATCAGCGACTGGCCGTCTGTGAACGACGCGGCTCTCGCCTGATTTGGAGATATCCCATAGCTCCCGGATATCAGCTGCTGTATAATATCGTTATCCTGAAGCGCCGCGTCGGTGATGGCGTACTGATCGCCGGTATACGGTTTAAATTCGGTGACCGCGGTATACTGGACCATATAATCGGATACCAGGCCCCACGCAGCCGTCGCGAGTGAGAAGCGCATAAACGCGGTGCCTGCCGGCGGAGTCAGTATCGCATAGTCGCGGTTGAGTCCGGCGTCATGGTTCAGCGTGGGCGCGATCGCGCCGGCGAGGAAAACCTTCTGATCATCATAAAACGCATACCGGAAATTGGCGTATCCGAGGCTGTTGTGATGGGTGTTTGAAAAAATCACGTTTGCGCCGTTCCGGTCTGACAGGTCGATGTAATCGGTGTATGAATGCGTCGCGAGTGCGTCTATGTTTCCATTGGTCTGGTTGACATATCCGCCGGCGGTCTTCTGTCCGTTATACCGGTTGACCGAATATTCCGCCGAGAAATTGTTCTCGAGCGATGTCAGCCTGTCGCCGGTGACCTTTGCGTCTGCCGCATAATCTGACAGAGTGAGCGTTGGATCAATTGACGCCGTTCCGTTTGTGACCTCAAACGTCGATGTGCTGCCGTCCTGGAATGTGATCGTGTATGTGTCGACGAGGCCGACCGTTCCGGTCTTCGCAACGGACGAGATCCCGTTGCCGTTCGTGACGTCAAACGTCGACGTAGTACCGTCGGAGTATGTGATCGTGTAGGTATCGACGAGGCCGACGGTCCCGGTCAGTTCGATCTTCTGGATGGATTTCCCGACGCGCTCGGACCAGAATTTGACCTCTTTTATGACCCAATCGAGGTTGAGTTCGTGAAAATCAGTGTACGGGTACTGATTCGAAAATTTGATATCAGGCATTTTATTAACCTCCGATTAAAACGTAAAACGTGACGTCGCCCGACGGAATATTATTACAGGAAAACGTCAGCTGCTCGTTACCTTGCGCGACCGGGAGAGTGAAATTATTTATTAAGCCTTCGTCGGCAGTATTCGGTGCCCAGCTCCAAAGAATCGGCGTATCAGCGTCAAGACCAGTTAAACCGGTGACGACACATAAATTATCCCCGTCCCACTCGTCCGGGTGGATTGTGATCGTGACCCAGCGGCCGGCCGCTTTTTTGCTGAGCTCTTTTATTATCCAGTCCAGGTTGAGCTCATGAAAATCCGTGTATGGATATTTGTTAATGAAATTTACAGCCATTTCCGGGCCTCCTCAATATACCATAATGCAAAACTGACGGATAAAGTCCGCCGTGATTTTGTCGTATGTGTCGAGCTGGTCGACCGCTTTGTCGTAGGACGTGATGAGATCCGCGAGCGATGTAATACCGATATTGCCGTGCTCATGGATGTCCCGGATATCTTTCCGATTAATAAATTCATCGGTGACCGTACGGGTGTCCTTTCCGCCGAGTTCGGTCTTATCATGCGGGTTGTAACTGACGGAATCGTAAGCGGACACGGAGCCGGTGTCGGTCCGGCCGTAGCTCATCTCGTCGGTCGTTTTATCCTTTCCGTCTTTTGTGAGCGTGTCCTTAAT
>JAZKXO010000120.1:0-55510 GCA_045611685.1 Eubacteriales bacterium | reverse complement strand
AGTATGGGGCTAGGGGGGGATACGTCCCCATGATCGTTGAGACGCTTGTTTTTGACGAGGGGCAGATTACTTGCCCGACCAACGGCCTTAATCCCAAATGGGGGGGGGGTGCTGCCACTCCCTTTCCGGCAACGCAGGGCGAACGGTCGTGATAATTAGGGGGATACAGGAAAATGTCGAAGAAAGAGCCGATAGTCTTTTGGGATGATATTACGATTAAGTACGACGGGGGGCGTCGCCTTTACCCTGGGAGCGAGAGATTACAAGGGAGTACAGTGCGTGACATATCAGACAGTGACCGGGACGCTGAATCCGGGCGCACATCCGGGGAGCTATAACGGTCAGGACGCATATAACGACATGCTGATAATCGACGGAGGCACAAATGGGGAAGATGCTGGCTTGCTATGGGGGGGGAGAAACAGCCCAAACTTTAGACGCAAGCTATTATAAAGGCACTGGAGCACGAAACGGGAAGGAGCGAGAAATCATAGCAACAGAGAATGAGCCTGTCATGCTGAGTGACAGGAAAGGGCATAACGGCATGAGCACAGACGGCGTAGGAACAACGCTCACGGCCCAGGAGAAAGAAAGACCGCTCATAAGTACAAGCGTCGTGCGCCGCCTTGTCCCGGTCGAGTGCGAAAGATTACAGGGGTTCCCCGACGATTGGAGCAAATACGGGATCAACGAAAAGGGCGAAGTCTATGAGCTGCCAGACAGCGCACGGTATCGGCTGCAAGGGAACAGCATTGCAAGACCGTTTTGGCGTTGGCTCATGCGTCGGATCGCGGCCAATTTTGAGAGCCGCGTGATTACGCTAGGCAGCCTGTTTGATGGACAGTCTGGATTCCCACTCTGCGCGGTGGAAGTCGGTATAAAGCCTGTTTGGTCGAGCGAGATCGAGAAACATGCTGTTGCGGTCGCCCGCTATCACTTTGGGGACGAGGAAATGGGCCTAGAAGGAGATTGGAGGAAATATCTATGAGAGAGAAAGACAAGGAGTTGCTGGACGCTATTGACGAAATGACGGCACAGGCGCCGGAAGTCGGCCTTTGCCCGCTGCCGTTTAAAGTGCTTCGCAAGTGCGTCGAGGAACTGATTACGGAGATCAACAGCGACAAAACCGACTGAAAATAAAGTGGACACTAAGCGAAAGCCGGTGTCCACTTTATTGTACTCCTTCAAGATCCTTTCAAGACATATAGTGGATGCAACCACGGATGTAATACAAAAGTTTTTTACTGTATTTCCGTGGATAATTCGCCTGAAAAGCCTAGCATTTTCAATGCTTATAGTACATCACTGTATTTCTCAGGATTCTTGAAAATAGACCATTTTTGAATGGGGTTCAAGAGGCCGCAGGTTCGACTCCTGTCACTCGGACCAAAAAAGAACGGCAATTCTGATAGAATTGCCGTTCTTTTCTTTTTATACGAATGTATTCGTTTTTCTGCTGTGGATGTAACGCGGATGCAATAGAGATTTAGATTTTATCTGTGATTTTCCGCAAATCTTCCTGCCGAACGTCTTGATAATATCGGAGCATTTCTGTTGATGCATGTCCAATAAGCTCCAATTTATCTTTATCTGGAGCTTTGATTTCTTTCAAGAGCGTTGCAAAAGTGTGTCGGCATGTGTGGGGACTATACTTATGCCGCTTTACGCCGTTTGCGATTTCGACTAATGGATTGTCGATACCGATTTCATCCAGGGCGGGGTAAAATATTTCGTCGGTAAAGTACCGAAGGGAGAACGCGCCGCCGTCCTCGTCCCCAAATAGATGACCGCCTCGTTGTACTCTGCTATCGACGATAGGCTTTATTTTTGGTGAAACTGTAACGATTCTGTTTTTCCCAGCCTCGGTTTTAGCGCCGCCTGTAAGGGCGGCGTTTTTTTCGTCGTAGTCGGCGGCGGTGAGGGCGAGAAATTCAGACGGACGAAAGCCGGTGTAGATCATGCAAAGAATATCTTCTGCATGTTGGACTTTGCCTGTTGCGGCTCTAATAGCGGCAATTTGCTCAGATGTAAAGGATTCCCTGTGTGTAGCGCTTTCCCCGGACACAACAAGGTATTGGGCGAGATTCAAATTATCCGGCACAGCTTTTCTCGGTATCCCATACTTGTACATAAGGCTGCAAAGAGATCGCATGTTTTCTTTTGTGCGACGCCCACAATTACACTCGTCGATACACTCTTGCAAATCGTCAATGTCTATGTCTGCCATACGCATAGGCCAAATTGACTTAAAGTGCTTTACGGCGGCAGTATAGCATCCGATTGTCTTTTTCGTGGCTTTATGCGTCGGAAGCCATTTGTCATACAGTTCCTTGAATGTCACATTTTTCTTCTTCTCTTGCTTTTGGGACTTCAAAAGGGTTGCTATTGCCTCGATAGCGTCTTTCTTTTTGTCAAAAGAAGCAGAGCGCGTCATCCTGTGCCGCTTCCCATTCTCGTCCGTGTAGTACCCAAGCGTCACGACTGCCCTGTACTTTTTCCCACGGCGCACGACCGTCCCCTGACCGTTCCCGCGCTTTTTCCGCGTGGGGGTGTAGTCAACGGCGCGGCCGCACATTAGGCAGTATTTCGCGGTGTCCGGAAACTCCGCGCCGCATTTTGAGCATGTAAGCATTTGGCATCCTCCCAATTTGGACGGCCTATTGCTGATAAAAGGCAATCGCTTTTCGCATGAAGTCCTCGGTCACGTTGAACAATTCAGCCAGTTCCCAAACGCCGCTCCGGCCCGCTGCAACGGCGCTGTCCAGTTCTAGTTTTGGGATAAGCCTTTTTATGGCCCATTTATCGGCGCGTCTCTCATGGCGCTCTACTAGGTCATACGGCGAGTATCGGTTATAAAACGCGCCGACCTCGCAATGTCCCAGCTCATGAGCGAGTTTCACTTTTTCGTCTGCGGAGGACTTGATTTTAAACGGGTCAATTGCAATGGCACCGTTTCCGATAGGCTCAGAGAGTGATTCGGCATAATTCATCGAAAACAAGTCAACGGAAATATCGTGCTCGTCCGCATAGTCGTACAGATCGTCAAGCTCTACCATTCCCGCGATTGTTCCTCCCCTTACGCATTTGCTCTGCCTTAAACCGCGCGTAGTCCTGCGCGTCACGCCAAAGGCCATCTTTTTCCTCCGGCGTGAGATCGTCGGCATAGCCGCCGAAGAAAGCCGCCATAACATCATTATCCGAGCGCTCACCGTTATCGGTGGGCGCTTTTTTTGTTTCGCCAAGTTTCATTATCCTCTGGATAAGCAATTCATCATCGAGGCTTTCAATCAGATAGTCAAGTTTGCTTGCTAACTCATCCTTCAAATCCGGGTCAGTTTCTTCCTCGTAGGCTTTCTTAACGTCCTCCAATTCGTTTTGCATCCAGAGGATTCTACTCTCTGATGTATCCCCAAGCAAAAATGAAACAGACACGCCAAAATAAGCTGCAAGTTTTGTCAAAGTGGAACTGTCCGGCGTTGATCCTTTGTTTTTCCATTTGGTTACAGTTGAATTACTAAGCCCGATTTCACGCGCAACGCGGCTCCTTTTTACCCCGCGCTGTTTACATAACGCACTGAATATGCCGAAAAACACAAAAATCCCCCCTCCGATTTGTGCAAGGTATAAAAACCTAACCAGAGTGAATAAAACGTGTTGACTTTCTAACCAAAATCAGTATAATAATGCTTGTAGACTGATTCTGGTTAGAGGAATCCGACGAGGTTAGGTGCTTGAACTGGATTTGATTTGTGGCAAAACCAATTCTATTTCAAAATCTAACTTTTGTCAACACAATATGCGAAAGGAGGATAGTTTTTCGGATGCCTGCACAGTGGACGGGAGAGTTGATTGGTGAAATCCACAACGCCGGGTTTCGGATTAAGGATGTAGCTGCCGAGGCCAACCTTAACCCGAAGTACGTCAGTCAGATTCTTCACGGCAAGTGCGAATCTACTAAGGCCGAGGCAAGGCTTAGAAACGCGCTTGCGAATCTGATTGCAAAGCGCATATCGGACATTCCAGAACAAGCGTAATTCATGTGATGTCCGATAGAACGGTCAATGCCCGGTCGCGGCTTTGCGCTATTGTAAATATGGATAAAGTCAAAGCCGCGATATTGTCAATCCTGACGGCTTGACAATAAGGAGGCATTAAAAAACCGCCCGCCGGGACACGACCCCGACGAGCGGCAAACAGACGAAAGCAAAAACACAAAGCCCTGCGTCTACGCATATTGTAACAGACGCAGAGCGAAAAGTAAAGGGGGATGCAAAAAAATGACTTTGGCAGAAATCGCAGAGCTGCCGGACGAGGTTTTGACTTGCACTCAAATCGCGCCCGTGCTGAACGCGAATCCGGCCACGATCCACGACCAGGCTATTGAGTACCCGGCCTCCCTTGGCTTCCCGGTCATCTGCGTCGGTCGGCGCGTAAAGATTCCGAGACGCGCCTTTTTGCGTTTCATGGGCTATGAGCCAGAGGGACGTGATGCGGATGCGTGAAATGAGCAAAACAAGGCGTCGGCGTTACATCGTCGAGAAGGCCGTTGAGGGCTTTATCGCTTTTGTCGCTGTCACGGGGCTGTTTTTCTGCGTGGCCGTCATCGCGGAGCTACTTTGCATGGCATGTGGGGTGGGCTGAAATGTCAACTATTTCTAAGAGAAGCCTTACAGAGATTCCGCGTGAGCGCAAAATCAGACGAGCGGGATATGCCGACATGTCCAAGTGCAAGGAGCGCGACTGCCGTTTCCTTGGGCTGACAGACGGAAAGCCGACTTGCGATTACTGCATTATCACCGGGCACATGCGCGGATGCCAAATCGAGGACTGCGACATTAACGCTCCGGGAGATCGCGGAAACCGTCTGCGGATGCAGCGCAATTTTAACATTTCCGAGAAGTCTACCGCCGAGTACCGCGAAGCGCACCAGCGCAAGAGCTACTTGTTTACGAATAGGGGCAAAAACATACAGTCGTTTTCGCGCCGCTATAAGGAATCGTGAACTATGGCGCTTGAAAGATTGAGATTTGACAGCCGGGACGAATGGCTTGCTTTCCGACGCAACGGGATCGGAGCGAGTGAAGCTGCCGCCGCCGTTGGGCTTTCGCCTTGGCAGACGCCCCTGGAACTCTGGAAAGTCAAGACTGGCATTATGCAGCCGAAGGATTTGAGCGGAAATGCGGCTGTCGAGCAAGGCAATCGCATGGAGCCAGCGATCCGGGCTATGTTTACCGCCCTGCATCCAGAGCTAGAAATCGAATACCACCAGTTAGATGTCCTGTATCAAGCCGAGCGCCCTTGGCTTTATGCCACGCTCGACGGCGAAATAACGCGAAAGTCGGACGGCAAGCGCGGGATTCTGGAAATAAAGACCGCCACGCCAAACGGTAAAACGGGATGGGCAGCGTGGAGCGACGGCAATATGCCGCAGAACTATTACACGCAGACACTCCACCAGCTATCAGCGACCGGCTATGATTTCGTTTACCTCTTTGCCGCCCTGTACTCTCTCAGCGGGGACATTACTCTGCGGGAGTACGAAATGAGCCGCGAGGACGTGACGAACGATATGCGCTGGCTTTTGAGACAGGAGACAGATTTTTGGGGCTATGTGCAGCGCGGAACGATGCCGCCGATGCCCCTGACGCTTTGAATGGAGAATGAAGAATGGGAAAACACAAGAAAAATATCCCTCTGGAGGTCATCAAGCGCGGGCTTAAAGACAGCGATTGGCGTGTCCGGGCGGCGGCGATGAACGCTTGCGCCGGGAAGGACGTACCTCTGGAGGTCATCGAGCGTTGGCTTAAAGACAGCGATTGCGATGTCCGGGCGGCGGCGATGAACGCTTGCAAATCAAGCGGAATTGAAATCCCTCTTATCCGCGTGATTGAGCCGCCGAATCGCGTCTATAAAAAATGCGTTGGTGATGTGATCGTGGTCGCAGAAATTCCCACAGACGCGCAAGTGCGCGGCGGTTTTGGAAGAAAATGCCGGACGAATAAAGCAAAGATTGTTGAAATTATCGGAGATTTCTGCGGAGAGCCTGTCGGCATTTCTATCTATGACAGGACTACGACTTACTATGCGGGTGATGAAGTCGAAATTGAGGATTTCGATTACTCATATGAGGAATGTTCTGCCGGCTTTCACTTTTTCTGCTCGATTGAAGAAGCCCGCGCGTACTGAAAGTAGACGGAGGTTTTTGCTATATTTTTGAATGTGCTTTACTATCACTCCGAGTTTGACGGTTACGCGGGACGGCCCTATACCTACGAAACCGACCTCGATCTTCACGTCGGCAGCAAGGTCATCGCTCCGACAGTCAAGAATCCTATGCAGAGAGCAATCGTGAACGCAATCAACCTTCCGAATCCGACTTTCCAGTGCCGGAAGATTGAATTGCTGGATACGGAGGCAAGCGGCGATGGCAACGAAGGATAACGCCGGAACGCTGGTCAACGAGACCACAACGGCCCAGCTTGCCAATATCCGCGCCCATCTGGAGCGCTACGGCGTGATTGGGGCGAGAGAGGCCCGCGACCTCTACGGATGCGAGAGATTAGGCGCCCGCATTTGGGACTTGCGGCACATGCCAGATGGCGGCATGAATATCCGCACCGAGCGAGTAAAGACAAAAAACCGATTCGGTCAGCGTTGCATTTACGCGCTCTACTACTACGACAGGGAGGAAGGAACTGAAAATGAGCGCCGAGCCGAAAAACTTTGAAATAACGACCGACCTTGCGACGATCCGCGACGCGAAGATTGACGCCAATTTTGCTGAAGTGTCTGCTTGGCTCGACAGTGAGCTTGCCCCGTATCTGTCTCTGCAAGTCACGGAGGATATGATTGCTCCGGCAAAGACCTACCGGGCGCGAATCCGCAAAGTGCGTGATCGAATCGACCAGGTACGCAAGGAGGCAAAGGCGGCGGCTATGGCGGCATATGAGCCGTTTGAAATGCGCTGTAAGGAGCTGACTGGGAAGTGCGATAATGCCGCAAACGCCATTGATGCACAGGTCAAGGCTTTTGAAGCCGCCGAGAAGGATGCAAAAATTGCCGCCCTGAAAGCCTATTATGACGAAGCCGCTTCTGGCGAGGTTTCTGCCTATTGCCTTTGGGAGAGCATTTACAATCCGAAATGGGAGAACAAGGGATATTCTGCCGAGGCCGCGCAGGGCGAGATTAGCGGAGCCGTGACCCGCGTAAAAGCAGACCTTGAAACCATTCGGACGATTGGCGGGGATGATACGCCTTATCTGCTGGACTTCTACCGCAGCGCACGGGACATCAGCATGGTTGTCCGCAAGGCGAGTGAGATTTCCGCTATGCGGGCGAAAGAGGAAGAACGCAAGCGCAGAGAGATTGACCGGGTTAACGCTGCACGGACCAGCGCGACCGTTCCCGAATCCCGGCCTGTCGCAGTCGCTCCCGCCGAGAGCGATGCCGAGGACAATGCCGAGGACAGTGCCGAGGAAACGCGAATCATTGATTTTCGCGTGGAGGTCACAATGTCCCAGCTTTACGCGCTGAAGGATTTCTTGCTCCGCAATCGAATCCGTTATGGGAGGGTGCCGGACTAATGGACGAGATCATGCGTGAACTCTCGGTAAGCGGCCTAATTCTTGCCGCCGCGCCGTGGAACGCTGGCAATTCCGCGCCGACCTCGACCTATGCGGGCGTTCCCATGCAAGAAATCGAGTATTGCCTTTCCTGTCCGCTCTGCGCCGACTGCTGCGAGAGATGCCGAGGGATGGGTCAGTTGAAGCCGGAGGCCAAGCGCGGACGCCCGCCGAAGCGCAAAACGCAAAGTAACGAGGAATACCGCGCTATGTCGCTTCGGCGTATCAACGATAGTCTGTGCTCCGTTGGAGCAGAATCCAGAGAATAAATCAAAACAAGGAGGCTTTAGAGTTTGAAAGTAAACAATACGCTTGTCGGGAAACCGCAAGAGAAGCAGACGTTCCAATCGTTCATCAACAGTGAAAAGGTCAAAAACACGATTGTTGATCGGCTGGGCGGCGATATTCAGCTTGCGTCCCGTCTGATTGCGACGGTTTCCTCCGTTGTTGCGGAAAACGACAAACTGCGGAACTGCGATTATGGCTCCATCGTCCGGGAAGTCCTCAAAGGCGAGGTCGGAATGAATCTGTCCCTGGCGCTTGGACAGTATGCCATTATCCCTTATGGCAGCGTCGCAAAGTATCAGATCATGGTCAGCGGCCTTAAACAACTCTGCATCCGCAGTAAGGCTTATGCCAATATCGGATGCTTTGATGTCCGCGAGGGCGAGTATAAAGGCCGCGACCCGCGCACCAGAGACCCGATTTTCAAGTGGGTCGAGAACGATGACGAGCGCCTGAATCTCCCCATCGTCGGCTATTATGCCTTTTACATGCTCAATGAGGAAAACAACAATTTCTTCCGCTGCATCTACTGGACGCATGAGCAGATTCTTCGCCACGCCGACCGCTATTCTCCCGGCTTTGACCTTGAGACATACCGAAAACTGCTGGCCGGAGAACTGCCGCCGGAGGAAGTGGAGAAACTTCAAGGAACGAA
Source organism: Eubacteriales bacterium (assembly GCA_045611685.1). Lineage (GTDB taxonomy): Bacteria > Bacillota > Clostridia > Oscillospirales > CAG-272 > SIG701. The sequence goes on along the minus strand of JAZKXO010000120.1, from coordinate 46,948 downwards.
AAAGAAGAAAGGCTCGTCACCGTGGTATGCGGCCCCGGACGATATGCCGCACATGAAAATGTGCGAGAAAACCGTCCTCAAACAGCTCCTTAATGACGGCCTCGCGCCCAAGTCGATTCAGGAAGTCATTGCCGAGGACGATTATACCGAGCGGCACGAAGCGCCCGTTATTCATGGCGATGATGTTTTCTTCTCTGACGATGCCCCGATTATCCCGACTGACAGCAACGGAGAGATCATCGAGGCCGAGGCTGTCACCGCAGAGCCTCAAGAGGTTTCCGCGCCGGTGGAGGTTAACGCCGCGCCCAGCTCCGAATCTGAAAAGTCCGTCAAGCCGCGTCGGACGCGGAGCAGAGTTGCTGATGCCGCGATTGACGATTCCGGCGATGCAGACGGTTTCGCGGAGAACTTTTTCGGGGAGTGATGCTATATGGTACTCGCTTTTAAGGAGAAAGACGGTACAGTAAACATGCTTGTCTCCGGCAAGGTCACGCAAGAGCCGCAATTGACCGCCAAGGAAAACAAAGTCCGATTCTCGGTTGCTTATGGCAAGAGCAAGTATATGAACTGTGAGGCGCGGAATGACGCGGACGCGGGCTATGTGGCCGGATGCCTTGAAAAAGGCGACCACGTTACCGTGCTGGGCGTTTGGGAGCAATGGGAGTACAACGACAAGACCTATGAGACGCTTCGCGCGGATTTCGTGATTCCACAGGGCGCGATGCTTCCGGGCGGTCAGGACGATTCCCGCTATGTCGGTGATGCTTCGATTCCCGCATATATCGCTCCTAAATCGAACGGCGCCGCTCCCACAAATACGCAGACGAGCGTCAACAGCGCAAGCCGCTGCCTCGCTGAGATCGAGGATGACGAGGATGACGGGGATTTGCCGTTTTGACGCTGTATAGTCAAGCAGAAAGGAGGGCATAGGCGTGGGCGGCTTTTTCACGGGAAAAGAGTGGATTGACGATGAATCCGACCCGAAGAAGGTCTGCCGATCCTATGCCCTCGCCTGGGGCCGCGTCGTACAAAATCCAACGGAGCGCTCCGGCAACGTGCGGCACGTTGAACTGTATATCAAGTACCGCACAAAGCGATTCATACGTTGTGAGGCATACGGCGATGGAGTGGCGCTTGACACGCTGGCGAGGGCCGAGAAAGGCGATTACATCCTCTGCTTCGGCACTCTTGTCCGAAAGCAATACACCAACAAAAAGGGGAAAGATGGCTGGACTTACGGGATAACGTGCGATGTCGTTTTAACGATTGAGATGCTGGGATTCTTGCTCCGGCTATTTGCCTCAAAATGGCTGCACAAGCAGCTTGAAGCGGAGGACAACGAAGCTCCCGATGCGTGGGAGAGCGATATATAGGCGCCCGACTGTCGGGCAGAAAGTAGGCGTCGATGAAGAACGGGGTTGACTTTTTCCCGCTTGACACGCACATCGACGAAAAATTGGAGCTAATCGAAGCCGAGTTTGGAATAAAAGGGTTTGGTGTAGTCGTTCGCCTCTATCAGTGGATTTACGGTAGAGCGGGTTATTACATTGAATGGACAAATGAGGTTGCGCTTTTGTTTTCGCATAAGATCGGCGAGGGTGAGAGCGTCGTTTCTGAAATAGTGCGGGCTTCGATTCAGCGGGGGATATTCGACCGAAACATCTTCGAGAAATACGGCATTTTGACATCCAGGGGTATCCAAAAGCGATACTTCGATATAGTCAAACGCCGAAAGGATTTTGAAGTGTTTGGCGACATCCTCTTAATTGATTGCGACAATTTTTCGGAAGATGTACGCAAAAATGCTGTTTTTGTAAACAATTTAAGCAAAAATGCAAACATTTCAAAACAAAGTAAAGTAAAGGAAAGTAAAGTAAATACTGTATTAGATACTGGCGTATCTAATACAGTTAGCGGGGAGCAAAAAAATTGCCCCGCCCCGCCGATTATTGAATTGCCGCTTGTAGACGGGACGAATTATTCCATTACAGCCGAACAGATAACGGAGTGGATGGGCTTATATCCAGCCGTGGATGTAATGCAGCAACTCCGCAATATGCGTGGATGGCTGGAGGGTACGCCGGAGAAACGCAAGACGCGGAAAGGAGTGCTCCGTTTTGTCCATCGTTGGCTTTCCAGAGCACAAGATCAGGGCGGCGGCGTAAAAACCACGCCCAAGTCTGCCGGTAGCCGGAGAAACGTCTTTGCGGATATGCTGAGAGAGGGGGAAAACTTAGAGTGACAAAGAGAGACGCGGTGCGTGTGCTTGCAATCCTGCAAGCGGCCTATCCGTTTGCTTTCCGCGAAATCCCGCGAGACGATGCAGATAGTATTGTCCGGCTTTGGACGCAGATGTTCGCGTCAGACAGCGCCGAGGCGGTGCTTGCGGCGGTGCAGAGCCTTATAGCTACGCGAACAGTCGGTTATCCTCCGACAATCGGCGAGGTAAAAGCGGAACTGTCCAAACTGCGCCACGCGGGAGACATGGACGCACAAAGCGCCTGGGCGCTTGCGGCAAAGGCGGCGGCGGGGAATCTTGCATGGGACAAGCTGCCGGAGGAAGTGCAAGCGGCTATCGGCTCTCCGCAAGTGCTCCGCGATTGGGGCATGATCGACACGGAAACCTTTAACACGGTTGTCTATTCGCAATTTATCAAAGCGTTTGGCGTCGTGCGGAAGCGTCGTAACGATCTGGAGGCTCTGCCGGAGCCAGTGAGAAATATCGCGCTTGGCTTGTCCGAAAGGTTGGCGCTCGGCGATGGGGATTGACATTCGGATGCTCGGCCCTGCGGCACAAAAGCAAGTGCTTCAAAAAATAGCCGCGCAGAATGTCGCAAACGTGGAAAAGCCGCGAGAGACGAAAGCAAAATATCGCAATCAGCCGGAGGAACGCGGGAAACTAAAATTCGATAGCAAAAAGGAAGCCAAGCGTTTTGACGAGTTGATGTTTCTTCTGCGTGCTGGGAAAATCCGGGATTTGAAACTCCAGAAGGATTTTACGCTACAAGAGGCATACACGATGCCGGACGGCGTTCGCGTTAGGGCGATCCGATACCGATGCGATTTTGCGTATGACCGCTATCTCCCTAATGGCGCGAACGGAGACGGCTGCTGGGAGCACGTCGTCGAGGACGTGAAAAGCCCGGCCACGAAAACGCGAGTGTATGCGATCAAGAAGAAACTCATGCAAGAACGCTTTGGAATCGAGGTGCAAGAGGTTTGACTAACGACACGCAAGCGCAAATTAGATTTTGCCTTTCTTGCACAGCGACGGAAGGTGCTTGCGGGACAAGACGCTGCCCACAGTCTGAACAATTTGACCCGCCCGTGCAAAAAGTACAGGCTGGGAATCGAGGCCCGTATTGCATCATTGACCTGAACATGCGGGAAATGGTGCTTGATCTTTTGCGTAACGGCGTAACGCCGCGCGAAATCCATGAGCAGTACGGCCTTAACGAGCAAACCGTACATAGCTGGAAAGTAAGATATCTGAAAGGGGCGATAACATGAAACGAACAATTTTACTGCTGCTGACCGTCGCGGTGATTGCGTCCGTGACAGCGGCGACATACAGACCGTGGACGGACGCACAGCACACGGCGCATGAGATCGCGGAGCTGGCGCGTGGGATGGGGCTGGACGAAGACCACCCCATCATCACCGAGGCGCAACGGCTTTGGGCGCTGGACACCGAGGACGCGCGAATCCTCGCCGCCGTGATCTACGGCGAGGCGAGGTACTGCCCGGACAGACACCAGCAGCTTGTGGCACAGGTTGTGCTCAACCGCGTCGCTGACGAGCGCTTCCCCGACACGGTGCGCGGCGTGGTGGAGCAGCCGGGGCAGTACACTCCGGCGTACACGCGCAATCTGCCGAGCTACGCCAGCGCGGACGCGGAAATGCAGCGGTGCTTTGAGGCAGCGCTTGCGGCGCTGGAGGGGCGCGTGGAGTGCCCCGCCGACGTGATCTACCAGAGCCAGTGTCAGAGCCTCGGCGCGGGCGTGTACGAGATCAGCGAAGTGGATACCGGGTGGTACGCCTCCACGACGTATTTTGCTTATGGGTGAGGAGAAAAGGAGTAACAATGGCTGAGTATATCGAGCGCGAGGCGGCGCTTCACGATGCAATGGTGCGCGGACGCGGCAATTCTGGCGGCGCATGATACTTTTGGACGGCGCGGCGATATTCTGGTTGCATTTTTCGATAAATTCAAGGAGTATGCGCGGGAAATCAGCGAAATGACGCTTTCGGACAGCGCAGACCTTGAATACACAAAGCACAAGATCGACACGGCGCTTGCGTCTGTGCTGCCGGAAGATAAGTTCCAGCCGTGGGACGAGCGATACGGAGGATAGCCGATGCGGGACGAGGAATACGTCTTTTATAAGGACAGCGCGGAGAAAAAGCGCAACGGCTGGGGAGCACACAACATGAATCGCACGGGCAAAGGCAAAGTGCGCTTTCCTAGCGACAATCTAACAAAAAAGGAGCGTGAAGCCATGAGCGGTGAAGTGGTGAGCTATGATCTTGGCAAGCCGATGACATGGAAGCAGTTTCGCGGTATGCCCGTTGATTTGCAGAAAACGTATTTTCTGAATCTCCGGGAAAAATACATGGGTACGGAGAATCAGATTGCCGCGATGTTCGGTGTATCACACAAGACGATTGTACAGACAAAAGCGCAGTTTGGCATCAAAACGGGAAAGCGTGGGCGCGTCGCTAGTGATAGCCGCGCAATCTGGCAGACGTTCCTTGACGGCGGAACTACCCCGACAGAGATTGAGCCGGAGAAGCCGCCCGTTGAAGCGGAAGAAGCGCCGAAGCCTGCCTCTCCCGCCGCAGAATCGCCGGAAAAGCCGTTTTCCGTGCTGGATGGTAAAATTACCCTTTACGCCACGGCAAAAGAACTGGCGCAGATTCTCACCGTCCTACATGGGGGGGCGCGAAAGAAGTACACCATTGCTTTCTCTGACGCGGAGGACTAAGAATGGGCTGGCGGCAAGATACACGGCGCATCATCCGCAAGTACCCGGAGCTGCGGCGGCGCGAAATGGCACTCCATGAGCAGAAAGTCACACCGACATATAGCGGGATGCCGGGAGGCGGCTGCGCGTCGCGCACGACTGAGACGATTGCTACGCGCACGCTTAATGCGACAGATCAGAGAAACCTGGACGCAGTAAAAAAAGCTATCGAAACGACTATGCGATACCGAAACGGAGATTTGCGTATTCGTGTCATTGATCTGATGTACTGGAAAAAGACGCACACGATGGAGGGCGCGGCGATGCAAACCCATGTCAGCATCAGAACAGCGCAAGACTGGCATAATGCCTTTGTCGAGCTTGTGGACGCATATCTTAGAATCCTGTAAAAAAATTACTATCATTTTAGCGAGAAAAACCGTGATAAAATGATAACATCGAAAAGAGCGGCACTGAGGGGCGACCGCTCTTTTCTTTTGCCATTTTGAGGCTTATTAGGACGAGCCGGAACGCTCCAATAAACGGAAGCTGCCGGAGGGCGCACATAGCATTATGCCGTGGCGGGGGCGCTATGTGCCGGAACGCTCCCCGTTAGAGAGCACTGAAAAAAGACACGCCGGGTAAAAGAGCATCACTTCAAAGCTCATGCGCCCAGTTCTCCCGCATGGCGATACTCTGCTCGGCTTGAAAGCCCCTCTTTAACATCGGAGATTGTCAATTATGGATGAAAAAAAGACAATTCAGCGGCAAAAAGCCGATTTTGACAGGCTGGAGAGCATAATCGGGCCTGACCTTGCAATCTACTGTGTTTGCGCTGTGTATGATATTCCATTTGACCCGGACAGCGACGCGGAGAGCTGGGAGGATTACGCGGCCAAGCACAGCAAGGGCGGTTTCGGAAGTGGAAACACAAATGTGCAATCCGCGCTGTTGTCAGGCATGGCGCCGATGGAACGATGGGAAACCATTTGGGGAGAGGGATACAGCGAGAGCGATTACAGGCAGCTTGACGATCTCTACCAGACCATGACGGCCCAGCTTGATTCTACCGGCGGCATTGACCGTCAGCAAGACGATACCGCCCGGACATGCGCTATGATGGCGCTCCAACGCAACAAACTCATTCGGAGCAGCAAAAAGGATGATATTGCGACCGCAAAGACCTTCGACCAGATGATCCGCGAAAACCTCAAAGACAGCAACATGCGAAAAGCGGACATTTTGCCGTCTGCCGTACAGCGCCTTGACGGAATCGTTGACGCGCTCCGCAAAAAGTACGGCCTGAACATGGAAATGACCAAAGACGATGTTTGGGACGCATTTCATCGTTGGTGTCAGAAAAAGAAATATCCGTTTACGATGGACGCGGCAGAACACATGATTATGCTGATTCTGAATCTCATTCAGAAAAACGATGATTTGCCGGAACTGTCCGACAAGCCAGAAGGAATGGATTTTAACCCGTTTTCCAGCGAGTTTGCAGACGAGCCGAATGACGCGGAAATGGAATCCTATCAATATCTTGGCCTTGTGCGCGGAGAGTTTAAAACGCCGGAGGATGATTAGCCATGCCGCGCGGTAGGGTTTGGCGCCGCGATCTTGGTTGGATAAAAACGCAGACCGAGCAGGCGGCATCGTATGACAATCTAGGAGAGGGCTGGCCGCTTTTGATTGCTCTTTTCCGGCTTTTCCCGGATTTTTTAAATGACCTTCTCTGGAAAGAGGACGCGGATTTCCAGCAATCGTTGATTCAGAGGATTTTCCAGAGGATCGACGCAAGATACCAGTATGTAGACAAGACTGCTTGCCGTGGCGCAACGAAATCATTCTGCACGAATCTGGAGAAGTACGATTCTCTTTTGCTCTGGCCGGGGACAATCAGTACGATTGTCGGGCCGAGTTTCAAGCAGAGCGCGAAAATTGCAAGCCAGATATACAAGCAAATCGACAACTGCGCTCCTATGCTCACAAACCTATTGAAAATTGAGGCTGACAGCACGGATAGATTTGCGGTCGGCACAGACTATGGAAGCCGCCTTACGATTGAGGCGTTCCGTGGAAATACAGTTTGCGATTCAACCGCCGAGGAATCAGCACAGGAAGAAAAGCCGCCGTTTGATTCCGAGCACTACAAGGAAGTCGTGATTCCGGCCATTCGCGGAGAGTATCGAATCGACGGCAAGCGAAGCCCCGCTTATGTGCGATTTAAACAGCACAGTATCACCAGCGCGGGGCGCAGACAGCAATATGCGTATGAAACGCGGCGCACTCACCGTATGCTGATGGCAAGAGGCGAGAGCGCCTTTATTATTGACGTTCCATATGGTGTTTTGCTCCTAGAACAGATGCGCCCGGTAGCCTGGGCCGAAAACATCCGGCATGAGCTTACTCCCGCACAGTGGATGCGCGAGATGGAGAGCATTTACAGCGGAAGCGACAAAAACCCGATAATCCGCGACGAAATTCTCAACGAGAGCAGAAACCTCCTTTTGATGGAGGAACACCATTGCTGCAAAGATCGAGACAACAAGCTCAAAGCCGAGGACGTAATTTACATTGTCGGCTATGACGTTTCTTACCGCGACGCGAAGGGAAACGCAAAATGCGCCTGTGCTGTGCTCAAATGCACAAAACAGGACGATTTTTACCACCGCGACAAGTATCTCAAGCAACTTGTGTGGCTGGAGGACTGGACGCCCGCCGAAACGCCTACGCCGATGGCGCAAGCGCAGCGCCTACGGAGAATCTGGAATCGCTTTTGCTATGAGGGAGGCCAGACCTACATCACCTTGGACGCATGGCAATACGGCGATGGAGTGCTCACTTCGCTAATGGAGCAGCCGTTAGGCGGCGGCGTACCGCTTTGCTCCTGGAATCACACTTACTACACAGAACTAGAACTTCAAGGAGCAATACCCGTCATTTACCCGATCAAGGCGGGAGGCGTCGGCACGACAGACCCGGATAGCGATATGGTGCTCAACGCAGAACTGCAATTCGAGCACGGCAATGTACAGCTCCTTACCGGCAACATGAACGAGGGCGTGGAAGCATACAAGAAGTTTCACAGGATTAAGGATGACGACCTCAATTACAAAATCGCGCTCCCGTATAAAAAGACAAACGAGCTGATAGGTCAGATTCAGAATTTGCGCGAGGAGCCGAGCGGGCAGGGAATCCGGGAGAAGCGCATTTCTCAGCACATTCAGCGTGATAGCTGGTCGGCGCTAAAATACGCGCTTCGATTTGCACAAGTGCTAGAGCGCGTCAATCTAGCGAAAAAGCCAGTGAAAAGCGATTGGTCGAAACTGCTTCGCGCGTTTACGAAAAGCGGAGCGGACAAAAATCTGCTTAATTCGATGGCGGGACAAAATGCAAACAACAGGCCACGCATCGGTTTTATGAGACAGGGGGGCAGAAAGATTTGATCGAAAGCGAAAAGATGGATTTCTGGAAATATCGGCTTTTTGCGCTGCCTGTCAATGACGAAACGATTGCCGCGACCGACAACGAGCGTTTTTGCCGCGTCACGCCGTTTTATGTGCTTGTCTATACAGACGCGGCTGACGGCTGTATGCCGAATCTTGCCGTTGAAATTGTGGGGGAGGACATAGAGCGGCTTTCCGCTGCTGACCGCGACTGGCTCCTGTCTTGCGTCATCGTCATGCTCAATGAGGACGCGCAAAAGCGGGAAGCGGAAATTGCGGAAAGCCTTGGGGAGCGCATCGAGAGGCTGGAAATAGAACTGGAAAAGGCGGCGAGAAAAGTAAAAGGTGGTGATTGAGCGTGGAGGAACAGCAGCGCGTAAACTTGAATACAGAGCTTGCGGGCATCCGCTATCGCTCTTATCCTGAGATTTTCGGAAAATTCCGTGAATTGAGCGAGAGATACGGCGATTTGCCCCCTTCGGCGCTTATCGGCGCCTTTGGGAGCGCAATGGGAATCGGCGGCATTGGGAATATGTACACGCCCGACCCGTACATCCAAAACAACCGTATCAAGGGTATTGCGACCCGGCCCGCAAATTACACGAAGGATGAAGTGGGTAAATTCATCCAAAATCCTGATACCAACGAGAAACAGCTTCGCGCAGTAGAAAAGGCGCTGGAATACAGCAGCTATCCGCTTTTCCATACGCGGGTGCTGTACCAGAATCTTTTGACCTACCACTCCTATGTCGCTCCGCATTTGAGCGACAGGGATGACGCAAAGAAAGACGATTTCTGGCGAGAGTGGAAATTGGTTGAGAAACTGCGGTGCTCCATCAATCCCAAAGAAAAAGCCCACGAATTTGCCGGTCTTGCTCTCCAGCAGGGCAAGATTTTTGTGCATCCTCGCGTAAGCGTTGATAAACCGCATAATCAAGTCAATTATGCGTTTCTGCAACAGCTCCCGACAGACTGGTGCAAAATCGTCGGCTATAACAATATCAGCAAGTACACCGTCGCCTTTAACCTCATGTACTTCTGCGAAATGGGAACGACGTGGGAGCAATTCGGAGACCTTTTCAGGCCGTATATCGGGGATTTCCTCGATGCGGTTACTCCGGCTCCGACTATCAGCGGCAAAAAGATCGTCTACGCGAAGAAAAGCCGCCTCGATCTTGCGAAAGTCAAAAAGGCGGCGCGGAACGATGTAGACGCTTACAAGCAAAATGGGCGCTGGTTTTATTGGGTCACGCTTCCCGTTGACGCGGTTTTCCCGATGGAGATTGACGATACGGACAGGAACGTGATTCCTCCGTTTACCGGCCTGTTTATCGACATGATCCAGCTCTCGCAGATGGAGCAACTTCAACTCGACCTTTTGGCCTCGCCTCTTGTGTCGTTGCTTCACGGCGAGATTCCGTATTGGGACAATTCGCCGACGAACGATGCAGATCAATACAAACTGTCCAACGCTGGCATGTTGCTCTTTGAAAGCCTCTGGTATCAGATGCTTGCCCGGAACAACACAAACGGAATCGGGCTTTTCATGGCGCCGCTGGAGAACATGAAGTTGGAGAGCCTTGCCGAAGCGCCGAGCGCCATTGAAATTGTGTCTACCGGCTACACGGACACGATGGCGAAAGCGGGCTTGACCGCGCTGATTCCGACGAGCGACGAAGCCCGTGCCGGGGCTGTCCAGGTGTCTCTCCTTATTGAGAGCCAATTCTCCAAGTCCATATACACATGCTTTGAACGCATGACAAACGCCATCATCGAGCGCCTTAATTTGCGCTACGAATGGCGTTTTCACATGTTCGGAGACCTTGCCACGGACGAGAAACGAGAAAAGACGCTCAAAGAGGAAATGACGCTTGGAATCCTCCCGTCTGTGCTGGAGTACAACGCCATGCACGACCGCTCCCTGCTTGATGACATTGCTTGGAGTGATGCGGTAGTGGAAAGCGACCTTATGCGCCGCAGAATCCCGCTTGTGAGCAGTTTCAATCAGTCGGCTAAGACGGTCGGCAGACCGCCGAGCGAGGGCGTGACGAGCGACGGGCAAGAGCAAGACGTTGACGGGAACGCCAACGGGAACTAGGAGGTAACACATGGCTGGAAAATGCTATTTGCGAGTGTTGAGCCAAGACAGCGACCTGAACTATGACGTGCAAATCGCCTGTCTGCGCTCCGGCGTGAATCGCAATAAATTGGACTTCCGAAACGTGGAGCAATACGCCTCCACGTTTCGCGGCGTTCCGATCCTTTGCGCGTATCTGACGAACGGGAAAGTCGGCGATGGACACAACATGGCCGAGAAGCGGCTTCCCGGCGGCGAGGTCGTTTACGACTTTACCGGCCCCAACCATGAGCGAATTGTCGGCGCTATCGGCGACCGCCCGGATGATGTCTGGACGGAAGTGCGCGACGATCAAGTGTGGGTCATCGCTAGGGGTAAACTCTGGCGTTTTTATAACTGGCAGCTTGTAGACAAGATTGCGGAGCAGGGCCGCATGGAAGTCTCGGCAGAAACGGAAGTCTTTGAGGAATACGAAGATGGGGACGTTTCCGTTTTCACCAGTTGGCGGGCGCTTGGCCTGACTATTTTGGGCGACAGCGTTATGCCCGCCGTCCCCGGAGCGAACATTCGGGAGCTGAAAGAACTGCAAGCGAAATTCGCAGATGTGAGGGTCGCAGCGGCATCTTATCATCCCGAAAGCAATGATCCGAAGCCGCACAACAACACAAAAAAAGAGGGAGTGAAAAAAAGCATGTATCTGAGCAAAGCGCAGCTCAATGAGCTGCAAAAGAAGTTCGGCGACAATTACGCCGTCCTCGCGACCACTCAGACGGGTGACGATATGCGTGTGCTGCTGATGCGGCAGAGTGACCACGTTTTCGGCATCTATTCGATGACCGCGCGTGACAGCGTGATCGACCCGGAGCGCATTGCTGATTGTGGCGCACAGATTATCGTCAAAATGGACGAGGATGGCGAGATTTGTGTCTCCGCGTCTGATGTCATCTCTGAGCATGTTCGCCCGATGACCGAGCGCATTGCCGAGCTGACGGCCGGCGTCGAGAAACTGAACAGCGATCTGGAGACCGCCATGAACACCGTTAAGTCCATGCAGAGCCAGGAGAATCAGCGCCGCATGAGCGCGGCGAAGGAGATTGCCAAGCAGACGCTGGCGGCTTTCAACGCCAACCGTGACGATCTCATTGCTGATTCCGTTATCTCCGGCGTGGAGGCCGATATTGACAGCGGCCTGTACACCAACAGCGTAAACGCTGACGGCGTGTGGGTCGGCAATAAGGCCGTTGAGGAAAAAGTGCTCTCCCTGTGCGCTGCCGAGCAGATGAAACTCGACCAGACCAAGGCCAAGCACCGCAACAGCACTTTCATCATGGACAAGCTCGGCACTGGCGCCGCCGCTGATGACGGCTCTGTGCAGGGCCTCCTGGCCCGCAAGGGTATTCAGTAAAACACAAAAAAGGAGTGTGAAAAATAATGGCTTACATTGCTAATACCGCTTTTGAGGCGCGTATCACCAACAACGACCGCGACAATCTCAGCCATATTGCCGGTCTGTATCAGGTCGAGGGAGCTAATGCCGATTGCTCTGCCGGTCTGCTGTGTGTGCGCGATACTCTTTGCCCCAACGAGGGCTTTGATAATCTTTCCGACAACGGCGTGTACAACGAAAACACTTGGTATATGGTGGCTGCCGGTGCCGATGATAACGATGATACGGTTATCTACGCCTGCGACACCTACGACAACCAGCTCATTACCGCCCCGAACGGCAACAGCTACTTTGTCGGCACTGAGACGCTGGGCCTTGGCGTCCCGGCTGGTCGCTACGGCAATTTCACGCGCATCAACTTCGACAACCAGAGCGTGTACCGCTTCGGCATCGGCAATTTCGCATCTGCGGTCGGTGAGAACAATTATTTCACGATTGAAAACGGTCTCCTTGTTCCGGCGGATACCCCTCCGGCCACCGGCATTCCGTACTTCTATCTGCGCAATACAGGCGTTTTCGTCGCTGGCAACAGCGCCGCGTTTGACTACATCGACGTGGTAGCTTGCATCACTAGCTACGATAAGTAATCAACAATAAGAAAGGAGTGTGAAAAATAATGGCTAAACTGTCTCTCAATTCCATCGACCAGAGCATTTTCCGCGTTTCTGCGGAGCACGATGCCGACCGCAGCCAGGCCCGCGCTGACATTATCGCGGAGGGCCGTGTGCTGTTTTATGAGCACGCCCGCAAGGGCCAGAACGCCATGCACCGCGCTCTGAACTCCAGCGCCGAGACCGCGCCGGAGCAGATTACCGCGAAGCAGTACGGCGAGCTGAATAAGGCGTTCCAGTCCGAGCATCTGCTTTACGCCGCGCGTAAGGCTTGCGAGACCGCTGACATCACCGCGCCGGAGACTTTTGAGGAGTTCAAGCGCCGTGGTCAGTCCTTCTACGCCAACAGCACTTTCCTCGCCGTCCTCCAGGGCATCTATCAGGAGATTCTTACTCCGATTCTGCCCCGCGTTTACAGCGAGGCCGTGAGCACTTTCGCGGATGTCGTTGAGGTCGGTTTCGGCGAGACCGCCGCTATCAGCGTCGGCAGTTCCGATATTCCTGTGTTCCAGGATTCCGCGTGGGGTGCTTCCCGCAGCGTTCCGGCCAACCGTTTCTATACGCGCGATTTCGCACTGAATCCGCAGCCCAAGACCTGCGAGATCAGAATGAAATGGCATCAGATGGTCGGCAACAACATGGATTTCGGTGTGTTCTTCGCCAACATCGTCGCCGGTGTGTACGCCAAGACGATGGCCATGTGGAACACCGCGATGGGCAGAGCCGCCAGCGATACTTCCCTTATTCCCGCTGGCCTGACCTACCAGTTCAATCAGGAGAACTGGGTCACTCTGGTTAACAAGCTGGCCGCTGTGAACAACACTCAAATTAGCAACCTCTTTGCCACCGGCAACATGGTCGCTCTGAGCAAGGTGCTTCCCACTCAGGTCACTGGCTCCACGAACGTCAACATGGACGCGGCTATCGCTACTCTGCTTGGCGCTGACTACACGCGCAGCGGCTATCTCGGCGAGTACATGGCCGTCCGTCTCATGCCGCTGGTCGATACTGTTGTCCCCGGTACTCAGTTTACCACTGTCAACACCGTGCTCGACCCGACGCAGATTTGGATGATGGCCAGCAATGGCCGCAAGCCTCTGACGATTGCGTACAACCGTGATACTCCCATCGAGATCATGGTTACGCCGGAGCGCACGGCCTCCTTTGAGTACATCTTCAACATGACGATTGCGCTCGACAGCGCCGCCGTCTTTGCCTCCCGCGTCGGTCTCATTACCATCGCGTAAAAGCGACCCGGACGCAAAACCTCCATATTGGGGCGGGTTTATCCCGCCCTTTTATCCCGTTTGGCAGTCCAGTATTCGCCGGGGCAGCACCGGCAAGCGGGAAATGGTTAACGCCACAAAAAGATGGAAGGAGTGTTAAAAGTGGCAGAAACGAAAAAGAAGTCTCCCGGTCGGCCTAAGAAGGTCGAAACTCAGATTGAAACTGAGCCTGTGCAGCCGGAAATCGAGCAGAAGCCCGCAGAGCGCGTTTTTTCCGAGGCAGATGTCCAAAGCATGATTGCGAAAGCGGTTGCCGAGGCGCTTGCGAAGCAACAGACGCAGAGTGCTCCGCAAATCGTCCAGATTGCGGCAGACGTTGAGAAAGTCCAGTTTCTTTTCCAAGCGGAGGTCGCGGACGATAACGTGTACACGATTGGGCCTAACGGCATGTATGGCCGGATCGTCGGCAAGACTGGCATGTTTTATGTCCCCAAAGCTGATTTGAGCCGCGTTATGGACGGCATGTTCCGGCTGATGCTTGCGAAGCGCTGGATCATCGTTCTTGACGGCCTGACGGACGAGGAAAAGGAAGCCTACGGCGTGAATTACCGTGACGGCGAGATTCTAAGCAAGAGAGCGTTTTCCGGCCTTGTGAGCATGGGAGATGAAATCCTTGACGTTTACCCGAAACTCTGCGCCGGACACCGTGAAATGGTTGCCAAGCGCTTTTATGAGGCGTATATGGCCGGAAGAAGCGGCATCACGCGCGAGAGAGTTGTTGAACTTAATCGCATGAGCAAGGAACTCGGTAGCGAAAAGGGCGATTTTGCGGCAATCATCGAGGCCATGAACGCCCACGACCTCGCAAAGTGAGCAAGGGCGCCGATTCTCAAAACGCAAAAGAGAGTGCCAGAGATAGACGCTGGCTTGCTGCTGGACGCGCGAAAGTAACACACCCAAGCTATGGGAGCGTTGTTGTCCCGCATTTAAGCAAACTAGCCGCAATCGAGAACGCAGCCGAGTTTTGGCGCGTTGACTGGCTGGACATCGTGAAAGATTGCGCTGTAATGCTGGCTTTGCCGGAGGACGGCAAAGTGCGGCGACCGAAAGAATACTACACCGAGCGAATACGCAACAGGCAGACGGAAAAGGAGGCCGCTTATGGGAATTGAGAAAAGCATTAAAAGTGCCGCTCTAACCATGAGCGGCCTTATGCCATTTAAGGCAAATACGCCGACGCAGTACGGGGATAAGCAGTTTGAATATTTTGCCTCGGAATCAAAGACTTTTATTGAGAAAAAGGCGAGATATGCCAGCGATTTTGTCCTTGCACAAGTGCAGGGACTTAACCTGTCAGATCCCGGCGCGTGGGAAAATTATTATATCCGTATGACTGACGTTGTGCGGCCCAGCGCGAGTATCACGCGGCGTTTTGATGATTATAAAGCCGTGCTTTTTGCGGACAGGACGATTCAGTACATTCCTCCCGGAACGAAGATCGTCACGATGGGGAGCACATGGCTTGCGACGAATCCGGCCAATATCAGCGGCGGGGATGGTTCCAGCGTTGTCCAACGATGCAACACGACATGGAATCATCTGGACTATTACGGAAATGTGCTCCAAGAGCCGATTGTCGTTGAAACGCATCGGGCAAACGCAAGCGACAGCGACGCGCAGAACTCCATGTATATCACAAAGGGCTACTTCAACGTCGCTTGTCAGTATAACGAGCAGACAGCGCAGCTCGACACGAACAGCCGCATGATTCTCGGAAAAGGCGCGTATCGCGTGACTGGTTATGCGGACTTCTCGCAAGAGTTTACGGGCGATTATAGCAGCCGCCGGTTGCTGGAATTTGCAATCCGCTATGTTGAGCCGAACGCGGCGCTTGATGACATGGAAAATCACGTCGCCGAGGGAAAGTCTTTCTCCTGGACGATCAACCTTAATGGCGCTCCGCTCTTGACGGTTGGTGAAACGGCGCAGTTTACCGCCACAAGCACCAGAAAAGGCGCGGATGTGTCCAGCACAGAGGAATATCCCATTTCCTACACTTGGGCGAGTAGCGACGAGAGCGTTGCGACTGTTGACGAGAGCGGAAATGTCACCGCTTTGTCGGCGGGCAGCGTGACCATCACGGCGACGCTGACGCAAAACACGGGAATCTCCAGCGCGTTTGAAATGACCGTTGAGAATCCCGGAACGGAAACGGGCGTGAAATTCATTTCCGCGATTCCCGCGTCACTTAGCGCGTTCGATGACATCATTGTTTCTGCGGCGTTCTTTGACGCCGGGCAGGAGACAAGCGAGGAGCTGGTATTCACGCTTTCCGGCGCGGATGACGGCTCCTACGGCTATTTAACGGGGCCTAGGGCGGTCACAATTTACGGATACGGATACAGCAAGACGCCACTGACGGTTACGGCGCAGTACGGAGAGTACAGCGCAAGCGCAGAAATCCGGCTTGAAGGGTTTTAATCCAAACATCGGGGAGGGAATAGAGAATGGCAACCACATGGGCCGAGGTCGTGGGGGCGGCGCTGACGGTCATTGATGACGAACGGGCCAGCGAACAGCTCACGGTATCTCCGGCGCAGTTTTACAGACGCATGAGCGCCTATGTCAATTTCGCTCTGCCGATGCTTAACCGCCCGCCGGAACTTTTGAAGCATCTGAAAAACGGCATGACGCAGCCGGAGTTTGACGAAGCCGAATGGACGAGCACCGAAACGTCCACCGGCGAGGAAACGCAAGTCGAAACGGGCTTTACGGGCTACGATTTGTGCAGCGTCGTTATGCGTATCCCTGACGGCGCGGCTGGCGGCGTGATTTATGCGCCGTATTCCGACTTCACTTATGACGCGGAAACGGGGATCGTGACGTTCCCTGTGCAGCAAAGCGCCGGGGTCGAGTATATGATTGACTTCTATAACGACGGCACATTTCCGACGCTTACGGATAGCCAGATGCGGCTTTTTGCGCTGGCAATCGCCGTTGTATGGGACGAGCGCTTTGAGCGCACATGGCTGTCTATCACGCCGAAAATCAAGGACAGCACCTTTGATGTCGGCAACGAGGCAAACTACATGGAAAAGTCCAGTCAGCGCCTCCAACGCAATATTGCGGCGTTTAATGACCGGCTGCGGCATTATGAGCAAGATTGCGCGTATCTGAATGTCGTTAAGATGAATATACCTATTGGGCTTATCTGAGCGCCCAAGAGCGAAAAGAGAAAAGGAATGGTGAGAGATCGAGATGGAAAAGTTTGTCCTTACCAGAGAGATAATGATTGCGGCGCGTGATTATATCCCGCTCGATGAAAAAGAGCAGTTTATTGATTACTGCGCCCAGCGGTGCTTTAATGCCGTGAAAATCACCACGGACGGCAAAGACGAAGTGCCGGACATGTACATGATCGACACGGGCCGAAAGAGCCGCTATCTGATGACCGCCGTCGTGAAGTTCTACTTGGGACTTCCGGGCATTTACGGCGAGGAAGATAACGAGCTACTTATGACGGTTGACCAGTATGACCGTTTTGCCGGGAGCCATGTGCTCAATCAAATCAAGAGCTGGCAGAGCGACAAAGCCCTGCGGCAAAAGTGCTTTGACATCCTCGCGGACTACTACGACTTGGAGAAGCGCTTCACAAATCACCTGATGGGCTTGCTCTCAGTGCAGAATGACAGCGTTGTGCGGCAAAGCCTGATGATGTCTGCCGAACTGGAAAAGCTGCCCGAAGCAATCGACGAGTTCAAGAAACTTAGCGAAAAGCGGACGCGGACGGCGGCGACCGGGAAAGAAAAGGCATGAAATCCGGCACAGATACGGAGAAATGCCCGTTTGCGTATAGGAAGCCGGGGGACAAAGCGATTTATTGCCGGAATGTGTCGGCAAAAAGCGGAGGCGCGGCCTACTGCGGCCACCAATATTTTTGCCGCATGACAAACCGATGGGAAAACAGCAAGCAAGCGAAAGACTGTGCGCTGCGAAAGAGAGGCGAGAGCGTTTGAGCGTTAATACCGTGGACTTTAACAGTCCGTACTATCCCTATGTCAAAGTAGACACTGGGGCGCTGACGATGCGCGGCGTAGAGGAAATCCCATACAAGATTTTGCTTTACCTTCTCGATCTCCCGGACGCGAACGGCTATCAGCCGGTAGACGATAACAGCAGACCGCGCGTGAGGCTCGCAAAATACATCTGGTATGATGAAGCCTTTCCGCTTGAAAATCCGCTCCCAACGCCGAAAGAAAAGCGGAGTATGCTGTTTGACCCGCGAGAGCCTGTGCTTGACACGGACGCGGAGAAAGCCGAGCATCCGAAGGGCTACCGCCTCCAATGGCAGAGAATACGCGGTCAGAGCCAGCTTGAAGCGAAAACGCTTTTGAAGTGCTATATTGGGCGCATGTTTGAGCGCCGGAAGTATATTTCCACCATCGGCATCCGTTTTGAGATTTGGGTAAATACCGACCTTGAAACGAACACCAGGACGAGCGCGTACCAGCGGAGCATGGACATCGAGCAATGCCTCCACGATGCGCTTGACGGTGTGGATATTGCCGGTATCGGCACGGTATCCTTTGCAATGGGCGACCACGGCGATAACGGCTCCGATCCGCTTTGGGACGAAGTAACCAATGTGGGGCGCTCCGTCAATTGCTCGATTACCTGGGCCGAGGGGCCTGAAAACAGCACAGTGAACACTTGGGGCGGTGAGTGCTGATATGACCGAAACAGAAAAGTATCAGGATTACCTTCGGATGCTTCGCGTCCCATTCGTAAAACTGTGCCGTTTGCGTTTTTTGCAGCCGGACGGAAGCACGGCGTTCGCGCTGGATAATAACCCGCTCAATCGTCGAAGCGGCGCATTTATCGCAAACGGGACGCTCTCTGCGAACTGGCAAAACGGACGGCGCAGAAGCGCGGACGTGACGCTCGACAATGTAGACGGAGAATACGATTACAACGTAAACAACCTCTGGTTTGGGTCAGAAATCGCGCTCGACGAAGGGCTAATTCTTTCGGACGGCGCGACGGAGTTTTATATCCAACAGGGCGTTTTTGTGATCGAACAGCCGGAGGAACAGTTGAAGCCCGTGGACAAGACCGTGACGCTCCATCTGGTCGATAAAGTTGCGCTTTTGGACGGAACGCTGGGCGGCAACCTGGAATCAACCTATCAAGTGGATGTGGGGACGAATATCTTTGAGCCTATCGCGGCTTTACTTTCGGAGGACAAGGGCAACGGATACCCGATTGACCGCGTAACGCCCATCTTTACCGAATACTATAACGGGAAAACACAGGATTTGCCGGATGGCACGACGGAGGCAATTACAGACGCGCCGTACACGCTGACGGTGGAGGGAGAGAGCGGGACAATTTGGGAAGTGATTACTGGCCTTGCGGCAATGGTGAACGCATGGGTCGGATACGACCAAACCGGGGCGCTCCGCATTGACCCGTCACAGGATGATATATCGGACGCGGACAAGCCCGTACAGTGGCAGTTTTCGATGAATGACACGCAATTCCTAGGCGCGGCATATACGGTCAAAAACAGCGACGTTTTCAATGACTTTATCGTTGTTGGTGAGCTGTTGAGCGACAATCACCAGCCAAACGGCAGAGCGCAGAATCTTGACGAGCGAAGCCCGACGAACATTCAGACTATTGGGCGCAAAACAAAGCGCATGAGCGCGGCGGGGTACGGAACTGACCAACAGTGCCGTGACCGCGCGGAGTGGGAGTTGAAACGCGCCTCGGTATTGCAGCGGGCCGTGACAATCTCTTGTAGTCAGATGTTCCACATCACGGAAAACAACCTTGTGGCCATTGTACGCGCCGACAAACCCGGAAATCCCGTTGAAAGGCATCTGATACAGGGTTTTACGCGGCCTCTTGCCAGCACGGGCGAAATGAGCATCACCGCGACAAGTGTTTTGGATTTCCCAAACGCCACGGTCAGCACAGACAACACAACGTATTACACTTCAAATGAGGTCATATGAAAGGAGGGCTTTGCTTGGCTATTCCAGAAGATCAGTATAACCGCGACGAAGAATGGTACGCCTATATTGGCGGCTACAACGAGGATATGCCGGAGGGCGGGCCGCAAAACACACTGGAAGAATGGTACGCTTGGCTACATGAAAATATCGGTGGTAGTGGCGGGAGCAGCAAACTTGCACAAGTTATTGACAGAAGTGTGACGGAAATCACGGCGGCAGATTTGGCGGGGGTAACTGAAATTGGAAGTTATGCGTTTTCTTCTTGCAGAAGCCTTGCGGAGATAACGCTTCCGAGTGAGCTTACTTCTATTGGCGGTTATGCGTTTCAATACTGCACAAGCCTTTCGGAGATAACGTTTCCAAATGGGATTACTTCTATTGATTTTGCTATGTTCCAAGGCTGCACAAGCCTTGCGGAGATAACGCTTCCGAGTGGGCTTACTTCTATTGGCGGTAGTGCGTTTTCTTCTTGCACAAGCCTTGCGGAGATAACGCTTCCGAGTGGGGTAACTTCTATTGACGCTTATGCGTTTCAATACTGCACAAGCCTTGCGGAGATAACGCTTCCGAGTGAGCTTACTTCTATTGGCGGTGGTGTGTTCATCGGCTGCACAAGCCTTGCAGAGATAATCTGTTTGCCGGATAATCCCCCTACAATATCTGCCAACACTTTTGAAAATGTCCCCGCCGATTGCGCTATCTACGTTCCGGCTGCGTCGGTGGACGCATACAAGGCGGCGCAATATTGGAGCGATAGAGCAGATTATATTCAAGCAATTGTAGAATAGCGAGGCGATTAACACAGCAAAAGGGAGGAAAAGAGTAAATAATGGAACTTCCTTTTAAAATAAAACGGGCCGTTCGCAGATACGAAACGATTACTGCGGAGGGCCTAAATTTGTACCCTGTGCGCGTTTCCGAGTACGACGATTGGTGCATAGCAAGACCAGCAATAGAGGCCATGCAACAGGCTTTCCCTGTAAAGTATCTGTCCATGCCTTTGCTCTCTGCAATGTACCGAATGGACTATGAGGCGATGATAAGCGGTCAGCAGCCGAGCGGACTATTTCAACGCGCTCTTTTGGCTATTGCTCTTGCCGTGCGGCTTGGTGAGGGCGAAACGCCGGACGAGCGCATAAAACGGTTTCGCATTTTGGCTGACGAAAAAGACCTTGGGAAACTGAAAGGCATACGATTTTGGAGCGGTGGAGACGAAATGATTACCATTACGCCCATACAGTTTCAAAGGCTAAGGCCGATTATCGCCGCACAAAACGGCGTCGAACTGGTAAGTGATGACGCTAACCCGGAACTGGTACAGGCAGAGCGTGATATACAGGACGCAAGCGGCGAGAAACTTGATGCAGATATTTACACGCTGATTGCCTCCGTC
The DNA here is from genome assembly GCA_045611685.1 of Eubacteriales bacterium. GTDB lineage: Bacteria > Bacillota > Clostridia > Oscillospirales > CAG-272 > SIG701. Next base: position 25,764 of record JAZKXO010000120.1, on the reverse strand, counting down.
GCGGCTCTGTCAAACATCGAAGAAGCCGAAATAGACGATTGGCCCATCCTAAAATTGATGACGCGCTCCGACAGTTTCAAGCGCGTGATGGACTACGTTCTATGCGGCATGATGACAGCACAAGGCGCGAAATGGCCGCGCGGAAACCCTGCTCCGCATCCCTATTTCCCGCCTGTCCAAAAGGGGAGCGCCGCCCTTGTAAGTGTTCAAGACTTCGGCCGTGGCGTTATGCCCTTAAAATCCAAATAGATCTGATTCAAAACACGAAATACGAAAAAGGAGTGAAAACGAACTATGAGCCTTTCCTTTACCGACGAGAGCCTGTACGTTAAGGGCATCGGCGCGGCTTATCTGCGCGATCCCGCGTCCGGGAATGTCGTGTACTACTCCAACAAGTTCCAGACCGGCCAAATTACGCCCAGCGCGGACAACGGCGAGATCGCCGCTGGCCTTGGCAACACGCTTGCGACCATGCTGCCGACCAACGGCAGAATCGCCGTCAGTTTCACCGCTGCGGACTTCGACCTCTTTGTTAAGAGTTCTTCCGTCGGCGGTACTCTGGAGTATGGCGCTCCCGTGCCTGTTTGCCAGACTGTGACCGCTACCGGCGCGGAGCTGACTATCGACGTGACTGACGGTGCGCCCGTTGCCAACATCGGCATGAGCGAGATCATCTGCTATGTGCAGGAGGTTGGCACCGCGTCCCCGATTGCCACTGGCGGCGTCGCATATCCGATTGACGCGACTACCGGCACTGTCACGGGCTTTACCGCGACTTCCGGCAATCAGTACAAAGTGACGTACTTTGTCTCCCGCGCCAACGCCCGCCTCGCCACGCTGGATGGCGACATGAACGGCAGCGTTCTCCACTTCACGGCTGAGTTTGCCGTCTTTGCGAATGTCAATCCGTCCACGCTCCAGGGTACGCGCTGGGGTACGCTCTACGCCATTATCCCGTCGCTGAAGCTGACCGCTGACGGCGCGGCTCTGGACGGCGACCAGACGAGCAATACCACCACCGGCATCATGGGTCAAGCACTCGGCTACGACAGTGACGTTGTGACCGCTGACTGCGACACTTGCGGCACTCCCGCCGCCCCGCTCGGCTACTATCTGCTTGTCCCCTGCGACCGCACTAGCGGCATTGAGGGCATCGTCGCGCAGCTTGGCGGCGTGATTTCTGTACCCGTCAGCTCCACTTATCAGGTGCGTCCCCGCGTCGTGGTGAACGGTGAGCTTGGCAATGCGAATCCCACCGACTTCACCTATGCCCTGTCCGGCGCTCCGAACGGTACTTCCGTCAGTGCCTCCGGCCTTATCACTTCCGGCACGACCGCTGGCGATGGTGAGCTGACCGTCACTGCTGCGGTTGACGGCGAGACTTACACCGATACCGTGAATCTCAGCGTGGTCAGCGCGTAACAGCGCAATATGTGAAATAAGCAGAAGGGGCGGTTTTTACCGCCCCTTTTTGCTGATAATTTTTCGGTTTTGCGTCCAATTTGGTCAAAGAACACTCATTTGACGAAATTGGAGACAGAATTGACGAAATTAAAGGGGGGAAAGGGGGACGTTTCCCGTGGAACTGACTGTAACGCCGATTTGGGAAGGGAGCCTTGAAACGGAATTGACCGCGCTACTCCAGACAACCGTAAATCCGGCGCTGGAAAAAGGTCTGCGTCTTGTCGGAGAAGATATGCGATATGACTTGGCAAAGCATATTCAGAGAGACGTGTATGACCAATATAGCCCCGTCGAATATCAGAGGCGCGGGGATTCGGGCATAAAGGCACAAGCCCTAGACGCAAAAATATACAGTGACGGGGCGCATGTGACGCTGGATTTCAAGCCGAACGGCAGCCATCCAGACGAGGGCGCATGGGCCGAGAGGAATGTGCGTGTTGTCAATGGTGATGAACTTATCGGACGAATCGAAAAGAACTCTCCGGCGTACACATGGCCTCCTGTAAAGGAAAGTGCAAAGCGCCGCCCGTTCTGGCAGAACTTTGTCAATGAAATGGTTGACGGCAATGTGCTTGAAACCTATTTTATCGCAGAAATGAGAGAACTTTTACCGCCGGATATGAAACTGGAAACGGACGGTGGAACTGTCGAACGAGAATCGGGAGACGGGGAATACTAAAAGAGGCGGGGGTATAGCATGGCAAGACTAACGCTTAAAATTGCGGGCGATACTTCGGAGATCAAACAGTCGATTGCAAAAGTCCAAACTGAACTGAAAACTCTCGGAAATCAGCCTATAAAGATTCGTTTTGAAGCGGTCGGCTTAACAGACGTAGAGAAATCCGCAATCAAACTCGCCAACGCACAGGCGAAAATTGCGGCGGCAAATGCCAAAACTGCACAAACCGAAGCAAAAGTAACTGTTGAGCGGGAGAAAACGACACAGGCCACGGAGAAGCGGAAAAAAGCCGAATCTGACTTGCTCCGTCAGATTGAGAAAACAAATACGGAGGAAGCCAAACTCGCCAATACACAGGCGAGAGCCAATGCCGCGACCGAAAAAGGGACGCAAGCCGCAAAGCGGAACAAAGAGACTGTAAAGGGCGCAACAAGGGAGCATGAACTTCTTGGCGATAGTCTGGATAAAATCGCCGTTAAAATGCTTGTTTGGCAAGTCATGGGTACAGTTGTATCCCGTGCGCTTGGGGCTTTCCGTGAGGCTATAAGAACTCTAAAAGAAGTCGATCAAGAGCTGACCAATATTGCAAAGGTCAGCAATCTCACGCCCGCCGAAATTGCGCGGATCGGTGATTCTGCTTACGACGTAGCCAGCAGATACGGCGTTTCGGCGTCTGAATATCTGTCCTCCGTCTATGTATTCCAGAAAGCGGGACTTGGTGAAAGCTCCGAGCAGATGGCCGAGCTGGCGACAAAGACTATGCTGGTCGGCGATACGACGGCTGACGTTGCAAGCAAATTCCTTGTTGCCGTCAATGCGGCATGGGAACTGAACGGCTCGATGTCGGCGCTGTCCAAAGTCGTTGACGAGACGGACTATATCAACAACAACTACGCGACCGACCTTGAAAAACTCGCGGATGGTATGCCGATTGTGGCATCCACCGCCGCGAACATGAACATGTCTTTCGAGGAAACGGTTGCGCTGCTTGGCACAATCAACTCCAAAACACAGGAAACGGGACGAAAGACGGCGACCGCCGTGCGTTCGTTCCTCATTGCTATTTCCGGGCAAGTCGGTGAATTTGTTGATGACGTAGGCGAAACCTACGAAGTCACGACAGAAAACATTGAAGCGCTGACTGACGCTCTGAAAGTCTATGGCAATGAAGCGGTACAACACGCGCTTGCGACGGGCGAAGTCATTAACCCGATGGAAGCGCTTAACTCTCTTGCACAGGCGTACAGGGATAATCTGATCTCCGACATTGAGTTGGAGGACATGCTTATCAAGGTTGCCGGAAAGATGCGTTACAATCAGCTTGTAACCATCGTAAAAGACCTTGCCAGCGAGACAAGCACTTACCGGGAAATCCTTGACGCGCTCCCGACCTCCGCAGGGACGGCAAACGCCGAGATCGAGACGATGCTTTCCTCTTGGGAGGCAAAGACGCAAATCCTTGAAAACACCTGGACGCGGTTTATCTCCCATTTGGTTGATACAAACGCGGTCAAGGGCAGTTTGGATGCGCTTACGGGGGCAATCAATTTCCTCGATAGCGGAGTTGGAAAATTTGCCCTTACTCTGGGGCTTGTTATTACGACTGCGGCGCTTGCGGGAAAAGGCTTTGAAGCACTGGCACTGAAAGTTGTTTCCTCCGAATTTTTGATGTCTGCCGCGACGCGCGGAGTGTCCACAGCGTTCAAGGAACTTTGGGCTACTATGTCGGCAAGCCCGATGTTCTGGATCACGGCTGTTTCTGCGGCAATTTACGGCCTCGTCGAACTCGGCGATTTGCTTGTAACCACAACGGAGGAAAGCGCAGAGAAAATCCGCGAGGCACAACAGGCATACCAGCAGACACAAGCGGAAATCGAATCCGTCAATGCAAAGCTGGAAGAAAACAAGCAGCTCCTTGCGGAAGCAAACGAGCTTGGGCGCAATGATGCCTATACCACGCGGCTCAAAAACGAGAATGAGCAGCTTGAAATCCAGCTCAAAAATCTTGAGGCGATAGCGGCACAGAAAAACCGCGAAGCCGCCGAGGAAGCCAAAAACATCCTTACCGGCGGCTACACGATTTATGGCGGCGCAGACGGGCAAGTTCATATTGGAGAGGCTCCGTTGGGGCTATCCTCGTCTCAAATGAACGTCGGGCTGAAAGATTTTGCACGGGATGTACTTAACCGAGCGATTACGGGCAACGAAAGCGCAATAGGCATTGTCCATACGGTTTTTAACGACCTGATTACCTATGGCGATCTTATTAAAGATACCGATACTGAACTTTACGAAAGCATTGGTTATCTTGTCAACCGCTATGGTGAATGGCTGGGGACGCTCGACGAGGCAAACAGCAAGCAAGAACAGAACGCGGAAATTACGGCAGAGCAAGCAGAAGCGGTCGGGCAAAAGACGGCATCGTATAGAGATTATCTTGATCTGCTTAATAAAGGCGACCCCGTAATCAATTCCGTTGCCGTTGCAGAGAGATTGCTTGCCCTCTACACAGAACAAGCAGGAGAGAAAAGCGAGAACGCGGCAGAGGCGGCAAGCGCCCTTGTAACCGCACTCCTGAATGAAAAGGGTGCGCTTACAGATAACGCGGCGGCTGCACTTGAAGCCAACACCGAGCTTCGCAAGGTTGTACAGGCTGAAATAGACGCAAGAATTGAAGCCGCCCGCGCGGATTACACAAATATCATTCTCCAGCTCGACAATGTGAGAAACGCGGCATCTGATGCAGCACGGCAGATCGCTATGGTTTCCGCTATCTCTATGGCGATGGGGACGGCAAATGATTCGCCGATTACTATTGAACAGATGCGCGGTATTGAACGTACCGCCGCAGAGCGCGGGGTTCCTGTCGAAACCGTTCTTTCGGATTTTCTGCAATCGCAAGCCGAAGCAAAAATCTCGAAGCTAACGGAGTTGTCGGACGAAGTTAGTCATCTTGGCGATAATGTTACGACGGGTGGGAACACGGGCAAGGAAACCGACCCGGAGCTGGAAAAACTCAAAGCGGCGATTGACCTTCTGAAAAGCGAACTCTCGCTTATGCAAGCGCGGGGAGACGCAACAGAGGACATTATCGCCAAACAGCGCGAAATCCAAGCGGCGCTTCACGATGAAGCCGAATATCTGCGGAGCATAGGCGCCGACCAAAGCGAAATCAATGCGCTGTCTGCCGAGTGGTGGAACATCCAGAACAACATCCTCAAAGCACAAGAGGAAATCTACAAGCAACAGAAAGAAACTCTCACGGAATACCTCAAAGCGGCAGAGGAATCCACGGTTGGCCCGCTGAAAGAGCAATTGGAAATCCTCAAAGGCCAGCGCGACGCTCTGAAAGACGCGCGAGACGAGGAAGAAAAGCTCCTCGCCGTGGAAAAAGCCCGGATTGCTCTGGAAAACGCTCAAAGGGAGCGCACGATCCGCGTGTATAACAGGCAGACGGGACAATGGGAGTGGCAAGCGAACGCGGCGAACGTGCAGAGTGCGCGGGATAGCCTCGCGGACGCTGAACGCGCTCTTGCGGACTTCTATGCCGACCAAGAGATTGAACGTCTGGAGGCCGAGATCGAGGATAAGGAGGCGCTGTTTGCGGGTCTTGCGGATAGTGCCGAATACGCGGCACAGCAGATGCGCGACGCCGGATGGTCGCTTGCTGCGGCCACTTACTATCTCGATTCCCTTATCAACGGCGGCGGCGTTTTTGGCGGTAGTATGGTCATGCCCGCAAGTGGCTTGGGCGGGGCTTTGAGCGGAAACGCGGGCGATAACTCCGCGCGGTCTGCATTGGCGCGAAAAGCCGTTGCTTCCGGCATCGGAAACGCGGCCAGTAGCACAAGGATCGGAAGTCAGCACAACGGAGATAATTATAGTCTCAATTTCGGCGCACTCCGGCTTGACAGTGAGCAGATGCAAAACATGACGCTTGCTCAATTCGCACGAATTGCCCGGAATCTCGGCTTGTACTGACAAACGAGTAAAACAAAACGGCTTGGAAAAGGATGGTGACGAAAAAGATATGGCATTGTTCCAACCGACCAACATTTTCCCCGACCTGCGCGGAAGCCTGGGAAACGGCACAATCAGCGCGAACAATGACCTGACCGTGAGCTGGCAAGTCAACGGCTCCAGCGCTCTTGTGTCGTGGCGAATCCAAATCATGCAGAACGACACAGCAAGCACGGTTATCTATGACAGTGGTACGCAGACTGCGGGCTGTCCGTTCTACGGGACGGACAGCGAGGGAAATATCCGCTTTTTCTCTGCGACAATCTCCAGAAGTGATTTGACGGCATCCGGCGTGGTAAACGGATCTGAATACAAACTTATCATCACGCAGAACTGGAACGGCGGCAGCGTGACGCAGAGCAGCGCAAGCGCATTTCTGACGCGCTCTGCGCCTTATATCTCCATCCCGAACATCGGCGCAATCAGTACGCGCTATTACACGTTTACAGCAAACTACGGGCAAGCCCAAGGCGATACTCTGAACTGGTTTCGCTGGCAAATCGCTTATGCGGACAATACCGCAAATCCGTTTTTTGATAGCGGAAATATCAGCGGCACAATGGATATTTCCTGTTATTACGACGGATTCTTTACCGGGACGGAATACGCCGTCCAGTGCATGATCCAGACGGAGAACGGCGTGGAGGCAACTACGGGCTGGCAGACCTTCAGCGCGGACTATGCGACAGTCGCAAGCACAGGCACGGTCACGGCTCAATGCGTTCCGGGGACAAGCGCCGTGCTTGTGGACTGGACGGGCATCAACTACACGCCGGGTAACGGCGCGGGACAGTACAGCATCACAGATGGCTTGCTGACGCTGAACAATGCGAACAGCTCCGTGACGTGGAACAAAGTAAACGGCGAGGACATGTCACTTTCTCCTGTTTGGGGAATTGTCTATTGCGGTACGCTGCAAAATGCGGACTGTACGTTGTTTACAGTGACGCAGAGCGGCGGCATAACGCTTGCACTGAAATATGACTTTGCCTCGCGCTCTTTGGCGTTGTGGCAGGGAAATACAGTGCTTGCCACGCAGAGCGGAATCATCAACCAACCGCGCGTCACGGCGATCCTTACAGCTGATACCCTCTATCTGCGGACGGATGGGAAAACGGGCGGCTTGTATCCGGCTACGGCGCTTTATCCCGCGACTACTCTTTATCCGAGCGCGGACATGACGAACGTATCCGACATCTATACGCTTTCTGTTTCCTACACGCAACTGGAAATCAACTCCGTCACCATTTCCGGCCCCGCCGTCGTTGACTACATCGAAGTGACAAACGGCGCGGTCAGCAGCGCGACCATCACGGCGGCAATCAACAACGGCGAGTACACGCCGCAGGGTGGCAACGCTGACTATTTTGCCGCGACTTTCGACGATGGAACGATTAACGCTGGGAACATGGACGTGGACAGTCAGAGCATTATCGGCTATGCGCTTTACCGCAGACAAGGGGAAAGCGGCGTCCTTGTGCATATCGCGGACGTTGACGCTGAGACTTATGAGGTCTACGACTACGGCGCGAGAAGCCAGCAAGGGCCGTACACTTATTATCTGTTTCCAGTGGGGCAAGAAAGCTATATTGCGGCGCCTATGGTGTCCGAAGAAATCTCCCCGTGCTGGTGGGATTGGAGTTTGCTTGACTGCACGGACAGCGGCGTGAAGAATGTTTTCACTGTCCAGACGGAGTTTAGATTCGGCAAAAATCTGAACACGTCGGAAATCAGCAACAACAACAGGCCGTCTATCCTTGCCAATTTTACGCGCTATCCGACAATTCAGCTCTCGCCGCAGAATTACAAGAGCGGCAGTCTTACAAGCCTTATCGGAGGCATCTACACGCTGGACGGCCAGCCGCGATACTTTGACAGCATTGCGCTCCGGGAGGCTATTATGGCGCTATCCGTTACGACGGACACGCTCTTTTTGAAATCCCGAAAGGGCGATTTGTGGCGTGTGCGTTTGGCCGACGCACCGAAGATGCAATACGGAGACACGACGCGAGAGCAAACGCAGACTATGACGATCCCTTGGGTCGAAGTCGCAAGCGCCGATTCTGTCAGCCTTGTTTCCAGTAACAGTGCGGCGTATGAGATCGAGTATCCGTCAGAGCCAGACACGCCGCCGGAGCCGCCGCAGCCGCCAGCGGGTTATGAAGTGATGGAGCTTGGCGTTTATTTTGAGGCTGATGAAACCATCTCTTTTTCTCTGATAAGCGCAAGAAAGCAGAATGACGCATCGACAACCGCTTTCCCGGCAATTGTGTATTGGGGGGACGGCACATTCGACACTTATAATGGCGAGCTGCGTACACATCCGAACAATTATTATTCGTGGAGGGCGTACCCGTCGCATAGTTATTCGCCCGGAGAATACACCATCAAGATTGCCAAGCCCGGAAACGACATTCTTAATGTGAGCGCTCTCCAAAACAGTGCTCAAAGCCAAGAGAATATCACATCCATCGACGCAAGGAATGGAACATGGGGTATTCCCAAAATGGGCGGCAGTCTGAGCGCAAGTACAGCGACGAAACTTATTACTGTACACGTCGGGGATAACACAGTGGAAGAAGTCAATTTCGTTGATTGTCCTGTGCTCGGTACAGTTACCTTCGGTGACAATGCAACTCTCTATTCTTTCGCGTTTTCAAATTGCCCCGCTATCGGGCCAAATTTTGAACTAAACGCAAAAACGCTCAGATACTATGCTTTCACTGATTGCATCGGCATGAGAAACATCTGGATAAGAGAATCGGTTGAAACATTGGGGGCCATGACTTTTGCTTCGGATTCCTACGATGACAAACTACCGATTGATATGATCTACTGCGAAGCTGACAGCAAGCCGGATGGATGGCACACCGATTGGAACAAGGCTATTGACATGAGCTATTACCCTGTTGTGTGGGGTCAGAAAACTACTCCATGGAACTGACATCTACATCCTGCAATTGGTTTACACAAGCAACAAAGTTGTTTAAGGGGGGGCTGACTGAATGGCAACAGAAATGCCGAGAGGCGGGCCGAAGAACAGGCAAGAGGAATGGTTTGCATGGATGGGCGGCGCGGAGGACACGTCCGCGCAAAATAACGAAACGTCGCAGAGCGACGGCGAATGAAAGGAGTTTTGACAAATGGCAGATTACAAGAGCTATGAACTGGTTGGCGGTTTGCCTGTGAAAGTCGAGCCGCTTACCGCAAACGAAGAAGGGACTTATTTTGCCCCTATGGGCCACGCTTTTAACCCCGTAATTGTTGTTGATGTTCCCAACAGTTACACAGCTGATGATGTGGGCATGGTGGTCGTGTCTAGTGGCGCCAGTTACGAGCTGCAATCACAGACCGCGCGGAGCGAGAGCATCACCGCAAACGGCACTTATGACACGACGTACAACAACGAAGTGACGGTAAATGTGGACGGGGGATATAAAAACTTTTCTACCATCACCGGCACACTAGCGAACCCGTGGGGGAGCAGGACGTTTGCTGACATTATGAGCGCGGTTAACAATTTTATGGTGACAGTCGGCGCGATGCCCGTCATCGGCTACGACGCAACCGCAATCAGCGCTGGAACGGGACAAGGCGCACTGTATTTCAATGGAAACAATCTTGTGGCTATGGGCGCGGACATCACGTCCTCCACGTCCAGAGCGTTTACAATGACGTGGGACGCGAACGGCCTTGTCAGCGCCTACATGGAGCAGAACGGCACAATCACGGACATCAGCCAGTACGACAGCCTGATCACAACGACCATCTATCTGCCGACCAAAGGAGAATAAACGGTGAGCAAAAAGAATAAGAGTGCAAAGAAGGTCTTGACGCTGAAAAGCGGCGAGACCTTCCCCATTATCCGCGAGAGCGGGAAGTATTGGATTTGCGAGGGAACGCAATTCCGAAAGAGCAATCCGGCTATTCTCTGCATCGAGACGGTGAAAGCAGAGAAAAAGCCCGAAGAAAGCGAGGCGAAGTCCGACAATGCCGATCAGTAACGGAATTTACACCGCCCCGACATGGGCGAACGGCGGCAGTCCGGCCATCGACGCGGCAGAACTGCAAGCCATGAGCGACACGCTGGAAGATTTGTCCTCCGGCTTTGGCTGGAACGAGGTTGCCATTGTGCCGCTAGATACGACTACATACACAAGCTCCGCGCCTGTGCAGACTGTCGGCGGCGTAAACTACGCGGATTTTGCGCTGCCGTCCACCATCGACCTGACGAACGCCAATTACGAAATGGAACTGATTCTGTACGGATTTGTCCCGTATGGAGCCAGTGCGCCGAGCACCGCGACCAACTATTTCGCGTGTACGCTTGTTTCTGCGGACGAAAATACCACAACGAGCGCAAATCTATATGCGCGGGCCACGGAATCCAGCAGCGCCAGCACTTATGCCGCGCATATCAGTTATGTGTATCCGCAGACGAGCAGAGTGCGGACGGGCGCTGTTTTGAGCAATAACAAGCGTTGCTTTTCCGCAGAGCGTTATTCTGGCTGGCTGAACGGCACAAATCAGTTTCCCACTCCGTCTTGGTCTGCGCTTGGCACGGAAACCAATTTCACGCAAGGCGAGTACACTACGCTGCGCGTGATTACTCACGCTGCGTACAACTCCGGCGTCTATCTGGAGACTTTTGGCGCATATTTCCGCTATCGCCGCGTCAGCTAAAAGGAGGATATGCGAACAATGGCGATCGAAAAGAATTACTTTTTTACCGCGAAGAACGGTGATCCCGGCTGGGTGATCGTGTCTTTCGTCGATGACGGCTACGAATACCGTCTTGCGCTGGAAAACTCCGAAACGCTGGGCGAGGAAATCAGCAATAATTATGATTATTACCTCGACCTTGCAAAGCAGAGCACTTACCACGACGATCCTACGCGCCTTGACCGCATCGAGGCGCAGACGCTTTACACCGCGCTTGAAACAGATACGCTTTTGGAGGGCTAACGGCTATGTTTGAGAGAGTGAAGCGATTCTACGATATGGGGCTGTACAGCGCCGCGCAAGTCGCGCAGTTTGTCGCAAAGGGAAAACTTACGGCAGAGCAGTACAAGGCTATCACGGACGAGGAATACCCGGAATAAGAGGGAAGGAGGGCGGCATCGAAAATGAGCAACAGCACTTTGATTGATTTTGTTCGTATTTCTCCGAATAGCTCTGTGCGGACGCGCGAAATCGACACGATTACGATTCACCACATGGCGGGTAATCTCAGCGTGGAAACGTGCGGTGCCGGATTCGCAGAAACCTCCCGCAAAGCAAGCGCAAATTACGGCATCGGATCTGACGGGCGCGTGGGAATGTACGTCCCGGAAAACCGCCGTGCATGGACTTCCAGCTCCACAGCGAACGACAACCGCGCTGTGACTATCGAAGTGGCAAACATCGGTGGCGATCCGACGTGGCCTGTCAGCGACGCCGCCTACTGCAAGCTGCTGGAACTGTGCGAGGACATCTGCCGCCGCTACGGAAAGACGAAAATGGTATGGCTCGACGACAGCGCCGAGCGCGTGGCGTATCAGCCGAAGGCTGGCGAGATGGGGATGACTGTGCACCGTGATCTAGCCGCGACACTCTGCCCGGGGCCGTATCTGATGGACTGTATGCCGGAGATTGCCCGCACGGTTACGTCGATCTTGCAGGGAAAGGAGGACGATATGCCGAGATATAACACGCTGAACGAGCTGCCGAAGTGGGCGCGTGAAACCGTCCAGAAACTTTGCGACAGAGGCATTGTCAAGGGGAAAAGCGGGAACTGTGATGCAGACGGTTATCCCGTTGACCTCGATCTTACTGAGGACATGGCCCGGATGCTTGTCTGGAACGACCGCGCCGGTCTTTACGACTGGCAGAGCACCAACAAGTAAATTATTCCACGAAAGGGGTTTGATACAGAATGAAAAAGTTTTGGATTGCGGCGCTTATTCGCGCCATTCGGACAATGGCAGAGACCGCCCTTGCCTACATCGGCACGGCGGCGCTCCTGGATGAAGTAAACTGGCTCGGCGTTCTGAGTGCTGCGGCAATGGGCGGAATTATCTCCGTGCTCATGGCAATCGCAACGGGTCTGCCGGAGGCCGATGCTCTTGTGGGTAGCGGAAATTCCGAGGATAGGCGGGACAAGCCCAAAGGCTAAAGCGCAAGCGCGGAAAGGAGAATCCATGATAACAGAGGAAATCGTTATCGCTGTGCTTGCGCTCATTGGTACGCTGGCCGGGTCTTATTTCAGCAATCGGAGAAGTTCTGCGCTCATTGCGTACCGCTTGGAACAGCTTGAAAACAAAGTCAACAAGCACAATCAAGTCGTGGAAAGAACATATACGCTTGAACAGAGAGCAAAAGTCATCGAGGAACGCCTTAAAGTGGCAAATCACCGCATCAAGGACTTGGAGCAAAATGTCTCAAAGTAAAATCGAAAACAACATGGCAAAAAGAGGCAGGGCCAATATACGGCTCTGCCTCTTTTGCATTTTACATATTCGTTTTGCGCGTGGACTACTTCTCCCACTTTCCGAAGTCTTTCTCCAACGGCGGCTGCATGAAAAAGTCCTTGTTGTTTCGCCTGGGCCGTGTGGAGATTTGTTCACCGTTGTCATTGCGCTTGATAAAGATACGCTGTATCCCGTCAAGCCCAAAGTAGACGTTCACAATAACGCCCATGCTTCCATCTGCAAGCCAGACATGAGAGCCAACCGGGAAATCAATCTCGACCAGTTTTCCCGCCGCCAGTTCCTTGTCGTACTCGTCAAAGCCGTTTGCCGAATCTTCAAGCAAATGCGACAAGTCTAAAAATTCCCGAATGTCTCTTTCAGTCAGCAAATCACCAGCCTTGTATCTTTTCATCGTTTCCGCAAAAGTCCGAAGAAGCGGGGAGAGGTTGTTAACGCTTTCGTCCATGATTGTTTCATCCTTTCTCGCCTTGTACATCGAGCGACTGCCTGTGCGGTCATTATACCGCTTTCGTCTTTTTACCGCAATAGGGAATATTGCTGTTTAGAGCGTCGAGAGCATCCCGTCTCCAGCGACGATGCAGTTTGACATATCGCCAAGCACAAGCACGACGCACTGATCTCCGACCGCAAGATTTTCCGCGCTCGACACATATGGGAGCGCAAGCGTCGTTTCGTCATACGGACGCTTCACGGTGATTTTGCCGCCGGTCGCCGCCGCCTTGACCTCCGCACGGAAAAACTGCACCGTTCTCCGCATCCTTGGCTCGACAAACTGCCTAAAGATATACTCCCCAAACGCATCCGCGATCCCGCGCATTTCCTCATTGAGTGCCGCCATCTGTTATTTATCCCCCTTTTTCCCCAAATACTCATATCTCCCATGCCGCCCCAATTTGGGGAGCGCATAGATAGCATTATGATAACTCTCGGCCTGTACCGTGATTTCCTCCACACGCCCGTCCGAATACGTCACGCGAAAAGGCCAACGCTTCATTACCACGTTTCGCCTGATTTCCATTTTCGCCCTCCGTTCGTCGTTTCTTTCTTTTCTCTGACCGCCAGAGCCGCGCGAAAAGCCGCTTTCTGATTTTGCCGTGTAGTTTGTTGGTTTCGCCCGGAAAGCGTCAGAACGCATTTAAAAGCCGTTTTAGAGGATTATCCGATTCCGCGAAGAAAAGCGACGCACTCTGCGATTTTCTGCGCGGCGAAGCGGATTTCCATATCCGTGTTGTCGTGACCGAGCGAGATGCGGATAGCAGACCGCGCCCTTGCCTCGTCACCAAACACAGCCATTAAGACATGCGACGGCGCCTGATTGCCGGACGAACACGCCGCGCCGGTCGAAACCATGATCCCGGCTCTGGAAAGAGCAAGGGCAAGCGCGTGATTCTCCACTCCGTCAAAACTGACGTTCAGAATGTGCGGAAGCGTCGGCCTGTCAAGCAGAGTGTTCCACTGGTGGCCGGGAATATCCGAGAGCAAATCGACCATGAGAGAGCGCAGAGCGGTTATGTGCTCCGTATTCTCTTGTATGTGCTCGATCTGCCATTCCAGCGCTGCCGCCATCGCACAGATAGCGGGGAGATTTTCTGTACCGCCGCGCATACCACGCTCCTGACCGCCTCCACGAATGAGAGGGGAGAGGGGAGCACCATGCCGCGCAATCAGAATCGCCGCGCCCGGAATGGAGCCGAATTTGATCCCGTCCGCAAGGAGATAGTCGCAATCGAGGTTTTTGAAACTGACGGGAATATGGCCAACAGATGCCGTAGCGTCGCAGATTATAAGGTCATACCGTTTTTCTAGTTTCGTGTAGTCGATGATAGCGCCGGTCTCGTTGTTCCCGTACATTTGCGCTCTTGCCGTTAAATATGCGTCGTAAGGAAAGTCCCTCGGTATATTTTCCAGAATCGCGTGGTGCTCGACTGGGGATGAAATAATTTGATGGATACCATGCAAACTATGAATAGTCCACATAGCCGCCTCGGTCGCCGTAGAGCAAAAATAAAGCTCGTCTGCGGCGCAATCGAGCATACTTGCGATTTTTGTTCTCGACTGTTCCAGCGCGTCACGCGCTCTCAAGCCCAGCGCGTGAGAACTAGACGGATTGGCGAAAGGCGCGGCGTGAAATGCCGCCAAAGCGCACGGTAGCGGCCTCATTGACGCGGCGCTGTCCAAATAAATCACAAGGATTCCCCCCCTGCCGGTTTTTTCGTTTGCCCTGCCCGAATTGCACGGGAGCGACCGTCCGCGAAGTCGTGCTGCTGCTTACGGGCCGCAGCATATAGATTGGTGAAGGAAGAATGCAAGGGGGCGATCCACCATCCCCCGGAAATAGCTTACCATAGAGCGCAAACGGATTTTCCCGATAAAAAGCGCCCTATATCCCGCCGCCGCGTAAAGTCCGGCAAAGGAGATATAAGGCGCGTTTCTCTCAGCCGCATAAAAGCAGTTTTCGGTGAATCGTCAAACGGCGGCGCAGACCGCGACAGATTCCTCTTGCCTGTTCAGCTTTGCGCTGTTCAGCGCGGCCCAACGGTCACGCTCCGCGAGGACTGCGCGGGCGCTATCTCTCGACCGCCGCGCGTTCAGTCTGCCGCAGTAGATTTCGGTGGTGACTTTAGACGAGTGACCAAGTTCGCCCTGAATCTGTTCCAGGCTTTCGCCAGCGCCGAGGCAGATGCGGGAGCCGATATGCCGGAGATCGTGGGAGCGGATGTCCGATACGCCGGTAATGGCGCGGACTGTTCGCTCAATCGTCCCGGAAAGCCATTGCGTCGTGCCTCTAT
This sequence comes from Eubacteriales bacterium, assembly GCA_045611685.1. Taxonomy (GTDB): domain Bacteria; phylum Bacillota; class Clostridia; order Oscillospirales; family CAG-272; genus SIG701. The sequence goes on along the minus strand of JAZKXO010000120.1, from coordinate 10,342 downwards.
GCCAATCTGTACCGCCTGTTCTGGTGGCCGGTGCGCTTTTTTCGTGCGCCGCCGTCGTGCCGAACAGATAGTCATTGTCCGAGAGCGTGGCGGGCCGGATGCCGCTGTTCAGATATTGCCGGAGGGCCGATTCCGTCAGTTCGCACATGTCGATTGTGCGCTGTTTTCTGCCCTTGCCGCACTGGACGGTAAGCTCATGGTGGTAAAAGTCGATGTCCGACAGTTTCAGATCGAGCAGCTCGGCGTTGCGGATTTTCTCATTTAGGCAGAGCTGGATAAAAGCGTAATTGCGCGGCCACTGTGCGGCGAAACGACCATCAGGCGCGGCGTTGCGATAGAGCATAGCCACTTTCTCGTCCGGCAGAAGCTCGTTATAGGGCTTTTTGATGACCTTCGGTGCAAAGTCCCTGTCTACCGGGTTATAGGCGTAACGGCAGCGCTCCGGGAAGCTGGGCTTCGTGGCCTTGTCAAAGAAAATGGTCAGCACCGTCAAATACTGCGCGACGGTCGCGGCGGCGTTTCCGGCGTCAACCATGCTTTTTGTCCAGGCTTCCATGTCCTCATAGGTCACGGCATTGTCGGCGTCGCTGTTCTCCGGCTGTTCAGCAAGGAAACTACCAAACAGGGACAGGCAGCGCCGATAGTTTTCAAGCGTGGTCGGCTGGAGGTTTTTGAAAGTCAGCCGGTCGATGTATGTCTGAACGGCCTCTCCGTATTTTTCGCACTTTGCACTGTTCATCGTTTTTTCACCCTTCTCCGGCGTTCGCCGGTCATTCCTGCTTTTTCGTCGTTTTTCCATAATGACATTGCGGGCTGAATTTGATACAATCCAGTAAAGGAGGTTTGCATATGTATTGCCCTAACTGCTCCAAAGAACAAGAAACGGGAAAATTCTGTCTGGCTTGCGGTGGCCCGCTCCTGGAAACGTACAGGACGAAAACCACTGACGAAAAAAAGGATCAGCCACGCGCGGCATCTGCGGTCAATGCGACTATTCCCACTCGTCAAGTTTTTTCTACCGAGCCAATACCGGCAAGCCAAAGAATCAAGAAAAACGGAAAGTCAACCGCGCTTTTTGAAGTCCTGGCGATTTTATGCGCTACAATTGGACTGTTCGCTATCGTCTATGGAATCGTTAAATCTGCGAACTCGACGGCGTTATTAGCGTTCAATTCCACGCCATATTACATTGTTGGAGCCGCATTGGTCTTTGCCTCTATCGGGCTTGGAATTTTACATTATCTGGCCCAAATAGCATCTTGGGATTTCTAATTTTGCCCTGTTCAGAGCGCCCCGCTTTGGGGCGCTCTTTTCTTTTACTGCCAGGTTTCAATCTCCATCGCGGAAAGCCTGTTCAGCAAGCGCCGCAGCCGCACGGCGTATCGCTCCATCGCCCGCCTGGATTCATCATCCGGCACCATTTCACGCGCCCTGTTCACTTCCTCGATCTGCGTCAAGAGCGCATCGGAAAGGTCAGTGATTTCTTGCGCCGTGAACTCCGCGCTTGCTCTTTTCTGTTCTGCCATCGGCAAATCCCCCCCCTGTTCAAGCTGTTCTGACTGGGCGCAGCCACTCGGCGGCTGTTCCGTTCTGAATATATGCTCTGTTCCAAGCCTCGGCAATTTCCTCGGCGTCTCGCTTCGTGTCGCAAGCGTTCATCGTGTGAACGCGCGGGCCTTTGGCGTAAAACGTGAGATTGTTGTTATTTGAAATGCCCTGCGCGTAGGCGTAAAGCCCTCCGGCCTCGTCCTCTGCGCTGAAAACATACCATGTGCGCCTGTTCATTCTGTTCAGGCTCCTTTCTGCTTGCCCTGTTCTATTTTTTCGTGCGGGCTGGGGCTTTATGCCCCAGCTCCATCACGCCAGCGCCGGAATACGTCAAGCGCTTTCCGCATGTCGCGTCGGCTCAACTCCTGGAGGAAAAACCGCGCAACGTCGCTTTTCTCTTTGTCCTGTGGGTCGATTTCAAATACTGCCGCTTCAACCTGTTCATCCGTCAGCATTGCGACTTCATCCAGAACGTCGCGGAAACTGTCATTCTGTTCTGCCGCTCTCCGCTTTGCTTCTTCCACTTGCATCTGCTTCCGATAGGCCAGCAGATCGATGATCCCCGGCGCAATCTCCACTTTCACGATGCGCCCGCCATCCGTGAACTGCTCCAGATAGTCGGCGGTTGCGCGGATGCTCTCGCGTTCCTCGTCGCTGTGCATACAGTCGGCAAAAGCTCGGATATGTGCAATCATGCCGCCGTCATTATCGCCCAGGTCATAACGCCCTTCATAGCTCCGCGCCTCGCCCGTCTCCGGGTCGGCGTACTCGATCAGAAACTTTGTTTTGTCGTAGCCGCCGCAGCCATCGGCCTCGTTCTCGGCGTGGCGCTGTTCGTCAAAGTGCCGGAGGATGATCTCGGCAGCCGCAACGCTGATTTTCAGTGTATCGTCCTCCCAAGAGTAGAAAGCCGGGTGTTCGCTCCAGCGAATTGTCACGACCGGCGCACCGTCCGTTATTGGGTGCTGTTCTGCGGTCTGCTCGATGAAGTGCCGCCCCTCGTTTTTCTGCCAGAGCATTTTCTCGCAGCGGGCCATATACTCGGCCTGTTCTTCCGCCTTTTTCGCGTTCTCTGCCGCAAGTTTCATTTCCTCCACGGCGGCGAGGTCGGCGGCGGTCGGCTGTCCGGGGTCTTTCATCGCAGCCCATTCTGCCGCCTGTGCCTCGGTCAGTTTCTTGTAGCTGTGTCCTGTGGCGATGCCCTTCAAAGCCACAAACCGCGCGAATTTATAAAGCGGATGTTCCGGCGTCAGGGCCGCGCGGTCGCTGTCGAAATAGTCGCTGTATGGGTCGCTGTTGTTCTCGACGGTGAAATACTGGCGCGGGAGGCTTTTATAATCTTTCGCGGAGATCGTGACGCTGTTCTCGTCCGGCCAGAAATAGCAGGGAATGAGGCGCCCGCCGTCAACCTTGATCCCGTTCCAGTAAAAGCGGATTCCCGTTTCCGGCTCTTTCGCTTTCGGCTGTTCTGCGCTCTCGGCCAGACGTTCAGCGACGGCGGTGTAAAAGTCGGAAAGCGTCCGCGCCTGTTCTGCGCGGTCATTGCCGAACTGCTGCCGCTGATACTCGGCCTGTTCGCCGTACTTCTGCGCCTCTGCGCGGAAATGCTCGGCGGCGTAGTAGGTCGGCACATTGTCCACGACCTCAAAGCGGAGATTTTCGGCGTCGTGCGCTTTGGCTTCGCGGTTTTTCCGCGCGTCGCTGCAATAGTAGCCGATGGGGAGCGATTGCGTACTTCCGGCCCTGTTCACGCAAAGCTCGCCGGACTGCTTGACTTTGTGCATCCAGACGCTCCCGCCGTAACAATTCGGAGTATCGCCCGCACTGGTCACAAGGAAAAGGCCGTTGCTAGTCTTGAAATACGCGCCCGACACTCGGACAAAATCGCCCGTTCTGATTTCTTTTCCGTTGCTGTCTTTCATGTTCTGCCGTCCTTCCTCCGGGTCTGTTCCCGGCGTCCTGTTCGTTTTTTCGTGCGGCTTTCGCCGTGAGATCGGGCCGCTTTGAGCGGTGCGGCCCGTCAGGGTTTCCGCTTAGTGCTTATTGTTCGCTCATGATCGGCAGGCCGTAGGCGGCTGAAATGCCGTCCATTGTATCGCCTATGAGCGTCAGCGCCTCCGTCAATTTCCTGTTGTCGTCTAAATCGAAAATGACGGAAAGCAAATTATCTTGTGCAGCCCGTAGTAGATGCAGCGCCCGTCTCGCGTCCTCCATTGTTTTACGCCTCCTGTTCTGTTCTTATGCTTCGGCCTCTTGTTCGGCCTCTTGCGCCGCTTCTTCCAGTTCCCCGGCTAACCATCCCATGTCGATTTTTGTACCGTCGCTCTCGTTGTACGCTCTCACGGCCTCCGCAAGCGCCCGGAGAAATCGCGCTTGCCTGTTCAAGCTCCGGCGGTCTGTTACACTGTACATCTGTTCACGCCTCCTGTTCTGCGCCCGTGATGATCTCCGCGCCGTATAACTCACTGGCCGGATACCCGTAAATCGTGCGCCCGTCGCGCGTGTCCCGAATCGTAAAACTGACGGAGGACGCGCGGCCCGTTCTATCCGTCCCGGCGATAATGGTTATTACTTCGTACATGCTCCCATCGCTGAATTTGAGAAAGTCCCTAGTTTTTACGCTGTGCTTTGTTTCCCTGTTCAGTTTCATTGCTCCGCGCCTCCTGTTCAGCCTATCCCCAGCGCCCGGAAAATCACGGTCAAGATTTGAAGCGCCGCCGCCGTCATCGTGGCCGCGCCCAGCGTGAAAACCAGCCACGCCGCCGCCCTGACAAAAAATACTTTCATCTGTTTTCCTTCCTCGCGCGATATGGGCCGCGCGTCCCCCGTCCTGTTCTGCGTCTGCGTCTGCTCTGCGTTTTTCCCGGCTTGCAACGGGCTTCGGCCGCATTAGGCGCGGGCCGCTGTGCGCGGCCCTTGCGCTGTTCTGTTTTAGTCCTCAGTATGCCGGACAGGCAGCACAAGCGCGTCCCCGTCCTCACCGACACAATAAAGCGGAGAATGTGCCGACAATGGCTTGTATGCCGTCACGCTCGGAAACACGGAAAGCACATCAAGCAAATACTGCGGATTGCACCACCAGCCAGGCAGCGCTTCCATAGGCTTGTACATCGTATAATGCCCGGACTTGTATTTGTTCGCCGCGATAAACGCCTTTACATCGGCCACGCTCGGCAGCTCCACCGTCTCGGCATCGGCCGCGCCCTGTGGAATACAGCTGTTCAAGTCGACAGGCTCGAACTTGCTGTTCTCGTCACTGTACGCGGCATAGGGAATCGAATCCGGCTTGCTGTTCAGCCGCACGAATCTATAACCATCGCACAGCGCCCAGCGATCCCCGGAGCGGAAGAAGCCGCGCAACTCGGGCCTGTGATCCGAACAGTTTTTATAAATCCTGTTCAGCGCCGAAACCCTAGCGCCGGAAGTCTGCGCCTTGTCCATTCCGCGCCGCGCGTCCAGGAGCATCTGCGCCGCAGTCGCGTAAAACGGGAAATATGTGCTGTTCTGCCATTCGTGCGGGTTTTTTATTACTTCCTCGGCCGCATTCATCGCGCCATCGCTGACCGCATCATACGCGCGGAGCATATCGCAAATGTTCTTGTACATTCTTTCGTTAGTCATGATATATTTTCCCTTCCTCGCCTGTCATCATCAGCGCCGGGAGGCGATCCCCGAACGGACGGCCCAAAAAGGGCCGTTTCGACATGTTAGGCTTTGCAATAGCGGTTATAATCGCGCGTAATGTACGCATAGCACATTTCCCCGGTTTCCGGCTCGTCAAAGCGAAACACAACAGAGAAACTGAAAGTATTCCGTGAGGAAATCAGCATATCATACCCGGAAAGCTCCTCGCACAGTCTTTCACAGTCGCGCCATGCTCTGACTTTCGCCGCGCTGGGCCGCTCGTATGCGTCGAAAATGTCCCCATAGGTATATGCGCGGTTTCTGTACGCATATTCCGCAGCGATCCGGGCCGCTCTCTGTCCCTGCTTCGTCGTGTTCTCAATCTGCTTGCACATGGTTATTATCCTTTCTCCGACTGTTACACCGTCGGCGCGTCAATTTGTTTCTTTCCCCTTTGGACAAGTCCATTGTAACAAAAAAAACCCCATTTTACAATGTGTACAGCGTTTAATCCGGCTTTCGCGCCGCTTCCATCCGTCATTTTGACTATAAATCAGCCCATATCTTCCTGGACAAATGAATACTCACACTATATATGCGGATATTCGCGCTAATAACCACCAGATAATGAATGGAAAAGGCAAATCGACGAATCCTTATGTTGCCATTATATCAGCCGCTCCCCTGTTGTACTTTAGTACATGTATATATATCTATATAACGCGCGCGTACACGCGCCCGCGCACACACGCGCACACGCCCGCGCATGTTAAACCCGGCCCGGCTAAAAAAGATAAATATTAAAGCTATTAAATTTGCTGATAGTTAAAGGCCAATCCATTAATAATCGTAATATATCAAAGCATAGCGACCAAATGTGAAGCGGATCGCGGAAAAGCAATACAGTGCGCGGACTTTGCCGAAACTGCACAGCATAGCACCGCAGAACATAGCATGGTATGGTATCGCTTGCGTTTGGCCAGCGCCGTAAGGGATAGGGGGAAGAGCTGCCCGGGTGAATGTGTTCAAATGGTTTCCCGAAACGCGAAACCGCCCGCGCCGCGCCTGGCCGCCTCGCGCCGTCTGTCCGGCTGTTGTGTTGCGTTTATAGTCAATAATCGAAACATGGGGACCGTTTTCCAGTCAGCCGATCTTTTTTGGTTTCGCCCTGGCTGGTAGCCCTTTCCCCCACTCCCTTATTCTCCGAACTTGTCCCATGCTGCGCTGGAGGCAATTGACAGGCGGGGAAGGGATGAGATAGGCGTAGGTTGTGAGTGGGGGTCTGGCGGCGTGTAGGCGGGAGCAAGTCAAAAAAAAGATTTGCGTGGGATGGTAAGCTAGAGATGGAGGCCGGGCAGACGGCCCGCTGGCGCAAGAGGAAGATGCGACCGCCTCAAAAGCGGCATGGATTGTGAGTTCGAATCTCACGCGGGCCACCAGGTCTCCTAGGGACTGCTGTGTACGCTGTGCATAGGCGGCACGAGCTGATTATATTTGCCTGGCACCGGGTTTATAAAAAGTGAACGGATGCGACCGATGCACCGGCGCAGGGCTGAAAAGTTCCGTGGTGGAAGCCGAGTGGATACGGATTTGCTGTCAGCGAGGCGAAAAGGACGCAGGTGTGGCGACGCCGACCAACTGAAATAGCGAACAGTGTCGCGGCGGTCGAGTAGCGGATGGGTCAGTTTCACTCGGCAACCATTGTATAAGCGTTGTAGAGCATAGGGGCGTAGCGTAGAGGGAGCGCATGAGGTTTTGGCCCTCAAAGTGGCAGTTCGATTCTGCCCGCCCCTGCCAGACTGGAAAAAGGGGAGCGGACTGTATGACAGACAAGGTAGCGCGTCACGGGGCGCTGTGTGCGGAGCTGAACGCATTGTATGAGCGGAAGAATCACGACTATGGAGACAGCTTCCATGAGACTTTTATGGAGGAAGGGATGGCGGCGCCGAGGATACGGCTTGGAGACAAGTTTCGGCGTTTCAAGACGCTGACGTTGGCGGCGGGTGAGCGCAGGGTAGACGACGAGAGTGTAAGAGACACTTTGATAGACCTTGCGAATTACGCCTTGATGACGATATTGGAGATGGAGGGAGAGGGGCGATAATGGAGCGGCAGCGTATTGAGTGTGCGAAAGAGAGCGACCGTGACATGCTGGCCATGATTCTTGTGCGGAACGAGTACACGGTGCGGCACGGGAAAGAGAAGAAGGGGAACAGCACGGCGTATACGCACTTTATCGAGTATTGGAAGGAGTGAGTAGGGGAAATGAGGGTAAAACTGCTTGCTGGGGCGAAGATGCCGACGCGGGCGCATGAGCTGGACGCTGGGCTGGATTTGTACAGCCGGGACGCTGACGTAGAGATAGCGGGGAACGGCGGCAGCGCGATTTTTGATACCGGCGTTTGCGTGGAGTTGGAGCGCGGCACGTTTGGGAAGATCGAGAGCAAGAGCGGCCTGAACGTGAAGTATGGGGTTGTATCGTGCGGCGGCGTGATAGACGCTGGCTATACAGGCTCGATAGCGGTGAAACTGTACAATTTTGGGAGCGAGGCGTACACGGTGAAGCGCGGTGACAAAGTGGCGCAGATGGTGATTCTTCCGTGTCTTACGCCGGAGTTAGAGGAAGTGGCTGATTTGACGGCCACGGAGCGCGGAGCAGCTGGCTTTGGCAGCACGGGCCGTTGAACAAATGGCACCGGGTAAACCCGGAGGAAGGGGACAGCATGACAGAGTATGAGTTTGAGGGAATGTCCGATGACTGAGCAGCGTTATAGCAAGCCGAAAATCAAGTGTGAGTTATATAACGACAACTTTCAGAATTGGAAGCGCTATCCCATCCAGAAAGCGCAGTTAATTATTGCGGACGTTCCGTATAACATTGGGAATCGGGCTTATGGGAGCAATCCAATGTGGTACAACGGCGGGGACAATGCGAACGGAGAGAGCGCATACGCAAAGGCATCTTTTTTTCGCTCCGATGGCTATTTTAAGCCCGCCGAGTATATGCACTTTGTTTCTCAGTTAATGCGGAAGGAGCCGACCGGCGGGGTGCAGCGTGGGCGTTCGTCTGATGCGCCGTGCATGATTATCTTCTGTGCATATGAGCAGATGAACTATTTCATTGAGCTGGCCGCGAGATATGGTTTTCCGCATTATAAGCCGCTGTTTTTCATCAAGAACTACTCCGCACAGGTTTTAAAGGCCAATATGCGCGTGGTTGGCGCGACTGAATATGCTCTGCTTTTCTGGCGAGATAGGCTTCCGAAGTTTCGGAATAACGGAGAAATGATTTTCGATTGGTTTAGCTGGGAACGCGACGGGAAAGAGATTCCGAAAATTCACAGCACGCAGAAGCCCATCAAACTCCTGAAACGGCTTATCAGCATTTTCACGGACTACGGGGATACTGTGATCGACCCAGTAGCCGGAAGCGCGTCAACGCTTAGAGCTGCCTATGAGCTTGGCCGGAACAGTTACGGCTTTGAGATTGACCGGGATATGTATAAAAAGGCACAAACCGAGATGCTTGCTGGAATGAGCGACTATGAACGTGAAGAACAGTATGTTCAGGAGGCTATTGCCTTATAAAAAGATTATTGGATAAAGGGGGTGGTCGAAGGGTGAAGCATTACGGAGACATTACGCAGATGAACGGCGCGGAGATCGAGCCGGTAGATATTGTCACGTTTGGTGCTCCCTGCTAGGGCCAGGATTTAAGCGTGGCGGGGCTTCGCAAGGGAATGAAGCATGAGGACGCTGGAGACGAAGAAACGACCCGTAGCGGCCTTTTTTACGACGCGATCCGCGTGATAAAGGAGATGAGAGAGCATGACCGAGCAATTGGCCGGACAGGAGAGCTTATTCGGTGCAGATACGCAGTTTACGAAAATGTCCCCGGCGCTTTCAGCAGCAACGGCGGCACGGACTTCCAAGCCGTCCTCACGGCGTTCGTCCACATCGTCGAGCCGGACGCGCCCGACGTTCCGATGCCTGAAACGGGCAAATGGCCCACAGCAGACGCGATATATGGCGTGGGAGCAGACGGCGTGCCCTTTTCCGTTGCCTGGAGATGCCATGACGCTCAGTTTCACGGCGTCCCGCAAAGACGGCGTCGCATCTGTGTATTGGCTGACTTCTCCGGCCTTACAGCTCCTTGGATACTGTTTGACCCTAAATTTGAGCAAGTGTCCGAGAGCGGAGAATACGACCAGACTTTCGGAGATTTTGGTGGAGAATCCAGACCCCCATTATCGGCTCAGTCAGAAAGCGTGTCAGGGAATTTTGAATCGCGCGGCGAAGCGCGGCAAGGAACTCCCGCCGGAACTGAAGGCGGCGCTGATAGCGCAATCTGCTTGCAAGGAAACGGAATTGACCGCGCAGACACAGCCGGATGCAACGGAGCCGGTTGGAGACGTGGGGGTTACACACTTAACACAATCGACCGACACGCCGTATACGCTGAAAATCAGGGGGGGTGTGACCGCGATTCCTCCGGGCAAAAAGCTGGAAAAGGAGCGCTGATACAGGAGAACATGAGCGCTACGCTCGGCGTAAGCCAAGATCAGACGCTTTTCCAGCCCGTGAGTTCTTCCGCATATAGCGTTGACTGCCGGAACTGTACGGAAAGCGATGCGACGAACGGCACTCTGCAAGCGAAAGATAACGGCGGCACTTCTTTGAATCTCAATAACGTCGTGCGAGAATACACGGCTGGATTTAGTTTTGGCCAGAGCGCGAACGCCCGTAGCCTGGGCTTACAGGAAGAAGTCAGCCCGACGATACGCGGCGGCGAGGGGGGCAATCAAAAGCCCGTGATAGTGAGAGTTGAATCCGATGGAGAAACGGAATGACAGCGACAGTCGCAGTTTGACCTATTCGCTTATTTTTGATGCCCGTGGTAATGGTGGGGGGGGGTATTTCCCCCACCATTACAGGAGATCACCAGAATCGAATCACAGACTATACGGCTATTGTGGTGGAAGTGCATGGCGAGACTGACTTTTACTGAAAACCGCTATGATGATTGGCGGCATACGGAGCAGAGCAACAGTCTCCGCGCTTGCGGCGCCACACTTGGGGGGGGTGGAGAAGTGATTGTTTTGGAGAGCAATCAAAACCACGCCACAGCCAAAGACACGGAGATTTGCCCGTGTCTCCCGGCCAGTATGGG
>JAZKXO010000119.1:0-1241 GCA_045611685.1 Eubacteriales bacterium | reverse complement strand
CATCGCAATAAACGTCGTATCCTCTGCGGTCGAAGAGCTGATGGTTCTTTACTCTCACCTCGACGATAAGGTCGCCCGCGGGACCGCCGTTTGCGCCGTCATTACCCATTCCACGAATGGCGATTCTGCCACCGTTATCAATTCCCGCGGGGACTGTGACGGTGATCTTCTTTTTCTGACGCGACATACCGTTTCCGTTGCACTTTGTGCAAGGCTCCTTGATGATCTTACCAGTTCCGCGGCAAGCTTCACAAGTAACCGTGCTCTGGAAGGACATACCGCCGAGTCTTTGCATAACTCTGCGCTGACCGCTTCCGCCGCACGCGGAACAAGTTTCGGTCTTTCCGTCCTTTGATCCGCTTCCGTTACATTCGGAGCATCTTGCGATACGGGAAAATTCCATTTCCTTCTTAACACCGAATGCGGCTTCCTCGAAGGTGACGCTTATAGCGTAGCCAATATCCTCGCCACGTCTTGGGGCGTTTCTTTGTCTTTGTGAAGAACCTCCGAAACCGCCGAAGCCTCCAAATCCGCCGCCGAATATGTTGCTGAATATGTCACCAAAATCCATATCCCCCATATTGAATCCGCCCGCGCCTGCGCCGCCGTTTTCAAACGCTGCGTGGCCGTAATTATCGTAAGCCGAGCGCTTTTCGGAATCAGAAAGGATGGCATAAGCCTCGTTGACTTCCTTAAACTTTGCCTCCGCCTCGCTGTCGCCGGGGTTCATATCGGGATGATATTTTTTTGCAAGTTTTCTGTACGCTTTTTTTATTGTATCTTCATCGGCGCTGCGGTCTACGCCGAGCACCTCATAGTAATCTCTTTTAGCCATTGGTCTGCCTTTTTGATGTATTTAAATACTGCTTTGTGGGAAGAGCGTCAACTTGCGCCCTTCCCACAATATTTTATTGATTATTTATCGGAATTGTCCTCGAAATCTGCGTTGTAGTAGCCGTCGCCGCCCATATTGCCGGGGTTACCGCCCATATTGGGATCGCCGCCCTGAGCCGCGTAGAGCTTCTCGGAGAGCTTGCCGAACGCCTGCTGAAGCGCCTCAGTGTCTGCCTTGATGGCATCAATATCGCCGGTGTTAACGGTTGCCTTGAGCTTCTCAATAGCATCCTTTACGGGTGCGGTATCAGCCTCGGAAACCTTGTCGCCGATCTCACCGAGAGTCTTTTCGGACTGGAAGATGAGGTTTTCTGCGTAGTTCTTGGTCTCAACAGCTTCCTTCTGCT
>JAZKXO010000118.1:0-2080 GCA_045611685.1 Eubacteriales bacterium | reverse complement strand
GAATAGGTGCGGTTGACAAAGATCACTTTGCCGATGTGATTGACGAGACTCTTCACGTAGGCGTCGACGGCATTCGCGTTAAAGATCGCGGTGCCAACGTCAACGACGTTCGTGAGGTCTCTTGCGACGAGAGAGGTATCTCCGAGGACTTCTCCGGTCGCGGTGTTGACGAGCGTGTAAACCTGTTCAACGTTCATTTGGGTAAATCTCCTTTTAATTAGTTATTAACTTGAAGCACGTGATACCGTGCGTATAAGCTCCACAGGTGAGAATGTGATCGAGAAAGCGGTATATCATCTCTTCGACGCAGCGCGACTCCCGGAGATCAAGCTCCGATATAAGCATCTGCTGCGAGGTCGTGACGCCTATGTTTCCGGACCGGGTCACGGTGTTCGTGCCGGTTCTCTTCAGGACGGATTGGTTCGCGGTATCGGCTCCCTGCGTTGCGGTGTCGGTCTGCGTGTCCGTAACCGGGACGGCCGTCGCCGAATTGAATCCGTAAACTTTATTTGATCCGGTCGTCCGGACGTTGCTTTTCGCCGTGTTGGTGTCCGTGAGGTTCGGGGTCGTCTTCTCTTCCATCGAGTAATTTTCGAGCGGTTTATATTGCGTCTGCATTGCCGCGATGATCTTCGCGATATTGTCGCCGTATTCCACATAAAAACCATACATCAGGTACGAGATAGACGCCTGAGTAAGGGTCCACAAATCCGGATAAGGACCGTTAGGATCGTTATTGCCGCCTCCGTTCTCGAGCACAATCTCGACTTCCCGGGATATCTCTTTACTCGGCGCGTGCCGGTAAATATATCCCTGATCAAGATACGTCGCGTTGTCTTCGAGCCATTCAGGCGCGTCCGTGTCGAGATCGTCGAGGAGCTGCGCGAACGGCTTCGTGAGGTCCGGATCGTTGAAGACGTCAAATATGTTATGTCGCTTCTGCATCTTCGTCTCCTCCTTCCGTAGCCGGTTCCGGGGGCGTATCCGGTTCTTCTCCGTGCTGCTCGGTCTCCTCGAGCTCGCGCCATTTCCACGCAGAGCCTTTCCGGACCCGGATGTTGAATCCAAAGAGCCGATTGTATTCGTCGAGGCCGGTCTGAATCGACTCGATTATGCCGTCGATATACGGCAGCAGGCCGTCGTCGTTCATTTGCGATTCGGTCATCGAGAGGCTTTCTCTCTTCATATTATAGTTTGCGTTGATCCCGAGCTCGTTCATCAATGAGGCCTTCAGGTATTGCGAGACTTCGATGAGGTCGGTGATCGTCTGCGCTGCGGCCGTGTTGGAGTACGGCAGGACCCGGAGCGCGTCAAGCAGCTTCGTCTCATAGATCAGACCGAGGTCCCCATTTTCAAGGCCCTTGAGGAATTCCTCCGCAGACTTATATGTCCGGTCGTCGTTTGCCGCGATCACGGACGGGAGCCGCGTAGTGATCAGCGCGATATAGAGCGAGAGATCGGTTTCTGCGGCCATTGTCGCGTAAGGCCTTATAAGCGGCAGCAGACCCTGCTCCCAAGCGTCGTGGCGAACCACGACGACGTCCTTGTGGATTTCGTACGTCCCCGAGATATTGAGCGCAGGCGACGAAATGGTCGCAATCGTGGGATTGTAATATGCGTCCGGTTCTCCCCCGAGGCCTCCGTAGAAGAAATAAGGGACGCCTCCGGTGATCTCGGGATTGAGTCCGAGCGCGATTCCTGAGAGCTGCAGGAGCCTCCGGAGATCGCGTTCAGGGACCGAGTCCGGGAGGCCGTCGAATTGGATCATATCTTGACACTTATTGAGAAGCAGCTTCGTATAATACAGGACGCGATCGCTCTTTTTCCTGAAATTGACAGGCTTCAAGCTGATCCCGGGAAAACCGTTCTCATAGTTTACAGGTCGAGGCATTGTTCCCTCCTTTGTTTTGGTCGCCTCTATTATATCACATTTTGAATAATTTGTCAATATATTCATTTTCGATGAATACGGCACGAAGGGACAGGAGCCGGGATTGAATCCCTGGCATTTGGTGCCTGTACTGTGCCTTAGGTGCTATATTTCCCGAGTCGATTTAATCGCAGGGGAATGATGGAACAC
>JAZKXO010000117.1:0-1601 GCA_045611685.1 Eubacteriales bacterium | reverse complement strand
CACAGCCCGGCGGTTCCGTTCGTGACGACCTTGTTATTGAATGCTGCAACAAATACGGTATTGCTATGGCATTCACCGGCATGCGTTTGTTCCACCATTAATATCACGGAGCATATATAACGAGCATTTTCGCCGGCTGAAATCATGCCGGCGGTTATGCTTTTACAAGAATATATTCCCAAGGAAAGGAAATACAGTATTATGAAACTGATGGTAGTCGGCGGCGGTGGCCGCGAACACGCGATTATCAAGAAACTCAAAGAAAATCCCGCTGTTGAAGTGATCTACGCGCTTCCCGGTAACGGCGGTATGGCAGACGACGCCGTTTGCGTTAATATCGGCGCCAAGGACATTGCGGGTATCACCGCTTTTGCAAAGGAGAACGCAATTGATTTTGCAGTCGTTGCTCCCGACGATCCGCTGGTGCTCGGCGCCGTGGACGCATTGGAAGAAATCGGTATCCCTGCTTTCGGTCCCCGCGCAAATGCGGCAATCATCGAAGGCAGTAAGGTCTTCTCCAAAAATCTGATGAAGAAATACGGCATTCCCACAGCTTCCTATGAAGTTTTCGACAATATGGAAAAGGCTCTTGCATATCTTGAGGATGCCCCCATTCCCACCGTTATCAAGGCAGACGGCCTTGCTCTCGGCAAGGGTGTTATCATCGCCCAGACCAGAGAAGAAGCGATGGACGCAGTTCGCTCCATGATGGAAGACAAGATCTTCGGCGCTTCCGGCAGCCGTGTCGTTATCGAAGAATTCCTGACCGGTCCCGAAGTTTCCGTTCTTTCCTTCACGGACGGTAACGTCGTAGTCCCGATGATCTCCTCCATGGACCACAAGCGCGCAGGCGATAACGATACCGGTCTCAATACCGGCGGTATGGGCACGATCGCTCCCAACCCCTACTATACCGAGGATATCGCAAAGCTTTGCATGGAAACCATTTTCCTCCCCACGATCAACGCAATGAACGCGGAAGGCAGAACCTTCAAGGGTTGCCTGTACTTCGGACTTATGCTGACCCCCAAGGGTCCCCGCGTGATCGAATACAACTGCCGCTTCGGCGATCCCGAAACTCAGGTTGTTCTTCCTCTTCTGGAAAGCGACCTCCTCACCGTTATGATGGCGACGGCAAACGGTACGCTTGCTGATACCGAAGTGAAATTCAGCAACAAATCCGCTTGCTGCGTTATCGTTGCTTCCAAGGGCTATCCCGTGAAGTACGAAAGCGGTTGCCCCATGACGCTTCCCGCAGACGATGAAAACGGCTTCATCTACGTTGCAGGCGCAAAGAAGACGGAAAACGGTCTTGTCAGCGCAGGCGGCCGTGTTCTCGGTGTTGTTGCCGTTGCGGATACACTCGAAAACGCTGTCAAGGCAGCTTACGCAAAGACGCAGACCGTTGATTTCGCAAACGGCTTCTACCGCCACGACATCGGCGCAAGAGCGCTTGCGGCTTTGAAGTAATTTTTACTTCACTCCCAATCAAATGCTTTAACGTAAGAATCCGTAAGCCTTCGCCGGAGGGGGAAGGCTTACAGATTCCCGATTTTTAAATATTTCCTATAAATACTTTCACGAAAGGAATGTATGACGAT
>JAZKXO010000116.1:0-1168 GCA_045611685.1 Eubacteriales bacterium | reverse complement strand
CAAGTGTTGTCTTCCTAAGACCGCTTGGCCTCCGACTTAAAAGAGGTTTACAACATCAACGAGATCCCCGTTAACGAAACGGTTATGATGCAGCTTTATCCCGAAATCTACGCTTGTATCGGCTGTAACGCTTGCACGAAGGCCTGCACGCAGGGTCTCAACGTTATGCAGTACATCGCATACGCGCAGCGCGGTGATTTCGAAAAATGCGCAGAAGAATCCTTCGACTGCGTTATGTGCGGCGTGTGCTCTTCCAGATGTCCCGCCGGTATTTCTCATCCGCAGGTTGCTATGCTCGCGAGAAGAATCAACGGCAAATACCTTGCTCCCGGCTGCGGTCACCTTGAAGATCGTGTCAAAGAAATCAAAAACGGTGATTTCAATGACCTGATCGAAGCGCTCATGCAGAAACCCATCGAAGAGATGAAAGAACTCTACAACAATCGCGAGATCGAAAAGTAAGGAGGAGCGCATCCATGTATTCCGAAAAATTCCAACAATCCATCGCTGCCGTTGAAGCAGCGAGAGAAAAAAATATCGCTTTCGAGCCCGCTCGTATGACCGCACAGCAGAAGGAAGATCTGCTGGCGGCATACCATCCCGACTACAAGCAGGATCAGTTCTCCGTTCTCCAGATCGGTCCGAACAAGGGCGAAAAGGTTCCCACCGAGCTTGCTGAGATTCTTCAGGCACACAGCCGTATCACGGCTGACAGCGTGGATCTCACGAAGCCCGACTACGAAACCGACGTTCTTATCATCGGTGGCGGCGGTGCAGGCGCTTCCGCGGCAATCGAAGCACACGAAGCAGGCGCTGACGTTATGATCGTCACCAAGCTTCGTATCGGTGACGCCAACACCATGATGGCAGAAGGCGGTATTCAGGCTGCAGATAAGCCCAACGACTCTCCCGCTATTCACTTTGTTGACGCATTCGGCGGCGGTCACTTCGCAGCTAAGAGAGAACTTCTCTCCAAATTGGTTTGCGATGCTCCCGAAGCAATTCAGTGGCTCAGCGAACTCGGCGTTGAATTCGATAAGGATGAAAACGGCACCATGATCACCACACACGGCGGCGGTACCTCCCGCAAGCGTATGCACGCAGCTAAGGACTATTCCGGCGCAGAGATCATGAGAACTCTCCGTGACGAGGTTCTCAACCGTCAGAT
>JAZKXO010000115.1:0-1267 GCA_045611685.1 Eubacteriales bacterium | reverse complement strand
CATCGACCCGCCATACCCTCGTGGATGGAGTTACCGACGATCTCGTTGACAAGGTGATGGAGTCCTCGCACACCCGTGGTACCGATATACATACCGGGGCGCTTACGGACGGCGTCAAGGCCTTTTAAGACCTGTATTTGTTCGTCCTCGTAATGATCCATGATTTCCTTTTCGTTCGGCATAATGATTCCTTTCGATGAAGCGAAATTATCAAAGTATAAGGGAAAAGGCAAAGAAGAGTTTTCTCTTTTAAAAATTGTCAAATGCCCGTCAGCGCATCGCCGCGATTGGCGAGAACAGAGGCAGATATCTGCGAGAATACGACTCTCGTTTTGCCGGACTTGGTTCTCGGCGGAGCGGTAAGCACGAAACATTTCGGCAAATCGTCGCCGGCCATCGACGTAATTTTATTTTTTTCCGCACAGCGGAGAAAATCTGCCGTGTCGGGCGTGGTAATTTTTCCGTCCAGATCAAAGATTCCGATAATGGACGTATCGCGGAGGATCACACCTCCGCCTATATGCAGGTACATAGTTTTCTCCGTAATTTTTTCGCTTTGTGCGGTTAGTATCGCCACGTAAGAGACAGTTTTCTCGGTCCCGTCTCACTTGTTCATGCGGATCGGCATGATGTAGTCGAGGAATACTTCCTTAAAATCATCGTCCGATTCGTGATACAGCCCGGGGATATATTCGCGGCTGCCCGAGCCGCCGGCTTCCTCAATCGTAACCCCCGTGAGAGGAGAATTGAGGCACAGACGGATCTGCTCTGCCGTATCGGGCATATTCCGAAGCGCTTCCACGAGCAGTCGGCAGTTGAAGCCGATCGTCAGATCCGCACCCGTTTTTGCCACGGGGATCTCGTCGTAGATCGAGCCGCCCGCGGAAACGGACGAAAGCTTAAGAAGATTGTCCTCAAATTCCAATTTTACGTACGCCTTCGTGTTGCCGCCGAGCTTATCCTCGGTAACAAGCGTGCAGCGTTCGAGCGCTCCCCGCAGAATATCCGCCGCGACGAAGACCTCCGTCTCGTGCGTTTTCGGGAGAATTCTGTTGTAGTCGATGTACTCTCCCTCGATGAGACGCGTAAAGTACACGTACTCCCCGATCGTGAAAATAATGTGCTTGCGCGCAAGCGTTACGGTCATGTCTTCTTCCGTATCCTTTATCATGCGGAGAACCTCACCGAGAAGGCGGCCCGGCACGATCACAGCGGCGTCGGGGTTATCCTCACCGGGGAGATCAATATGCGAGATCGCAATGCGGTT
>JAZKXO010000114.1:0-2002 GCA_045611685.1 Eubacteriales bacterium | reverse complement strand
CACGCTCATCAGCGTGGCGGCAAAGCAGAAGGCATGGCTTGCGATCTGCGGCTCCCTCGGCGGCGGTATGCTCCTCTTCATGATGGTGTCTATGATCACGCCCCTTGGTTCTACGATCATCAACGTCGCACTCTGCGCGGCAGGTGGTTCGCTGTTTGCATTCGGTCTTGGCGCGATCAGCAAGGTGGTTCTCAAAAAGACAAGCTTGGTATAATTTTTGCTACAAGGCAACACAAAAAACGGTTGCCTTGTAATTTTTTAAAAAAAGCAAAAAACACAAACAAAACTTTAACATTTTCATGCTATAATATAGTTGTCAATTGAAATGATAGCCTTTGGAGGATACAGACATGTTCAAAATTCTGATCGTGGAGGATGACAGGGATCTGAACCGCAGCGTTTGCTCGTTTCTCAATAACTCGGGATACGAGGCGGTTGGTTGCCTGGATGCCGAGAGTGCCTACGACGAGATGTACAAGACCACCTTTGATTGTATCGTGTCGGATATCATGATGCCCCATATAAATGGCTTTGAGTTCGCTAAGACCGTGCGCTCTCTCAACAACGATATCCCCATCCTGTTCATGACCGCCCGCGACGATTTCGCGTCCAAGCAGAGAGGCTTCCGCATCGGTATCGACGATTACATGACCAAGCCCATCGACCTCGACGAGCTGTTCCTGCGCATCGGTGCGCTCTTGCGCCGCTCCAAGATCGCCACCAGCCGCCGTCTGGAGGTCGGTCATTTCGTGATGGATGCCGACGAGAGAAGCGCGACCCTTGACGGGGAGGAGATCTCCCTTACCGCAAGGGAATTCGACCTTCTCTATAAGCTCCTGTCCTACCCCAAAAAGACCTTCACCCGTACACAGCTGATGGACGAATTCTGGGACGTGGATACGCAGACCAGCACGAGAACGGTTGACGTGTACATGACCAAGCTCCGCGCTAAGCTTTCGGATTGTGAATCCTTTGAGATCCAGACCGTCCACGGTCTCGGCTATAAGGCGGTGATCAAATGAAAAAGCCGAGCTTTCGCGGCATCTTGCGGGAGGTCAGCAGCTTTCTTTGGTTCTTTCTGTCGGTAGGCTTTGTGGTCTCCTGTTGTATGATGCTTTTCCTGAACGTACTGTCAAAGGAAATGGGGCTTGTTTACACCACGGAGAATATTGCCGACGCGGCCAAGATCACCTTTCTCAACGTGGTGATTATCACGGTGCTGTTCAGAACCGTTGATTATATCCGCAGAAAGATCATGGTGGAGAGGCCTGTCAACATGATCACCCATACGGCCGAGCGGATCATGGGCGGAGATTTTTCCGCCCGTGTGGGGCTCATGCACGGATCGGGCATGGAGGGCTTTAATCAAATTGGCGAGTCCATCAACGCCATGGCCGCAGAGCTATCCGGTGTGGAGACCCTGCGTACCGACTTTATCGCCAACGTATCCCACGAGATGAAAACCCCGCTCGCGGTCATGCAGAACTACGGAACACTCTTGCAAACTCCCGATCTGCCCGAAGAAAAGCGCATCGAGTACGCAAAGGCAATCACCGATGCCTCGCGCCGTCTTGCCGATATGATGACGAACATTCTCAAGCTCAACCGCCTGGAAAATCAGCAGATCTACCCCAATCTGACCACCTTCGATCTTGGCGAGCAGCTCTGCGAGAGCCTCTTGCAATATGAAAGCACATGGGAGCGAAAGAATATCGAGATCGAAACCGATATTGCCGAGAACGTTCTTGTGTCTGCCGATGCGGAGCTTTTGTCGCTCGTATGGAACAATCTTTTCTCCAACGCCTTCAAGTTCACCGAGGACGGCGGCAAGGTCACGCTTACGCTTACGGCAGACGAAACATACGCTACCGTAAAAGTATCCGACACGGGATGCGGAATGAGTGCGGAGGTTGGCGCGCACATATTTGAAAAGTTCTATCAAGGTGACACCTCCCACGCGACACAGGGCAACGGACTCGGATTGCCTCTTGTGAAAAGAGTG
>JAZKXO010000113.1:0-14160 GCA_045611685.1 Eubacteriales bacterium | reverse complement strand
CGGAGCTCGCGTTCGACCGCACAGGATCTCGAGCTCGCGGTCGAGACCGCTCGCCCTCCGCCCGGGCAACAAAAAAGAGACCCGGCGATTAACCGGGCCTGCCTGGGTGTGGGGTTAGCTGAACGTCACGACGTCCGAGCTCGATATCGTGCATGTATAGGTCGAATTCTTGAACGTGATCGTGGTGGGTTGATACTGATCAAGATGAAGGACGTCGAACTTGAATTCGACGAGCGGATCAGAGAAGACGAGTTCGACGTCGAGACCGGAGGTCGCCCGGCCATAGAGCGTAGCGAACGTCTGATTGCACTTATACGCCCCGTCCTCATAGGTGATCACACCGCGCAGAGTCTTATACTGATCGGCATAGGTCTTCGCGGCTGCAAGGTTGATCACGTCCTGAGCGTCCGCATAGTCCTTCGCGCTTTGCAGCGTCGTTGCGTCATGTTGATCCGCGTAGGACTCAGCAGCGGTGAGCGCGTCATCAACGTACTTTTTGTTCGCGGCATGATCGTTCGCGGTCGGAGCCGGAACATTGAGCACTCCGGTCACGGTACCTCCGTTCGAGGTGATCACGGTGTACGCGTGACGGTCGATCGTATCGTCATCATTAACGGTAACGACGTTGAGCTTATCGTCCGGCGAGAGCGAATAGAATACCACGGCAGAACCGGTTGAGGCCATAGCGATAGAGAACTCTTCAACGTCGTTGGCGAACACACCGCGTCCGATCACGATCTTATCCGCGTACGCGGTCACGATCTCATTATAGCTCTTATCCGCGGTGATCGTTCGACCGACTCCGCTGCTCGCGTCGTTGGTGAAGTTAACGAGCATGAACGAGAGCTTATTCGCGTAGAGATCATAGAGGCTTTCCATCTGCTCAACGAGCGTCATGATATCGGTATGGTTCTCGTTAGTTGCCTCGATCGTCTTATTGAGATCGCGGAGGATCTTCCAAACCATCTCGAGGAATGAGAGCGAACCGTCGAGAACGCAAGGCGTAACGGGAACATACACCGAACGGAACGGGAACCAGAACGGCTTATGATACGAGCCGACAAGCTCGATATCATGAGGATTAAGGGGATTAGGCATATTAGACTCCTTTCTCAGTAGAGCTGCATGAAGCAGCACTCCAATTCATCAAAGATCATCTTATTGATATTAAGGAACGTTTCGCGGTATTCAAGCAGCATCGAGGAATAGGACTGCGATCCCATCTTTCCCGAATACCGGTCGGTATAGTCATCTGTGTTCCTGAAATTCTCGGCAACGGTTGTAGCGGTCGTTGCGTCCGTTTCGTCATGTGAGGTACCGGTATCCGTGGTTTCGGAGTGTCCAGTCGAGGTCGTATTCTCGCCGGTCGTTCCGGTCGTTGTCTCGATCTCATTCCCTACCTTATTGGTCGTTGAGTTTCCGGCACCTTCGTTATGAGTGGACGTGTTTTCGGTATCGGAGGTCGTTTCCGTTCCGCTATTGGATCCCGACTTAGAGCCTGTCACCTTGCGATAATTCGTGAGATAATAGTTATCGGAGACGTTATTCGTCGGGTTTCCGCTGCCGTCGCCTTCAACTCCCAGCACCGAGGATTGAGGCGTATCCGAATACGCGTCACGGGAGACCGTTGATTCGGAATACGTATTCGATATCTGCTTTGAGCCGCTTTTCGTCAGCGTTCCGGTACCGTCATTCTCGGAAGTCGTATCCGTAACGTCGGTTTCCGTTGTGCTCTTTTCGCGCCGATCGCTGTGAGTTCCGTTCGCGCTGCCCGCACCGGAGGTTTCAGTCTCCGAATTCCCGGTAGTGTTCCCGTCCGTTTCGCTATGCGCTGTCACGTTGCCCGCGGTCTGCTTATTCCCGGCAAGGACGCCTCCGTGAAGTTTCGTATAGTCTACGTCATGGAACGGATTAAACTCAAGCTCAGCGGATTCGTAGAGCTTATTATAGTACGGCATGATCTCACGCAGCTTGCGTGCGAGATAATACTGCCATAAACCGTAAGTTTCCTGCCCGATCTCCTGCATATAGAAATGGAACAGGATCTCATGTTCGAGCACCGGACGGAACTCTTCGGAATAGACGGGAAAATCAAAATTGAAGATATGCGCCTTAGCCGCGTCTATGATCTGATCGATCGTCTTTTCTTCGAGCTCTTCCTCGGTAAAACCGGACTTAGCTTCGCATATATATCGGAGCTGCGAGGTATATTTACTCATTGATATCCACCTCCGTTTCAGGGATAGCTTCGCGGTCAGCAGGGATAGACGCCGCGAACCGTACGTCAATATCGAGCCCGAACATCTCATTGATCTTTTTACATGCGAGCTTTCGTGCATTCAGGCGAGCGCGGCGGGAGATCTCAACGCCGCCGAAATTCGAGGCAACCTCATCGGAAACGAGCCGTTCCTTCTTTTCTGTGTTCGCGTTCTCTATGCCGAAATAGGTAAGCGCTTCTGCGAATAGCTGTCTCTTTTGAATCTGTATCTTATCCGCGACATACGGAACCGTGGTATCAAGCACCGTGATATCCTGCATATCAGCGAGATTTTTAGAGCCGAAGATGAACGGGATATTCCCGTCATATTTCTTAAACAGATTCTCGAGAGTGAGCCGCTCTTCCGGTGTTGAGCGTATGATCTTCGGGGTCTTTTGCCCGTGGATATTAACGTCGATCGCTCGCTCGCATTCTGCTATGCGCTTAGCGTAGAGCCTGAGAGGTAGGATCTCGGGGAGCCTGAGCCCGTTATTCCAAATGATAACAGATTCTTTTTCCGAGAGTGTCTTATATCTGTACTGAACAGACGGTGAATAAGGCGTCCTCTGAATCGGCTCGCGGTAGATATCGATCGTCGAGCTATTGAAAAACTGAAGAGCGCAAAACTCTTCGAGATCATCGTCGAAATAGAACAGAGCTTTGCCGTCATAGCAAAGAATCATCTCAAGAAAGCGCGGATCGATCTCAGGCGGCAGATTGATCCATTCAAAGCCGGCCATAGCGATCTCAACGAGACGCGCATACCAATAGGTATACGTATCAACGTTCATCCGCTGCGCTTCTTTTTGAAACTGTTCTTGGATCGAGAGCTTAGTTCCCGAATAAGGGTTTGCAAGAAACATCTAATCACCTTCCTTATGAGGGTCTGTTGTCGAGGGTATAGTCTCCGACTTCGCTGCCGTTCTTCCAGAACGTGATCCCGCGGTCGAATATCTGTACGATCTTCTTCAGATCAGACGCGGGGAGCCCGGTTCCGCTCTTAGGCAGAATATTCGCGTCAACTGTTTTGACGTAATTCCAATGCGGGCGAGAAGAGATATTCGGGACATCGACCTTATGAATCGCGTATCCGTATTTGTCGAAATACTGATCAATAATGATCGCCTGTTCTTTTCTCGGCTGCATGATCAGCAGCGCGGGAACCTTTTCGTTGATCGAAATAAATGCGGATCCCGTCGAGTTTCCGTGAGCTCGCGGAGGCGTCTTTGATTTATCCTGTTGATCCGCGATCTGCCCGGCGATAGCCGATACACCCGAGGTCATCAGGCCTATACCGATCGGAGCTCCTGCACCCTCGCTGAAAACGGTAAGAGCTGCGCCGGCAACGACCTGACCCGCGCCCAATACCTGAGATAGCAGCAGATTAGAGCCGTTTTGAGCAAGATACGTTTTATATGCGTCCGAGACCCACGGGCATTGCGGATAACCTGTTATAAATATTGCCTCTTCGAAATTGGGCTGAGCTGTACCGAGTGTTGTTCCGGAGCCTTTATACGCTAGCGGGACGCCGATAACAGTCTGACATGCAGCTTTATCGGTGTAGAACCGGAACGTAACTCCGGAGCCGGGAGCACCCTCGAAATCCTCAAACGCATAGACCTTGCCTGATCCGCTCGTATCCGTTACATACAGAACGCAGAACGGCGCCGTCCATATCTTTTTGTTTCTTGGAATATATCCGTCAAGTGCCCACGTTGATCCCGGTCGAGTGATTGATTTATCAACGAAGCCGCTTTCGAGGTTATGAGGCGTGAGGATTATAGCGACCACACCTTCAACGAGATCAGCATGATTATTCAGAAGATCCGTGATCTTCGGCCTTGCATCCGTTATCCACGCATAGCTCATCGTGCCTGTAAACGATCCTGAAACCGATATCTGTCCGAGGGTCGTACGCGTGAGGCCTGAGTAAATACCATAAATGATATCGCCGCTTGTTTTCTGCCATGTGCTCCAATCAAACGTAGAAAACGCGACAACATCCCATAGATTAGCGCCGTTATCATACCATGCTTTTGTACGGGATCTCGTTATATATGAGCCGATATCGAGATTCTCGGGAACGCGGTTCTCACCGATAACGTCAGTTACAGTATGATTGCGTTCGATATAGGACGGTTTCAGCTCATAATCGAGCGCCCACGTCTGCATGACGTCGATCTCGAATTCGATCTCGCAGCAGTTATCGTTGATATAGTAAACCTGGTTGATGAATGCATAGAACCACTTATCAGCGTACTGCGTGTTTTTGTACATCAGATAATTGCAGTCAAAAACCGTATCTCCGGAAAGCGGTATGCGGAGCTTCCGCGTCTCCCGGATATACATGAGCTGCGTATAACTGTACTTTGCGAGTCCCGCAAAATACGTGCTCTGCGCGGAGAGCGAGCTGAAATAGATCGTATTATTATACGAAGAATCGAGCGGCACTCCGCGCAGGATCTTAACTTGTCCATCCGGTACAGGCGCGTACATAGGCATCAGACGTTTTTATCGGAGATAGTGAGATTAAACTCCGAGATATCGTTATCGTGAACCACATATGCTGCTGAACGGTCATCATATGCGACGGCAACGTTATTGAGTTTAACATCAAGAGCATCGGTGTCACACCGCACTGTTATTCCGTATATGAGAACAGACGGATCAATGGGAGAAATATGAGGGATAATGCCTTCTGCATGTTGAGGATCAGTATATGCGATCAACTCGCTCACATTTTTTATGAGAATAGCATTACTTTCATCTCCATAACCGAAGAGATGAGAAGTTTCAGCAGTATCGGTAAGTGTAAAAGGAATATAGTTCGCACCTCCTGCCGGTTTCATGTACTCGATACCGATATCATGCTCAACGCGCTTCATGCCCGTTTTGAGCGTTGCGTCGGTGTCCTCGCTGAAACCGGCGATACGTACGCCGTTATAGGTGATATTCACGTCGCCGGACGGAACGTCCGCGCCGCTTGAACGGAGTTCAATAGTCTTTTTCTTAGCCATGTTTTAACCTCCTTTAAGGTTTACCGGGCCGATCGGAACCGGCCCGGCTGCATGATAGGTTAGGGGTTAACGACGATCTCGCCGTTATAAACGGGGAGGTTATCGTAGACGGTGATCGTAGCGGTATCGGTAACGGTGGACGCCGCATTCGAGGTAGCGGTCACGGTGATCGTGGTCGCGGTTTCATCGGCTGCGATATGGAGGTTGCCGGCCGGAGTGATCACGGTGCCGGCCTTATTCGCGCCGGAGAGAGTCCACGTCACGGAGCGGTCGAAGAAGCCGGTGCCGGCAACGACGGCCTGAAGGTTGACGTCGCCGCCCTTAACGGTATTCGCGGTTTCGGGAGTAACGGTGACGGAGGTAACAGACGCATTAGCGGAGGTGAATACGGCTGCGGGAGCATAGGGAGAGATCGAGAATATCTTCCAGCAATGCAGGAACGCGTTGGTATAGAGGCCGTCCGGGTTGCGGATATCCTCCATTGTGATCAGACGATCGTAGATCTGCATGAATGCATCGTCGATCAGTACGGCGGGGATCGCGTTGAGCGCGGTGAGATCATCGGAAGAGATATTCTTCAGCGCCGCGGAGGTCACGTAGCCGTCAGAGTCATAGACGATATCGGTGCAGAGTTCGGGAGCGCACTCAGCGAGACGGATCACATCGATCGCGCCGAAGCCGTCAACAAGAAGCCTCTTCGAGAGGAATTCGGCCTTCTCCATGTTGAAAGCAGCGGCGAGAACCTGAACGTCCATAGCTGCGTCGAAATCAGCAGAGACGATAACGGTCTGTTCCTCATGACGTGCATGAGTCTTGACGCCCGCGATATTCCAGTCAGAGGTCATAAACTTCATCTTATTGGAGGTCGCCTTGATCGCGGTAACGTCGGCGCGGATATTTGCTTCGCTGTTGGGCGCCGCGATCGCAACGGGCTTGATATGACCTGCGAGGATATGTTCCGCGATGAGATACTTCATCATATTGAATTCATCGTACGCGTCCGCGGTGTAGAGGGTCTCATAGATCTTTTCGATCAGATTATAGAGGCCGTTTTCGGTGGTAAACGCCATAGAGAGTTCATCGTTGCCGATCGTAACGGGGTATTTGACCTGGCTGTTAACGATATGGAAAGCAGCGCGGACGTCGGGGATCCTGCGACGGAATACGGTATCTTTCGCGGTCGAGGGGTTATAGAGCTCGGCCTTAGCGATATTGACGAAGATCTCCTCAACGACTTCGCCCATCTCGAGCTTGCCTTTCTTCAGGCGAGCCCACGGGTTCTCATACATCTTAGAGGTGACGATAACGAGGATGATCCTGTTGATAAGATCGGTGCAGAACGCGTTCCTGAGATTGGGAGCGTCCATAATGATCTTGCCGATATCGCGGATCGAATCGGCATCAGAAGCGGTTACGGGGACGTAATCGCGATAGTTGACAGACCATCCGTCATTGAGGATCGCGTTGATAACGTCCTTAGAAACGTTGGTCACGGTGAGTTTACGCGGGATAGTAGGCATGATTTATTCCTCCTTAAACAGATCCTTGATCTTGATTTTTTCGCCGTCAGAGGTCTCCTCCTCTTCGACGGACTCTTCCTCCTCTTCGGAGCGGCCATAGAAACGATCGCGATATCGTTTCTTGAGTTCTTTGAGCTTGCCTTCGAGCTCTGCGACCTTAGCGGTAAGATCCTCCCTTTCCGGGGGATTAGCGTTCATCGAGTCCGCGAGATCTTCGAGAAATGCAAGTACGTCATCGGAATCGTTATCGCCCACGATAGCGCTGAATTCAGCGGTGAGCTCTTCGAGATTCTTCTGCATAGCGTTAGATCCTTTCTTTAATATTCTTCATTGATAACGGACTGGCCGTTGATCGACATTTTAATTATAACCGGTTTCCGGTTGACGGTGAGCATATCCTCAAACGCGGTCTGCGAGTTGTTGCCCCATATACCGTCGATCGTTCCGGGATTATAACCGTTAGCGAGAAGCGCCCTCTGCATCGCTTCGAACTTATCGCCTCGCATCATAGGATTAGTTACGCGGAAACGGGTTTTTTCAATTTCCGGGAACTCGAGAACGCGGTTCGGAACGCCGTACTCATTCCATCCGGAGGTGAGCAGCGACATTGTGATCCCGTCGTTCAGCGACTTTGCTTCGATAACCAGCGGGACGCCTGAGGCGTTGACTCCGGCGATGAAGCCGACGTGATAGATCCTGCCCGAGCCGTTTCGCTTGAAGACGCAAGCACCCGCGGCGGCGCTGCCGCGCTGTTGGATAAAATCGAGCGCCTCCTGATCGCGGATCCCGCACCAATTGACGTAACATCCGGCCGCGTTGGTATCCTGACCGACGAAAGCGTCGAGCAGGCCCTGACAGTCATACATGAACGCGCCCTCCGTGATCCACGGCTGCGTCTTGGTATCATACGCCTGGCGTGTCCATGATCCATACTCAGCTTTCGAATAATACTTAGAGTATGCGACGTCGAGTCTGTACTGAGAAGCTATCTGCCCGGTCGTGCCCATGAGATAATGCGCGGGGACGGAGCCGATATCGCTTGAATCAGTACAATAATATGTACCGGGAATCAGCTCTTCCTGAGGGATGCGGCGAAACAGATATTTGACGAATTCGGTTGAAGTTTTCATTCCTTAGTACCTCCCATACGTTCATAGAGCCGCGTGAGGATCAGAGTGTTATTCGAGATCACTTCGCGCAGCTCGCTTATTTCCTTTTTGTGTTCATCCATGATCAATCCGATCATAGATGAAAATTCCGCGTCCCGGTCATGTGATTCTTTATCTTTCTTAACGATATACCACGCAAGGCCGATCATAGCGACGATCGGCACACCGAGACTTGATATGAGTGAAGCCCATTGATCCATGAGTCAAAACCTTCCTATTAATATAATAGGGGATAAGGCCGCGTCCGACGTTTAGATCGTTAGTCCTTATGAGCTCATCCAGGCCGGTTTCACCCGGTAACGGTTCCCGGACGGCAAACGCCGATTAAACGTCGGCCCTCCCCATAGATATTTTACCATACGGTTAAATGAAAACCAATAGAAAATATATTTGCACAAAATCGAAAAAAGTGCTTGCAATTACTGTTGCAAACCTTTATAATAGTAGATAGTGAAAGTATTGACTTTCACTCGGGGCGCCGCACGTAAATCAAACGAAATGAGAGGACAAGGACAAATGAAGTACAGAGTTATTGATTGGTATGAAGGGCGCGAAGTGCTCTATATCGGTGAGGACAGGAACGCAGCGCGCAAAGCGCGCCGGGATCGTTACCGTGACACGGACGACGAAGCAGACGTTACGATCGAAGAGCTGCATTATGAGTTCGATGAAGAGACGTCAGAGCCGGTTCCCGTATGGCACATCAACAATGTTATTTGAGGTGAGCAGCATGACTAATAAGGAACTGATCCGACTTGCCGGAAATGAAGACGCTTTCTATCTCTTGGGAGAGATCAAAAACGAGCTGCAAAACCTTTGCCATAAAACGGCATATGAGCAGCGAACCACGAAGCATAAACTTCGCGCTTATGCGAGCATGATCCGAGCTATACTTGAAGAGGAGGAGGAAAAAGATTCATGAAGTACGAGATCATTTATGACTTTTGCGACGACTATACCGAGGAATACGATCTCCGCGAGATCGTTGAATGCGATTGGGGCGAGCTTCTTGATATCCTCGCCGCCATGCGAAAAATGGGCTGCTATCATATCGCCGCTAATGCTATTGAAGAGGAGGCCTGATATCATGACTCTATCCCGTTGGATCGCGTTCATCGCTCAAGTTATGATCGGCTCGCTGCCGATATTCCTGATAATGGATCCGAAGCCGTTCAAACGGCTCTTATCCCGCCTGATGAGATCCGGACGATGACCGGACGAAACCGGCTCCGGCCGGTCGCGGTGAAATCAAAAAACTATACCAATGCCGCAGAAAGGTCTACACTATGACTAACACCAACGAAACCCCTATCAACGAGACGATCTCCAATGAGACCGCGGTCGTTCCGGCCGGCAACGATAACAACGATATCGTTGCGAACTTCTCCACCGCTGCTCCCTCTATGTTCTGCTCATTCGTCCCGAAGACGGATGACGATCGCGCCGCGCTCTATAACGCGATGAATTCTCCCGACGTACGTATCGCGGATCATATCGGACAGGTTATCAACGTCCGCGATATCATCGTAGAGCCCGTTGAGATCGTCGATGAGAAGACCGGCGAGATCCGCAAGAGTCCCCGCGTTATCTTGATCGATACGGACGGTCACACCTATAGTGCGGTATCGTACGGGATCTATAACGCGCTGCGTCGCCTCTGTGATCCCGCTCTGTTCGGTATGCCGACCTGGGAGAATGGCGTTAAGGTTCGCGTGAAGCAGATCGCCCGCGGATCTTCCCGTATCTTTACTCTTGACGTTGTCCGCGGCTGATCGGGATCGCCGCCCGCGATCAGACGCCTTGTGTCTTTCCTCTTCCAAAGGGCCCGGTCGGGAACGCCGGGCCCAAACCATAGAAAGGACGTGATCAAATGCCCGAAGTATCCCGAAGAGGTATCTATTATCGCCTCGAGAATTCCCCCTATACCGTTGTATATGGCCCGCTGAAGTTCTTCTTCAGCTCGCCGGTGCTTCGCGAGAAATTCGCGGAGGGAATAAGAGCAGAGATCGATATCTACAATTATCGGAAATCCGTTAAAAGCGGAATCAAATCAACAGCTATCTATACACCAGCATTTGAATTCTATCGGCGCGTGGAAATTCGCGGATTCTACGTAGAGCTCAATTGGCTCGGACAGAAGTACACTCTCACGAAACCGGATGATATTCGGATCGCTGATATCCCGGAGGTGATATTAAATGCCGAATATTAAATGGCGTCAAGAGGACGTTGATCTCTTGCGAAAAGAGATCCGGAACTTTAACCGGAAGATCGACCGACTGATGAAAACGGGATCTCCGGAGGTGAAAGCAGCGCTGCCTCCGAAGATGAGCATGAAGACGGCGCGAGCTGAGATACAGACAAGAGCCGATTTTAACAAGACGCTTAAATCGATCAAACGTCTCACAACGCGAGGATCGGAACAGATGATCAAAACAAAGGGAGGCGTTACGGCGCCGAAATTCGAGGTCAAAGAGCTCGAAGCCCGCGTCCGATCAATCAATGCTCGCAGAAAGGCGCAGCTCGGCCGCATCGGTGAAGTCTCTCCAGGAGATAAGCCGATGATGGGAAGGATCCGCGAAGCGAATCTCAGACCGAAGCAGGCGCCCGGAAAGATAAAACCAAAAGATTGGGCTGCGTATAAAGAATCAGTTTATAAGCAGACCTCAAAAGATTATCTGAAGAAAAAGAATAAGCAATATCGGGAAAACTATTATACAGGCCTTGAAACATTATTCACCGAAGAAGAGATGGAAGAAATCCGCGATAAGCTCGACCAATTCACCGATGAGGAATTCGCGGATCTAAGTCTTTCCGATGATGTTTTATACGTTTCTTTCTATTCAGATCCGCTCGCTAAAGAGGTTAAACGTTCGCTGATCAGAGATAAGATCGATTCATTATGAGGCGCGTATGTATGTTGCCGACTTCGAAACAACAACGGATCCCTCCGATTGCCGAGTATGGGCTTGGGGACTGTTTCAGATCGGTTCCGTATCAAATTTTGAGTACGGAAATTCGATCGAATCATTCATGGAACGATTGAAAGAGCTTTCGAAGGAAAAGGAAACGGTTTATTTTCACAACCTCAAATTCGACGGCGAATTCATCATCTATTGGCTGCTCAAAAACGGATGGAGTCATGTGACCGATAAAGCCGATCGCGGAAACGCTACCTTCATGACGCTGATCTCGGATAAAGGTCAATTCTATTCAATGGATCTCTATTTCAGGATGTTGAAAAAACGGCAATACAAGGTTAAGATCCTCGACTCGCTGAAGGTTCTCCCCCTCTCCGTCGCTGAGATCGCAAAAGCGTTCGCGCTGCCGATCATGAAAGAGGAGATAGACTATGCCGAGGATAGGCCGGCCGGGCATGAGCTGACAGCTCAGGAGATATCGTATCTCCGCAACGACTGCGAGATCGTCGCTCGGGCTCTTGAAATTCTATTCGAACAAGGTCTGACTAAAATGACGGCAGCTGCAAACGCTCTCAACAATTATAAAGAGGTGATCACGCGGAAGAATTTTGAGCGGTGGTATCCAATGCCGGATTATGACGCCGACGTGAGGCAGAGCTACCGCGGAGGATTCACATACGCAAATCCGCGGTATCAGAATCAAATGATAGGTGAGGGGATCGTTCTCGACGTCAACTCCCTGTATCCGTCAGTTATGTATTCTAAACCTCTGCCGTATGGAGATCCGATCTTTTTTGAAGGTCAGTATCAGGCGGACTCGCTCTATTATCTGTATGTGCAGATGATCCGCTGCAACTTTCGGCTCAAAGCCGGTTATCTGCCGACGATCCAATGTAAGTTCAATTCCGCGTTTATCCCGACAGAATACCTTATCGACTCCCAAGGTGAAGACGTCGTTCTCTGCTTAACGTCGGTCGATCTCGATCTGTTCTTCGAGCATTATGAGGTTTTCAACCTTGAATATCTTTCAGGATGGAAATTCAAAGCATCAACGATCTTATTCTCGGAGTATATCGATAAGTGGTATGCGGTGAAACAACAGGCGACGATCGACGGAAATAAACCTATGCGAACGATAGCGAAACTCATGCTCAACTCGCTCTACGGAAAGTTCGGGACGTCTCCGAAATGCCGTTCAAAGATCCCGCTGCTCGACCGTGAGACTGATAGCGTCCGCTATGTGTTCGGTGATGAAGAAACGCGAAACCCGATCTATATTCCGATCGCGTCCTTCATAACTTCATGGGCTCGTTATGTTACAATCACGGCTGCTCAGGCGGTATATGACCGGTTCCTGTACGCGGATACGGACTCGCTGCACCTTATAGGTACGGAGATCCCACCGGAACTCGACGTTGATCCGGTGCGGCTCGGTGCGTGGAAACATGAGTCAACGTTCACGCGTGCGAAGTATATCCGCGCTAAATCGTATGTGGAAGAGATCGACGGTAAGCTCTGCGTTACGTGCTCGGGACTGCCTGAAGAAATTCATGATCAGGTCACGTTTGAAAACTTTACAAAAGGTGCGGTCTATTCCGGAAAACTGCGTCCGGTGCATACCGCCGGAGGGATCGTGCTCGAGGAAACAAACTTTTCTATTCGGAGGTAAAATTCAATGTGGTACGATATCTATAAAACCTTATCCTATAACTGCTTGTTCAACTTCGTGATCGGAATGCGCGGAGTTGGTAAGACGTACGCCTTCAAAAAGTGGGCGATAAAGGACTTCCTGAAAACCGGCGCTCAATTCGCGTACGTGCGGCGATATAAGACAGAGGTCAACGGAAAGCGGCTTGCGAAATTCTTCAAAGACGTTGCCGAGGAATTCCCGGCTCATTCTTTCGAGACTAAAGGAACCGTTTTCTATATCGACGGAAAGGTCGCGGGACAGGCGTTCCCGTTGTCAACTGCGAAGATAGAGAAATCGGTTCCGTTCCCGGAGATCAATAAGATCTGCTTCGATGAATTCATACTCGATAAAGGGAGTTATCATTATCTTCCGGATGAAGTTATGAACTTCTTGGAGCTCTATTCTACGATCTCCCGTCTGAGGGACGTGACCGTATTCTTCCTATCCAATGCGATATCGGTAACGAATCCGTATTTTGACTATTTCAACATAAAGCTCCCGTACGGAGGCAAGACCATAGCTCGGACGGGCAGCGATATTATATGCGAAGTAATCCGCGAATCGGAGTACACCGAAGCAGCGAAGAAGACGCGCTTCGGAGCTCTGATCGATGGAACGGAATACGGCAGCTACAACATGGAGAACGAATTCTACCGGGACAACAAGAACTTCGTGGCAAAGAAAACTCCGGGCTCGGAATACTATTTCACCGTGATCTTCAATTCCGTTCAATACGGGATATGGGTCGACTATAAGGAAGGATTGCTCACGGTATCCCGGGACGTGGATCCGTCGTCGCTCAGGATCTATGCGCTAACGAATGACGACCACGTTCCGAACGCGCTGCTGCTCGGCTCACCGCGGAGATCCGTCGCGCTTCAAACGCTGCGGAATATGTACGAGCTCGGCGCGGTAAGGTTCGAATCAATCGCCGTCAAAAACTCATTCATGCCGGCGATGAGAATGATATGTAGGAGGTAAGTATGAAAAGCAGATTCACGGTACGGTTGGAAGATTGGGATGAGGTTGAGATCGTCTGCGACGGAATGCTATTCTATGAGGGCGTCTACTATTTCATCTCCGATGATCACGGGATCGTCGATCACTATCCCGCTGAAGAGGTGCGGCTGATCACGGAGACCGTGATCAGGTTCAACAGAGCGGAGCGAGATCGCTAAAGCAGCGCCGAACACAAGCTCGAATCGATAGCCGTCAAAACTTATTCATGCAGGAGGTAAGATAATGAAAAAATGGTATAAGGTAATATTCTGGAGACCGGATATGGGAGTTAAAAAAGCTCTACACAGCAGACGGGTACATTATCATTCCGAACGCTGACGATCATGACTACGATATGATCGTATTCTATAATTGTGAGCTTGGAAAGATATGCAGCTTTAAGCGACTTCACGTCCGATCAATCGTAACGGTTGTTGAATTCCAATAGCTCGGACGTCGTGACGTTCAGCTAACCCCACACCCAGGCAGGCCCGGTTAATCGCCGGGTCTCTTTTTTGTTGCCCGGGCGGAGGGCGAGCGGTCTCGACCGCGAGCTCGAGATCCTGTGCGGTCGAACGCGAGCTCCG
>JAZKXO010000112.1:0-2602 GCA_045611685.1 Eubacteriales bacterium | reverse complement strand
TATGTCCAATCCTCGATCTGCTCCGATGCGGGAAGACCGTTTTTGCCCGCCTTCGCGCTCCAGTCGGTCGTGCGCTTGAGCGAGGCATCGTGCATAAGCACCATTATGTTGTCTTTTGTAAGGCGAATGTCGATCTCAATGACGTCCGCGCCCATCATAATTGCGCTGAGGATGCCGGGGATCGAGTTTTCGGGATAGTTCTGAACGTCTCCGCGGTGCGAATCGGATGTCATTCTGCCGCTTGGTGCGGTCAGGGCGTAAAGCTTTTCCTCATAATCGAGCATCCACGCGGCGGGCGTGAACTGATCCGCCCACACGGGAACGAAGGATTCGATGTTGAAGGCGAGCGAATCCGCAATCAGCGCGTGATAATTGCTCTTGTACTCAAAATCGCTGTCAAGGGTGGAGATCGTTCCGTCCTTGATCATCGAAATGAACTTTTCAACCGCCGACTGCGTTGCCAGAGGGCTGCCGCCGAAGAGGACGATCTTGTCATCCTTGATTCGGATCACGTAATCCATATAGCCGATGCCGTCAATGGCGGATTCGGGGCGGTCGGTTGAGCCGATAAGGATCTCC
Source organism: Eubacteriales bacterium (assembly GCA_045611685.1). Taxonomy (GTDB): domain Bacteria; phylum Bacillota; class Clostridia; order Oscillospirales; family CAG-272; genus SIG701. The sequence continues at coordinate 2,023 of JAZKXO010000112.1, read as the reverse complement.
TTGTCCGTCTTGTCGGTATCTTTTGTATCTGACTCAACCTTCGGCTTCGTGCCCGAAAGCTCCTCGAGCTTTAAGGCAAGCATATCGGAGGCGTTCCATACTCTGTTTGCGGTTTTTTGAGGGCAAATGATGGAGTATTCGTTTGCGATAACGGTGAGCGGCATGCCCTCGCCGTTCAGGCTCCATACATAGGTAAAGCCCTCGGTAAATTCGAGCGTGTCAGTGCCGAGGAAGGTTTCGCCAAAGTAGTTCAGTGCTGCGGTGAGAGCCGCATCCTCCGTGGCCCAGATAACGATCTTTCCGTTTACGGCTTTGATGACGTAGCCGTAGCCGAGATTCTTGTATTCCTCGGCAAGGGCGCGGGTCTCTGCGCGGTTGGTGTTGCCGATGAGGAACTCGCGGACGTCGGGGGTGGATTCCACGGTGTTGTTTTCTTTGTTATCGCGCGACCAGTCGCTTTCGATTTTGATCAGCACGTCGAATTTCCCCTCGATACTGCGGCGCAGATCGAGCGTCTTCTTCAGCGCATCACTTCCCATAACGTCGGCGCGGATGAAGGTATAGTTGCATACTCCGGGTGCGACGACGGTGTAAATCTCCGCTGTTTTCTCTGCTTCTGCGGCGGTTGTTTCCGCACTTTCAGCGGGATTTCCGCCCGTGCAAGACGAAAAGAGAAGCAGTGCCGCAGCGGTAAGTGTTAAAAATTTAAGAAGCTTCATCAAAGGATCGATCTTACGTAGTCGATGCTCTTCTTAGCGCATTCCATGGGGGTAAGACCCATCGATGCCTTATCCTGCTCAACAACTACCCACTCAGCGCCCGATGCCTTTGCCGCCTCAAGGATGGAGGGGAAGTCCTGAATGCCGCTTCCAACGGGGCGGAACTCAAAGCCGGAGGGACGTGCGGGAGCCTTCTTGTCGATGCCGATGAGCTCGTACATATCGTCGCTCTTCTCGCCCCAGAAGTCCTTGAGATGAACAACGGGACATCTGCCTGCGTACTTCTTGATGTACTCGGAGGGGTTCTCGCCGCCAACGTTGACCCAGCAGGTGTCAAGCTCGGTCTTGAGAAGATCCTCGGGGACTCTCTCGTAGAGGATATCAAGGGCGTACTTGCCGTCGATGGTCATAAATTCGAAATCGTGGTTGTGGTAAAGAAGCTGAATGCCGAGAGCCTTTGCAGCGCGGCCGAGAATGCCGATGAAATCAACAACGTAGTCGAAGTTTGCGTTGTCGGGTCTGTGCTCGGGAACGAGGTAGGGAACCGCAACGTACTTGCAGCCGATCTTTGCGTAGTCCGCAAGAAGGCCATAGGGGTTTTTGAGCATATCAACGAAGGGAACGTGAGCAGAAATCGGAACAAGACCGATCTCGTCGCACATAGCGCGGATGTCCTCGGGGGAGTTGCCGTAAAGACCTGCAAACTCAACACCGTCGTAGCCCATTTCCTTGATCTTTTCGAGTGTGCCGCGAAGATCGGCAGCAGCGTCATCTCTTACAGAGTAAACCTGAATAGCAACAGGAAGCTTCATTTTTTGTTCTCCTTTAAGGGTGAAATTTTTAAGTTTATTATATTATAATAATACAGATTAAGTATAAGACAAAAAGTGTTAAAATACAAGTCAAAAGATGCTGTTTGACAGACAAATATTGCTATTTGCGAAAAATACATTTTGTGGTAAGAGCAATGAATGCGACGCGGTAAAAATAAGGCTGACGAGGGGCGGTGGATGAGGAGGACGAAGTCTGTATTATACGAACGGCAATCGCATATGTTTTTTATCAAAACCGAAAAAACAAACCCTGATCAAGCAACGTTTTGGGGCGGCAAAAATCCGCCAAAAAATTATACAAATTTCACAAGTTTGTGCAAAAGTGAGAAAGTTGATGATATTCGATTTTTTTCAAAAATCCTATTGACAAGCAGTTTTCCACAGGTAAAGTTTTCCGCTTCACCCTCAAAAAGCCTTGATTTTGCCTTGAAAAGCGATACTTTTGCACAGTTACCACAAAGTTTTCCACAG
>JAZKXO010000111.1:0-51344 GCA_045611685.1 Eubacteriales bacterium | reverse complement strand
CGGGGATTGCCGATACGGCGAGGGAAACGGAGGTCATGAACATATGAAGGGGCTCGAGATCGTTGATCATACCGACAACGAAGATAATACCGCAGGCGGCAAGAGCCAAAATACCGAGATACTTGCCGAGCTGAGCGAGCTTCTGCTGCAGCGGGGTCTGCGCTTCTTCTTCGTTGTCGAGAAGGTTTGCGATCTTACCCATTTCGGTGTCCATACCGGTGGCGGTAACGACGGCGAGCGCCGTGCCGTAGGTGATGGAGCAGCCGGAATATACCATATTGTGGCGGTCGCCGAGAGGTGCATTTTCTTTAACCTCGGCCAGAGCGTCCTTCTCGGACGGAACGGATTCACCGGTCAGCGCGGATTCCTCGGATTTGAGGCCGGCGCTGTGGATGAGCCGTGCGTCAGCGGGGACGAAGTCGCCCGCTTCCAGCTTGATGATATCACCGGGCACAAGTTCAGCGGCGTCAATGACCGTCTCCTTGCCGTCGCGGATGACTCTCGCGTGCGGCGCGGACATATTTTTAAGCGCATCGAGTGCTTTCTCCGCCTTGCCTTCCTGGTACACGCCCATAACGGCGTTCAGGATAACGATGAGGAGAATGAGTGCGGGCTCAAACAACTCACCCCAGTTCTTCTCGAGACAGATGACGGTGAACGATACCACGGCGGCGGCGATCAGAATGAGGATCATAACGTCCTTGAACTGATCGAGGAAGCGCTGCACGGTCGTCTTTTTCTTCTTTTCGCGGAGTTTGTTGATACCGTACGTTTCTTTCTTCTTCTCTACTTCAGCGGCGGTCAGACCCTTTTGGGAATCCGTCGACAGTTCGGAGAGAAGTTCGCCGATTTCTTTGGTGTAGGGTGTCAATGGAATTTCCTCCTAATAAAAATTTTTCAGTGTATATACAAACGCAAAAACAGCCGTTTTCATTGAAATCCGAAATCGTTGAATTTCAATTTCTTGGGTTGATATTTGCGGTGTAGTATAGTATAATATAAACGAAGTGGCATTTTCTGCAAAAGAAAGCCCGCTGCGCCATACAAATAATATAAATGAAATATTTGGGAGGTACATATGAAGAAACTCACATGTTTTGATCTGGGTATCGCCGGCGACGGCGAGGTATACCGCAATCTTGCGGTACCGGCGCTCGTGGAAGCGGCGCTCGAACGCGGAGAGGGCATCCTTTCCGATACGGGTGCGCTCGTCGTGGAGACCGGCAAGTACACCGGCCGCAGTCCCGACGATAAGTTTATCGTGGATTCGAAGGCGGTGCACGATACGATCGCCTGGGGTAAGATCAACGTGCCCATTTCCGAAGAGCGGTATGCAAATATCAAGGGAAAAATGCTCGCTTACCTGCAGGGAAAAGAACTGTTCGTGTTCGACGGCTTTGCGGGCGCAGATCCGAAATATACGCAGAAGTTCCGTATCGTCAATGAGTATGCCAGCCAGAATCTGTTTATTCACCAGCTTCTGATCCGTCCGACGGAGGAACAGCTTGACAGTTTCGAGCCGGATTATACGATCATCGCGGCACCCGGCTTCAAATGCATCCCTGAGATCGACGGCGTGCACAGCGAGGCTGCGATCCTTATCAATTATGAGACGCACGAGGTGCTGATCGCGGGCAGCCAGTACAGCGGTGAGATCAAAAAGAGCGTCTTCTCCGTCATGAACTACGTTCTGCCCCGGATGGGCGTTCTTCCGATGCACTGCTCCGCCAACATCGGAGAGGGCGGCGACAGCGCGGTGTTCTTCGGTCTGTCCGGTACGGGCAAGACCACACTTTCCGCTGATCCTGCGCGCAAGCTGATCGGTGATGACGAGCACGGCTGGTCCGAGGACGGTATCTTCAATATCGAAGGCGGATGCTACGCGAAGTGCATCGGTCTGAAGCGCGAGAACGAGCCGGAGATCTTTGATGCGATCAAGTTCGGCACGCTTCTGGAAAACGTAGTGGTAGACGAGAACGGAAAGCCCGATTACGAGGACGGTTCTCTGACCGAGAACACCCGTGCCGGCTATCCGATCGACTATATTCCGAACGCTGCGATCCCCGGTGTGGGCGGTCAGCCGAAGACGATCATCTTCCTCACGGCTGATGCGTTTGGCGTTCTGCCTCCCATCGCGAAGCTTGACAGCGATATGGCAATGTATCATTTCGTATCCGGCTATACGAGCAAGCTTGCCGGTACGGAGCGCGGTATCACCGATCCCGTAACGACGTTCTCCACCTTGTTCGGTGCTCCGTTCTTCCCCATGAACGCATCCGTATACGCTACGATGCTCGGTAAGAAACTGGAACAGACCGGTGCCAACGTGTTCCTCGTAAATACCGGTTGGTGCGGCGGTGCCGCCGGCACCGTGCCGAGAATGAAGCTCAAATACACCCGCGCCATGGTATCCGCGGCGCTTGCCGGTGAGCTGAACGACGTCGAGTACGACCTCGATCCGATCTTCAACGTGTACATTCCGAAGTCCTGCCCGGGCGTTCCCTCCGAGATTCTGAGCCCGAAGGCACAGTGGGCAGATGAGAAGGCGTACGAGGAGTCGGCGAAGAAACTCGCGAAGAAATTTGCCGAAAACTTCGAGAAGAAGTATCCGGATATGCCCGAGAACATCGCGAAAGCGGGCCCGCGCGGCTGATCCGCTTTATAAAACAACGAGAGACTGTCTCCGCTTTTGCGGGGACGGTCTTTTTTTGTCAGAGCCAGCTCGTCACGAAGATCTCAATGCCGATGAAAATAAGGATCGCGCCGCCAAAAATGCCCGCTTTGCCGGCGAGCTTCGTTCCGACCTTTTTGCCGATGAAGATACCGGCAAGGCAGATCATAAACGTAACGGCGCCGATGACGAGACACTCAACGAGTGCGTGAACGGTGTCGTATTCCGAAATGGTAAAGCCGACGGACAAAGCATCAATGGAGGTGGCGATTCCCTGCACGAGAAGTGCCAGAAAGCCGCTTACCGGTGTGAGTTCGTCGGAGTCCTTGTTTTTGATACCCTCCCACAGCATTTTGCCGCCGATGTACAGAAGGAGGAAAAGCGCGATCCACGGGATAAGCTTTTCAAAAATCCCGAAATAGCGGGAGAGGGTGCAGACGCAAAGCCAGCCGAACATCGGCATCAGAAACTGGAGGGCGGAAAACATTCCCGCGACACCGCACATTTTGGCGGGCTTCATCTTCGGCTCGTTCAGTCCGTTGGCGAGGGATACCGAAAAGGCGTCCATTGCAAGACCGATGCCGAAAAGGATACTGTTAAAGAAAAAGGCAAAATCGAAATTACCCATAAAATTCCTCCAAGGAGAGCGGAATAAAAAAAGACTCATGTATAAACGCGTTATACATGAGTCTCGCAATTTGAAACAAGCCAGGCCTTACGGTCAGGGGTGTTGACTTGCTACGCCGGAGCGCTTGCTACTCCCTCATATTGAACATATTGTAGCATACAGGGAAGAATTTGTCAAGACGGAACGGCAATTATTTTGCGTGCTTCTGAAGGCTTGCCAGGAACGTGTCGATCGAAGCCTGAATGTGTTCTTTTTCCCAAGAGGGGTGCAGCCACAGACAAACGGTTCTGTCGCGCAGGCTCTTTGCTACGGGAGCGGTAATCTTTGAGTAGTCCACCTTGTCGGGGTCGGTGTATTCCTTCGACTCAAACGGGAAGTTGTTCGCGCCGAAGCCTACGTGCTCTCTGTATGCCTTTGCATCGTATGCCTCGGGCCAGAGAATGTCGCTGCAGGGAACGCCGGCGGCTCTCAGCTCGGCGACGATCGTTTGTGCCGTGCAGTCGAGTTTTTCGAGATCGAGATTGATCGGATACCACCAGTATGCGTTCTTTCTCTCCGGGGTGTTGACGGGGAGTGCTGCGATGCCGGATACACCCGTGAGTGCCTCGTCGTACATCTTGGCATAGCTCAGACGGCGGGGCATGTTCCAGGTTTCAAAGCGCTCCAGCTCGTTGATACCGATGATGGACTGGATCTCCGTCATACGGTAGTTGAAGCCGACGCGGTCGTGGAGATAGGGGAGATCTCCGCCCTTGGGGAGAACGCCCATACGGACGCGTACGTTGTAGCCGTGATCGCGGAAGGAGCGGCACTCCCAGCCGAGATCCTCGTCGGTAACGAGGACCATACCGCCCTCACCGCCGGTGGTGAAGTGCTTGGTCTGGCAGAAGGAGAAGCATCCGACGTCGCCGACGGTGCCGATCTTCTTGCCGCGGAATTCACCGCCGATGCACTGTGCGCAGTCTTCGATCACTTTGAGGTTGTGCTTCTTTGCGATTGCGAGGATTCTGTCCATATCGCAAACAACGCCGTACAGGTGCACGACAACGATACCCTTGGTGCGCTTTGTGATGAGCTTTTCGATACAGTCGGGATCGATCGTGTGATCCTCGGTTACGTCTGCGAATACGGGGATGGCGCCCGCCTGCAGGATCGCGAAGGAAGAAGCGATGAAGGAATAGGACGGAACGATGACCTCATCGCCGGGGCCGATGCCGAGAGAGGCAATACCGATATGGAGAGCGGCAGTACCGTTGGAGCACGAGATCGCCATTTTGGCGCCTGCCCACTCGGCAAATTTTTCTTCAAATTCCATGCCCTTTTTGCCTCTCCAGTAGTTCACCTTACCGGTTTTGAGAGGTTCTACGATGTCCTCGTAGGATTTGGGGTTGAACTGCGGCCACACGGGGAATGTCAGCTTTTTAGTCTCGTTGTTCTGCATAGAAGTATCCTCCTGAAATAGTATCAGATTAAAATATGATCAAAGGCGAACTTTGCGCCGCCCAAGATAACGGGGTTGCCGGTGAGGGATGAGTATTCGATGATAACGGTCGGGGAAGAAAGGCGTTTGTATGTATGTTCTTTTATCGAATCGAGAAAGCCGTCGCCGAGGCGCGTGAGCGGCCCCGAGATAACGATCTTCTGCGGCGCGAAAAAGTTTATCGCATTCACAAGGCCAAACGAAAGGATATCCGCCGCCTCGTCGAGAATCTTCGAGAAGCGATCCGCCTCCCATATGACCTGGCGGAATGCGGTAACCTCTGGTGCGATCTCGCGGCATTTCTCCATGATCGCGGGGAGGGATACGTACTGTTCCAGACAGCCTCTGTTTCCGCAGGCGCATTTTTTTCCATGGTAATCGATGGTGGTGTGTCCAAGCTCGCCTGCCGTACCGTCAGCGCCTGTGAAAAGATGCCCTTTCACTAAAATACCCGAGCCGACGCCGTCGTCAATGTCGACGGTGATGATATTCTCAAGCGTCCCGTCGGGGATCGTCTCGGCGTACGCCGCAAGCGAGGAGTCGTTGAGGAGGTAGAAGGGAATATCGTCTCGCGGGAGCATCGTCTGCATCCGTGAAACGAACGCATCTGCCCCTTCGACGGAAATAAAGTTGGAGGAGCGTATCTTGTTATTTTTCACCACGCCGGAGAATGCGACGACGAGTGCCACGGTGTTCGGATGCTTTTCGTAGAACGAAAGCGCAGCACCGGAGATCTTCTCCGAAAGCGGCAGAAGCGAAGTCGTCTCCGTTTCAAAATGATGTGCAGTTTTGAAGGAAAGATCGAGACAGTCTACGATGGTGATCTTTTTGCCGACGTATACGAGTAGAAAATAGCCGCCTGCAGGGTTTATCTGAAGGAGGGTTGCCTTGCGCCCGCTGGTCGCCACTTCTTTGATACCCGTCTCAATGAGCAAGCCTTTTTCAATGAGACCGTCAGCTAAGGCGGAGACGGTGGTGGCGCTGAACCCGGTGAGGCGCTTGAGATCTGCGCGGGAGAGGGTTCCCCGCTGTCGCAAAAGACGGAACAGCGTTTTCTCATTCACTTCTTTTATGTGCTGCTGGCTTAGATTCATACTTGACTCCTTTTGGTTTATCCAGCCGATGGACTAATTATACACCCGTGCACAGTATTTGTCAAGCGGTTGGACTAATATTTTTGATTTTTATATATTTCGGGGTTTTGCAGTACTTTTCGGTAAAAAAAGATGCCGTACGTTCATACGGCATCTGTTCGGCTCAGTGAAAATTATGCTTCGGCAGCTTCGGGAGCGTCGCACTCCTCGTCCTCTTCGCAAGAGCAGATGAGTTCGTTCTCGCCAAGGTCTTCGAAGCAGCAGTCGTCATCACAGCATCCGTCGCACTCATCGCACTCGAACGTGATGGTGAAATACTTCTTGAAAATGGTGTACACCACAACGGCGGCAGCCGCAACGGCGGCAATAACGCCTACCGTAATGAGAACGGCCTTGAGCGCGTTGTTCTTCTTTTCTTCTTCATGCTTTTTGAGCAGATGGAAATAATCCCAGTTCATATGAAAGCCTCCTCTGAATATCTTTACAATTTTATTATATCATAAAAAATCCGCTTTGCAATAGATAGTATATATTTTTTTGTGAATTTTTATCCCACGGTGATGCGCGGGAAAGATTCTTTTCGCCGCGGTGTTGATTTATCCCGCCGTTTGCCGTATAATATATACGTAAAGATATTTTGTGTGCCGTAAAATGGCTTTTTTTACGTAAAATAATTAAGGATGGAAAAATATGCTGCACTCTTCCCGTTATCCGAAATCTCCCGAAATTATCGTGGAGGATCTGCCGATCCGTCTATTCGGCGTCGTGAGAGAATCCATCGTGGACGGACCGCAGCTTCGGTTCGTCGTTTTCGTCCAAGGATGCCCGCATCACTGTCCCGGCTGTCATAATCCCGAATCGCACGATCCCGAGGGCGGGTATGAAAGCTCCACGAAACGCATTTTTGAGGCGATCAAGCAAAATCCGCTGCTGAAGGGCGTTACCTTCTCGGGCGGAGAACCGTTTCTCTGGGGGCATGAGCTCTCCGTTATCGGCAAGGCTGTCCGCGAGATGGGACTGGACGTTATGACTTATACGGGATTCACGTACGAAACGCTTCTCGAACGCGCGAAAACCGAGCCGAGCGTGAAGGAGCTTCTCACCGTTACCAACTATCTTGTTGACGGACGGTTCGTCCTCGCCGAGCGGGATCTGAATCTCAAATTCCGCGGCAGCCGCAATCAGCGGATTCTGGACGTAACCTGCTACCCCAATTCCACCGATGCTACCGTTCTCGATTTTGACACGCCGGCATCTCTTCGCCGCCGCTGAAAACGTACATAAAGGGAGACAAGCATGGCTAATAAATACGAAATTTATCTGGGCGTGGATTTCGGGGACGCCCGCACGGGACTTGCGCTTTCCGATCCGATGGGATTTCTCGCGACGGGTGCGGGCTGCATCCGCTCGGGCAATCTCAGAAAGACTGCCGAGGAGACCGCCGCTTTTGCGAAAGAGAAGGGCGTCGCCCGCATTATCATAGGCAATCCGCTCAATATGAACGGCACCGCCGGCCCCCGCGCGGAGCGCGTGAAAGCGTATGCCGATCTCGTTTCGGAGCTGTCGGGCATTCCCGTTGAACTCTTGGACGAGCGGCTCACGACCGTGTCCGCGCACCGCTTCCTCTCTGATTCGGGAGTCAGTGGCAAAAAGCGGAAGAACTCCGTGGACGAGCTTTCCGCGACGCTTATTTTGCAAAACTACCTCGACCGGAAAAAGAATCAGAAATAAAAAAGAACCCACCGATGCGCCGCATCGGTGGGTTCTCGGTTTATTACAATCCTAGAAGCTGTTTTTTCTTCGCGTTGAATTCTTCCTCTGTGATCACGCCTGCGTCGAGGAGCTCTTTGAACTTTTTGAGCTGCTCGATGGAGTCAGCTTCCGGTTTCGGTTCGGGCTTCGGCTCCGGCTTTGTTCCGCTTGCCGTTACGGTGCAAATCGTGTTGATCTTGTCCTGCATGATTATGTACGCAACGAAGGGAACAAAGATGCCGAAAATCAAGCAAAGCGTAGCCGTGTCCGAAGAATTGATGTTCTTTTGTCTGGAAAGGGAGTCAATCCGCTGCCCGTGCTTGTAGTACCAGAAAATCTGATAAAAAGGAATGAAAAGGCAGAGCAGAAGCTGTGCCGTCGGGCTGTACGGAACGGCGTTAGGCGCTTTATTGAGGAATCTCGTGGTACGGTACGTCCAGATGAGGTACCAGATGCCGAAGGTAAAGAGCCCGAGCAGAATATGCTTGGCCAGTCCGCAGTATGCGTATTCGCAGTCCTCTGCGGTGGAAGAGCCGCCCGCTGCCGTGGGAATGCGGGACTGCTTTTGATAAGGATTTCTCAGCCACAGGGCGAACGTGAGCAGGAACAAAAGATTCAAGACGCACATTATATAGGTGCTTGGAGCTACGTAGCTGTAAGGATCTCGGATAATCGGGATCCAACGGAATGCGAATGAAATCAGAGAGAGCAGTGCAGGGAGGAAGAAAAGGTTGCCTGCCAGTACTTTGATTTTCGAGAGGTCCGCCTTTATGAATGGCAGCTCGCCGAAAGCCAAGACAAACAAAAGCAGCAGAACATCCCCCAAAACGGTCAACACATTATAAATGGAAAAATATTCGAAAAGGAAGATAAGGTTGAATAGAGTGGTTGCTGCTACGGGAATGGCAAGAATCAGCCCCTGTTTTTTTGCGAAAAGAACAACACAAAGGAAAACATCAATCAAGAGCAAAATCCACGTTGCTGCCCCGATAGGAAAGCCTAAGCGGAGAATATCAACAAAGCCAACGATTTGCAATATAAAGCCAACGATTTGCAATATAATGTTTATAGCCAAAAACAGGGGAGCGATCGGGGTGCGAATTTTTCTTGTGTTCATAAACCGTCTCCGATTAAAAATAAAAGATTTTGGGGTATATAAATAGTATATTGTATGAAAATGCGCGTTGTCAAGAGGGAGGACGAAAGTTTCTGCAATTTTCGTGGTTTTTCGCGTGTGGGACGTCCTCGGTCTTTGGAGATGCGTTTTGCAAAAAGAAAAGCCCATGCTGTTTGCATAGGCTCTTCTTTTTGGTGGAGATAACCGGGATCAGAACTGTGGTTTGCGTACGGAGTGAAGCGGAGACGAAGGTGCGCATCACGCAAACCTTATGCCGCGTGCCGCGGCAGCGGTTCGATCACTTTTGTATTTCGCAAAAACAAAAAACCGACACTCTGTGTCGGCTTTTGTTTTGGTGGAGATAACCGGGATCGAACCGGTGACCTCTTGAATGCCATTCAAGCGCTCTCCCAGCTGAGCTATACCCCCACGTGCAATTTATTATATCATAAACAAATGCACAATGCAAGAGTTTTTTAAAAAGAAAAGGAAGAATGTAAAGACACACTCTTCCTTTATTTGTTTTCAGAGGATCTTTCGTGCAGTTCCACGCAGACTTCGTCGTCAAACGGGGGGATGCGCACAACAACGAGCTCCGATTTGGACGTGGGGATATTTTTACCGATGTAATCGGCGCGGATGGGGAATTCTCTGTGTCCGCGGTCGCAAAGGATGGCAAGCTGTACCGAGGCGGGACGGCCTCTTTCTATGAGTGCGTCGATCGCGGCGCGTACCGTGCGGCCGGTAAAGAGCACGTCATCCACGAGCACCACGTCTTTGCCTGTAATGTCTGAGGGGATCTCCGTTTCGCCGACAATGGGATCTTCCGTTTTTTCGACGAGATCGTCCCGATAAAGCGTGATATCGAGTGCGCCTACGGGTACGTCCGTGGATTCCGTTTTTTTGATATTCTCGGCAATAATGGCGGCAAGGGGGACACCGCGGCGGTGGATGCCGATAAGGACGAGATTCGCGGCTCCCCGGTTTCTCTCGATCATCTCGTATGAGATGCGCCGCAGAGCGCGGTGAACGGCAGCTTCGTCCATTACCTGAGCCTTGCAGTGAAACATATCCGACCTCACAAAAAATCCTGCTGCCGACGAGGTTTATATACACGGATATCCGCATACAGCCTTGCCGACATTACAGTAGCGTTTACAAACGGTGATTTTACTGACATAATCATAACACAAAACGGGGAAATTGTAAAGGGGAAAAGAACGAAAAAGGAGGGGGAGAAATGCGAAACGGCAAAAAGAATGCTTTGGGAAATTTCGGCCTTATGACGGCGTATGTTCTGACGGTGGGTACCGTTATCGGAAGCGGCGTGTTTTTCAAAGCACCGTTGATTCTTGCCGCTTGCGGCGGAGACGGCACGGCGGGCCTTTTGGCGTGGGTGATCGGTGCTGCTATCATGCTTTTTTGCGCGCTCGCTTTCGCAGAGATCGTCACGGAGGCGGGAGAGGGTGTGGGCGCATCGGTTTGGGAGCTTTCCGGCTATCTTGTGGGGAGAAGGTTCGAGACTTGTATGCAGGCCTTTCTCGGGCGGGTGTATTATCCGTCTCTCACCGCGGTGCTTGCCTTTGTGAGTGCCTCCTATACGGAGGATCTTTTCCGAGCGGAGATGCCCGAACTCGGCGTTTTGCTTTTGGCGGCGATGCTTCTGTTTTTGTCCTTTCTCGCGGATCGGCTCGCATCCCGTTTGGCAGATTGCTTTCGTACCGCGGCGACGGGCGTAAAGCTCTTGCCGCTTCTGGCTCTTGGTGCCGTGGGCATCGCGAGAGGTGTCGGGGACGGCACGCTCAGGGAGAATCTCTCGCCTGTCGCCGGATTTTCTTTCCTTTCTGCGCTGCCCGCCGCCGCTTTTGCGTACGAGGGGTGGATCGCGCCGGCTGCCCTCGGACGATCGCTCAAAAATCCGAGGCGCACGCTGCCCTTGGCTCTTTTTTGGGGGACGGTCACCGTCGCTGTCGTGTATATTCTCTATTATCTCGGGCTCATCGGTTCGCTGCCCGCCGATGCGCTCATCGAAAGCGGCACGTCCGGTGCGTTCCGTGCCCTGTTCGGCTCGTCGTCCGGCGGATGGCTTCTCGCCGCTGTTTCCATCTCGTGCCTCGGTACGCTGTCGGGACTTTCTATGGCCTCGGCGCGCTCGGGCGGCACACGGGGCGGATGTATCGCCGCACTCGCTTGGCTCGTTTGGTATTATCTGGCCGAGGTACACCCGGCACACCCGCTTGGCTTCTTTGCGTTTGATAATTCCGAATTGCCGGTCATTACGCTCTACGCTTTATATATTCCTTTGTTTTTCGCGCATATGAGAAAAACGAAGCGGCGCGTTTTGCCGACGCTCGGCATCCTTTCTGCGGTGGGGATGATTGCCGCCGCGGTCGTGAGCCACAAAGCGGAGGTCGTGCCGTATCTTGTTCTTTCCGGTATTCTGCTCGTTTTTTGATAGAAAATCGGAGGCGGCGCTCACGGGCGCTCTGCCTCCGATTTTTTCATTTTGTACCAAGGGTCTTAATGATTGTCTCCAGTGCACGCACCGTATCTTTGAGGGGCATCGTGGGCGTGCCGACGGGGAAATCCGCCGCCTGCGCTTCAATGGCAGGGATGTGGATAAACCCGCCCCGAAGGGACGGCGCCTCGGTTTCAATATACCTGACGAGGGAATAAAACAGATCGTTGCACACGTACGTGCCGGCGGAAGGAGAGATCTTCGCCGGGATATCTGCTTCCTCCAGTGCGTGCAGAAGCATATCCAGCGGCAGATGGGCAGGGAGCGATTCCGGTGCGCCTTCTTCGATCGCCTCGCCGCTGTACCGATTGCCCGCATTATCGGGTGCGGAGGCGGCGCGGCGGTTTACGGCAGTGCTTTCAAGAGAAATCCCCGCGCGGCCTGCCGCCTGTCCCACGGCGAGAACGCAGTCCGGACGAATCTCTTTTACGAGCGTTAAAAGCTGTGCGGCGGCTTGTCCGTAGACTACCGGCAGTTCTGCCTTTACAATTTCGTGATCTTCCAGCCTGTCCGGCAAAAGGCGTACCGCCTCATAGGAGGGATTCAGGTGACTGCCTCCGAAAGGCGCAAAGCCCGTAAGTAAAAATCGCATGCCCGTGTTTCTCTCTTTCTTTGTTTCTTCTTTCTTTATTATTGTACCACAATCGGTGCTCACTCGCAACGGCATTTCAGGGGAAATGCGGCTTTTGCCGTAAAAATCCGCACGAAAACAACCCGCGCGCATTGACACCGATGCCCGTGAGTGATATAATATCATTAACTATGTGTATCTGAAAAAGGAGTTTTTTCTATGAAATGGACTTCTCTGAATGAACTGAGAGAAAAATACCTCTCTTTCTTTGAAACCAAGGGCCATCTGCGCCTGCCCAGTTATCCGCTTATCCCGCAGGGGGACAAGTCTCTCCTGCTTATCAACTCCGGTATGGCACCGATGAAGAAATTCTTCACGGGTGAGGTCGTGCCGCCGCGCAACCGCGTTACGACCTGCCAGAAGTGTATCCGTACGCCCGATCTCGAGCGCGTCGGACACACTGCCCGCCACGGTACGTATTTTGAGATGCTCGGCAACTTTTCCTTCGGCGATTACTTCAAAGAGCAGGCACTCACGTGGGCGTGGGAATTTCTGACCTCTCCCGAATGGCTTGACATCCCCGGAAATCTCCTCTGGCCGTCCATTTACGAAAAGGACGACGAGGCGTTTGAGATCTGGACGAAGAAGATCGGCGTGCCCGAGGCACAGATCACGCGTCTCGGTAAGGCGGACAATTTCTGGGAGCACGGTACCGGTCCCTGCGGCCCCTGCTCCGAGATCTATTTCGACCGCGGTGAAAAGTACGGATGCGGCTCTCCCGACTGCCGCCCCGGCTGCGACTGCGACCGCTTTATGGAGATCTGGAACAACGTGTTCTCCCAGTTCAATAACGACGGACAGGGTAACTATACCGAGCTCGTACAGAAGAACATTGATACGGGCATGGGCCTTGAGCGTCTCGCCTGCGTTATGCAGGGCGTTGACAATATGTTCGAGGTTGACTCCATCCGTGCCGTTATCGATAAGGTATCCGAGATCTCGGGCAAGAAGTACGGCGACGACAAGGACAACGACGTATCTATCCGCGTCATCACCGACCACACCCGTTCCGCTATGTTTATGATCTCGGACGGCGTTATCCCCTCCAACGAGGGACGCGGATACGTGCTTCGCCGCATCATCCGCCGTGCTCTGCGCCACGGAAAGCTTCTCGGCATCGACCACCCGTTCCTCATTGATATGGTGAACGTAGCGATCCGCGAGAGCGTGGACGGCTATCCGGAGCTCGATACCCGTGCCGATTACATCCGTAAAGTTCTGTCTATGGAGGAGGAGCGCTTTGACGCTACCATTGACGCGGGACTTTCGATCCTCTCCGATCTTATCGCCGCAGCGAAGGAGAAGGGTGCCGACACCGTAAGCGGTGAGGAAGTATTCAAGCTGTACGATACGTTCGGCTTCCCCATCGATCTCACCCGTGAGATCGCGGAGGAGAGCGGACTCAAAATTGACGAGGAAACGTTCAACGCCCTCATGAAGGATCAGAAAAAGCGCGCCCGCGAGGCACGCGCCAACGTGAGCGGCTGGAGCGAATCGTCCAAGACGCTCCTTGCCGACCTCGAAAAGACTTCGTTCACCGGCTATACCGAAACCCGCACCGATGCTAAGATCATCGCTATTCTCGTCGATGACGAGGCGGTCGAGAGCGTCAGCGAAGGCGACTGTACGATCGTTCTCGATAAGACGCCGTTCTACGGCGAGGGCGGCGGTCAGATCGGCGATACCGGTACGCTTTCGGCTGACGGAAAGACGGCGGCTGTTTACGACACGAAGAAATCCGACGGCGTGTATATCCATCTTTGTACGGTATCCGCGGGCAGCTTCTCCGTCGGCGATACGGTAACGGCAGAGATCAACGGCACGCGCCGCGAGGATATTATGCGCAACCACTCCGCTGCACATCTCTTGCAGGCGGCGCTCCGCGCCGTTCTCGGCGATCACGTCGAGCAGGCGGGCTCCTATGTGAGCGAGACCGTTTGCCGCTTTGACTTCACGCATTTCGCGGCACTGACGGCCGAGGAGATCGCAAAGGTGGAAGCACTCGTGAACGCGCACATTCTTTCGGCTGAACCGATTGAAACGGTTGAAACCGATATCGAAACCGCGCAGAAGAACGGTGCGATGGCACTGTTCGGCGAAAAATACGGCAAGGTCGTCCGTATGGTTAAGATGGGAGATTTCTCCACCGAGCTGTGCGGCGGTACGCACTGCTCCAATACCGGCAACGTCGGCCTTTTCAAGATCGTCTCCGAGTCGTCCGTAGCGGCGGGCGTACGCCGTATTGAGGCGGTAACGGGCCGCGGCGTGCTCGATCTTCTCGCATCGAAGGACGCGCTCCTCAGTGATACCGCAAAGGAACTGAAAGCGCAGAACGTCGGCGATCTTCCGAAGCGTGCGGCACAGCTGCAGAGCGAACTGAAGGAAGAAAAACGCGAGGTTGAATCACTCAATGCACGCCTTGCTTCCTCGAAACTCGACGCGCTCCGCGCATCCGCGAAGACGGTCGGTGCCGTCTCGCTCATTACGGCGGATCTCGGCGCTATGTCTATGGATGCGGCTCGCTCTCTCTGCGATACGCTCAAGGAAACGGCTGATGCGGTAGGCGTTATTGCGATCCATACGGGTGATAAGCTGAACTTTATGGCAGTCTGCGGCGCCGATGCGGTGAAGACAGGCGCGCACGCGGGCAATCTGCTCCGTGAAGTCAGCGCGATCACCGGCGGTAAGGGCGGCGGACGTCCCGACAGCGCCACCTCCGGCGGTAAGGATCTCTCGAAGATCGCCGAGGCACTCTCGGCAGCCGAAGGCATCCTCGCGGGTATGCTGAAATAATGAAATAATAAAATACGCGACTGCGGCGGATTTTCGCCGCAGTCTTTTTCTGTCCCGTGTTGACAGAACGGGCGAAAATGTGTATAATAATGGCATACGTGCAATAAAAGGAAAATTGTGTATATAATTTGAAAAAGGGGAGTTTGGATATGGTAAAGTACGCATTTGCAGGCTTCAGACATGGGCACATTTATCGCCTTCTTGATCTGGTCAGAGCCAATGAGAATACCGAAATCGTCGGTGCGTGGGAAGAAAACGAGGCAGCAAGAAAAGATGCCGCCGACAATCACGGCGTGGAGTTTACGTACGATTCGTACGAGGAAATCCTGAAAGATCCCTCCGTGGACGTCGTCGCGATCGGCGACTATTACGGCCGCCGCGGTGAGATGGTCATCGCCGCATTGAAGGCAGGCAAGAACGTGCAGATCGACAAGCCGATTTGCACCTCTCTGAAGGAACTGAAAAAGATCGAAGCGCTCGTGAAGAAGACAGGTCTTAAGGTCGGCTGTATGCTCGATATGCGGTACAGCAACTATGCCCTCACCGTGAAAGACATCATCGACGCCGGCACGCTCGGCGAGATCCACCAGGTTATGTTCACCGGTCAGCATCCGCTTCTTTACGGCTCCCGCCCCGGTTGGTATTTCGAGGACGGCAAGCACGGCGGTACGATCAACGATCTTGCCATTCACGGCGTGGATATCGTGAAACATATCACCGGCAAGAAGATGAAGCGCATCGTAGCGGCAAGAACGTGGAATGCGTTTGCCGATAAGGAGCCGAACTTCTGCGATGCGGCACAGTTTATGCTGGAACTGGAAGGCGGTACGGGCGTAATCGCGGACGTATCGTATTCTGCGCCCGGCCTCATTACGTATTCCATGCCGCAGTATTGGCGCTTCACCTATTGGGGAACGAAGGGTATGCTGGAGTATAACAACGTGGAAGGCAATGTGGGCGGCGACATCAGCATGACGCTGACGGAGACGCAAGAGACGGTTCACGTACCCGTGAAGGAAGGAAACAGGACGTATCTCGATTCGTTCCTTGACGAGATTGCCGGCAAGGACTCGGAGTTCACGACCGAGGAAGTCATTGAGTCCAGCCGCGACACTTTGATGATTCAGGCGGCCGCGAAGGCGTAATTATAATAATAGGAAAAGGCCATCGGGAAACCGATGGCCTTTTTGTGTATGCACACAAACAAAAACGGATACCTTTCGGTATCCGTAATTGGCGCGCCACGCAGGATTCGCCCTGCCGCGGACAGGAGCTGTGGCGCGGAAAAACAGTCCCCCGGACTGTTTTTTTACACGCGCCCTTCGAATCCCGCTTAGCTGCGCACAAACAAAAAATCCGCAAGGGACAAACCCCTCACGGATTTTCTGGCGCGCCACGCAGGATTCGAACCTGCGACCTACCGGTTCGTAGCCGGGCACTCTATCCACTGAGCTAGTGGCGCATGCGCTCAACGCCTATATATTATACAGTAGTATCCGTGGTTTGTCAAGCATTTTTCAGAAAAAAATATTGAAAAAAAGGCGAATCGTACCGCGCTGTTCTGTGTACGGAAGTGCGGACCACTTTCAGGGCACAAGATATAGTGTGCGGGTTTTGCCTCGATCTCTGTGTTTGTGACAAAAAACATCCTTCTATTTTCACATAATAGCGAAGTTTTTATGTTTTTTACCCGTGTGGAGACGTATACTGGCAGAATAGATAAATTAGGCGTTTGTTATTTGTGCGATATTTTTCGCTTTTGTCTATTGACAAATATATGAAAAAGGATTATAATAATTGAACACGGCACAATATGTTGTGCATCGCAAAACAAAAACACCCTATATATATTGAATTTGTTAAAAAATGACAGGAGGAGAAAATGCTTACCAGAATCATCAAACGAGACGGCCGCGAAGTTCCTTTTAATATAGAAAAGATTGCAAACGCGATCTTTAAAGCAGCGCAGGCTGTAGGCGGCAGCGACTACGATCAGGCAATGGCTCTTGCCTGCGAGGTTTCCGAGCAGGTGGATAAAAAGTGCCGTGAGGAGGGTGTTACTCCTACGGTTGAGCAGATACAAGATATGGTGGAGACCACGCTGATCAACCACGGCCACGCAAGAACCGCTAAAACATACATTCTGTACCGTGCCGAGCGTACGAAAGTGCGCGAGATGAATACGCGCCTTATGAAGGTGTACGAGGATCTGACGTTCAAGAGTTCGAAGGATAACGACGTTAAGCGCGAGAACGCCAACATCAACGCAGATACCGCTATGGGTACGATGCTGAAATACGGCTCCGAGGGCGCGAAAGAGTTTAACGAGCTGTACATTCTCGATCCGCAGGTGTCGAAGGCGCACGTGGAGGGCGATATCCACATCCACGACCTTGACTTCTTGACCTTGACGACGACCTGCTGCCAGATCGATCTTCTGAAGCTGTTCAAGGACGGATTCTCCACGGGCCACGGCAGACTCCGTGAGCCGAACGATATTCAGTCCTACGCCGCACTCGCGTGCATCGCGATTCAGGCAAACCAGAACGACCAGCACGGCGGCCAGAGCGTGCCTACCTTTGATTACGCGATGGCTCCCGGCGTTCAGAAGACGTACAAGCGTTTGTTCCGCAACAACCTCATCAAACTCCTCGATATGGAAGGTGCAGAAGAAGCTGAGAAGACGGCGCTTGGCATTATCGAAACGCTCGCAAATCGCGGACTCACTCCGTCCATCGGCTCCGCCCGTGAGATGGAGGCCGCTCTCCGTGAGGAGATTGCAAAGGCAGCACCGAATGCGAACAACGAACGTGTCGCAAGCCTCGTTATCTCCTACACGCAGAAGGAGATCGAGCGCGCAACGTACCAGGCAATGGAGGCGCTCATTCACAACCTGAACACCATGCACTCCCGTGCCGGTGCACAGATCCCGTTCTCCTCTCTGAACTACGGTACCGATATGTCGCCGGAAGGACGCCTCGTTGTAAAGAGCATCCTGCTCGCGACCGAGGCAGGCCTCGGTAACGGTGAGACGCCGATCTTCCCGATTCAGATCTTCAAGGTAAAGGAAGGCGTGAACTACAATACCGCCGATCCCAACTATGATCTCTTTAAACTGGCGTGCCGCGTTTCCGCGAAGCGTCTGTTCCCGAACTTCTCCTTTATGGATGCGCCCTATAACGCGCAGTACTATAAGGAAGGCGACATCAATACGGAAGTCGCATACATGGGATGCCGTACCCGCGTAATTGCCAACCACTTTGATCCCTCTCGCGAAGTCGTTACCGGCCGCGGTAACCTCAGCTTCACGTCCGTCAATCTGCCCCGTATCGCAATCAATGCGAAAGGCAATGTAGACTGGTTCTTTGAGGAACTGGAGCGCAAGATGCAGCTCGTTGTAAAACAGCTCCTTGACCGTCTCCAGATTCAGTGCGAAAAGCGCGTGCGTAACTACCCGTTCCTTATGGGCGAGGGCGTATGGATTGATTCCGACGGTCTGAAACCTGACGATTCCGTAGGCGAGATTCTGAAGCACGGTACGCTCACGATCGGCTTTATCGGCCTCGCTGAGGCACTGAAGGCACTGATCGGCGTTCACCACGGTGAGAGCGCAGAGGCACAGGCACTGGGCATTGAGATCATCGGCTCCATGCGCCGCTTCACGGATGAGGCAACGAAGAAGTACGGGCTGAACTTCTCCCTCATCGGTACGCCGGCTGAAGGCCTTTCCGGCCGCTTTATCCGTATGGACAAAAAGCGCTTCGGCAACATCCCCGGCATTACCGATCGCGAGTATTACACCAACTCCTTCCACGTGCCGGTATATCATAAGCTTTCCGCTTACGAGAAGATCCAGCTTGAGGCACCGTATCATGCGCTGACCAACGGCGGACACATCACTTACATTGAACTTGACGGTGATCCGCTTGAGAACCTTGATGCATTCGAGCAGATCGTTCATAACATGAAGGAAGCCGGCATTGGCTACGGCGCGATCAACCATCCCGTCGACCACGATCCGGTCTGCGGATACACGGGAATCATCGGCAACACCTGCCCGTGCTGCGGCAGAGAAGAGACTGACGATGCACCGTTTGAGCGCATCCGCCGTATTACCGGTTACCTCGTTGGTACGCTCGATCGCTTCAACGACGCAAAGCGTGCCGAGGTGCGCGACCGCACGAAGCACGAAGTGCGCAGTGAGATTGAAAAGATCTGATAAAACAAAAAAGAGATGCTGTACAGCATCTCTTTTTATTTGTTTAATCTTGCCGTCCTCGGCGGGTGAGAAGAGCAAATACGGACAATGTGATCACAAAGACGGTTGAGAGAAGCGCAATCTGGGTAAAGGAGAGTGTGCGTCCGTCATTACCGCTTCCCGTATCGCCCGCAAGCGATTTCGTAAAATGCTCAGTCAGCTCGTCGGACGTGTGCGTTTCGCTGAAACAGTACATATGCGCAATGTCGAGCGTAACGGCAGAGTTGGCCTCAACGAGGATCGCCGCGGAGTTGACGTGCGAGGCATCGGCGTAGTTGGAGAGATCGCACACCACGGTAACGACCTGCCCAACGGGCACGGTAATCTCGTACTCTGCCCGCGCGTCGCCGCTGCCGAATACGAATACCAACTCAGCAGAATCGGTCGATTCGAGGGACGAGACTGCGAGGAGTTTGACGGTAACGATCGGCGCCCTTGTGAAATCGAGTGCGGCGGGCATCATACAGAGAATGCTTCCGTTGGCTTTGAGGAACGGATCGTTTGGATCGGAGAACTCCGCGTGCATAGTACGCTCTCCCTCGGCAATGATGCCTGCCTGCGTTGTGAGAGTAGAACAACCGCTGCCCGCGATCCAATGGAGAGTACTGAACGATTTCTTGAAATTATAGAGCGTGTAACTGCCCGTGTAAAGCGGTTCCGTGCCTTCGTCCGTGAGCATTTCCGCTTTTGACTCGGTAAGATGGCGTCCCGTGTCACCCGAAAGCTCCACGTATTTCAGTTGACGATAGAACTGCTCCGGATCCTCTTGTTTTCCTACGTCAAGAAAGAAAACGCGCGGATTTAACTTCGAGGCCGCCAGGCTTCGCGCCTCGTATTCAAAAAGCAGGCTCTCGGGGCTGTATGCGAACGGAGGCTGCCAGAGGAGGAAAAATTCCTCGGGGACAGCGGTTTGCACAGCTTTCATTCTGGTGAGAATGTTTTCCGCGTGGCCGATCATTTCGGCAGTGTTGTCGGAAATGTAGAGCATACCCCACGGCATCTTGCCGCTTTCCGTGATGTGCCGAGAGAGATACACCGAGAGAAGCACGGGATCGTGCATCGTACCTGCGGGAGCCGATCTCATGGGTGTCTCGTCAAGATAATGCCCGATCGGCGCTATGACGGTGATTCCCGGAATGTGTGTCGCAGCGGCGGTATAAATAATACGCATCGTATCGGCGCAAAGGGCGGCGTATGCATTCGTGTCGGTAACGTCTGCCGTGTTGTATACGGCAGAGTCGAGGCGGTTTCCGAGAATGAATCCACGCAGATTCGCGTATCGTGCGGCGATATAGTCCGTGACGGCGGAAAGCATATAGGCGCCGTCCTCGTTTTGTACGTCGAAAGCAAAATATTGAGCATCGGGGCTCGAGAACGTGAATCCGCGCGCGGAGAGATCCGTTCTTGAGAGAAGGCGGAGGTATACGTCCACGTCCGCCGCGATGTAGAAGTTGATCTCGTCGTCAAGCTTTCGGAGGTATTCGTAATCGAGGTAGTAGTGCCGTCCGCCGCGCACGCAAAGACGTCCGCTCGTGTTGCCGGTAACACCGCCTAACAGCTCGTCCACGTACACGTCCACGATGACGTTCGCGGCATTGGCGGCAAACGCACCAGCGGCGTCAGCCCCGGCAAGACCAACAGGTGAGCGTGTGGCGGGGGATTCACTTGTCGGCATATCGGGAAACCGTGCGGCCACAACCGGGATCGATTCCGTGTCGGTTTTAAGAACGACCGCATATCGGCTGACTGCGGCGGCGGCTTCACGCCCCGTGAGGGGCGTCTCAAAGGAGAAACGGGTGGAAATTTTCATCTCCGCGAGAGGTTCAGCCGTTTCAAAAACGGTATCGGGATCCGCCCAAACGGGTATTTCATACAAGAGAAGCGTGCTGTCAATGAATTTTGCCACGGTGTCGGAGGGGAGCGAGCCTTTTACTGTAAGGCTCGAAAGCGCGTCTCCGAAAGTAAACTCAGAGATTTTGGCAAGGGAGTTTTTATTTGTGTCGGGGAGGTTGACGAGAGACACGGAGACGAGATGCACGCCTTCGGTGAGATAACTGTCTGAAAACAGACCGTAGAAACTGAGGCGGTAGGCGTAAAGCGGGAAGGAATTGCTGAAAGGCAGAAGATACGTGTTCGTGCCGCTGTAGAGCTGGCAGGATGAGGAGATCTCGAACGAAG
The DNA here is from genome assembly GCA_045611685.1 of Eubacteriales bacterium. Classification (GTDB taxonomy): domain Bacteria; phylum Bacillota; class Clostridia; order Oscillospirales; family CAG-272; genus SIG701. Next base: position 30,224 of record JAZKXO010000111.1, on the reverse strand, counting down.
ACGCACCGGAGAACGCATCGGACACCGCAAGGGATACAGTGCCGCCCTCTTTTGCACCGGAGATCACTATCCTAAGAGCCATCGTCCCTTCGGCGGGGGTATAATCGGCGCGTGCGGCGTCGGCAAGGAGTGTCATGATGCCGTCACTACCTGCGTTCAAGACGTAGATGCCGTCCTTGTATTCGGCAGTGCCGCCGTCGGCGGTGAATCCTAAGGTAAGAAACGTGTTGGCAACATCGAGGGAGGCTTCACCGCTCGCCGTCAGATTGCCGATGAGGAAATGATCCACACCGCCGTTTTCTGAATCGGTTATGACGATCTCGGCAGCGTCGATTGCCAGACGCAGATTCCATTCGGCGATATCCGCGGACACGGCGTACCAGCTGCCGCCGGGAATTTTTGCCTCGGCTGTCCGCTCTTCAACGCCGGAGAACAGACGGAGCGATACGGTATACAGGGTATCGGCATCGCCCTCAATCTTTACGGTGGCGGTAACACGGGCGTTGTTTAGAAGATTTAGTCGTCCTTCCGCGCCGAAAAGACGGAGTATGGCGTAGGTGTTGTTTTCCGCCTCCGGCATAGCGGTTGCCTTAAGGCATTGGATACCGTCTGCGCGCTCAAAAGAGAGCTTTGATACGCCGCTTTCCTGTATCCAGCCGGTGAGATAGCCGTCCTCAAAGGATTCGAGCATCACCGCATCTGCCGCGGGTGCGGGGGCGATGAGAGGGATCGCTTCGGCGGGGGTGCTTACGGCGCATACGGGCGGCGCGAAAGAAGCCGCGAGAGTAACCGTCAAAAGACTGCATAGAAAAAGGGAGAGAAAACGGGTGGTTTTCGGTACACGCTCCTGCAAAAGCGGCGCCTCCTTTCGGTGAGAGATTCTTTTATTTCGTTCGTTTCAGTTTAGTAAGGATAAACGATGCTTCCTCCGAACGGAGAAGGATCGCCGAAATCGCGTAGATGAAGGCGCCGATCACCACCGAAAGGAGGGTTCCGGCGATTCTGCTGCTCGGCAGATGCGGATAAATGAAGACGAGCGCCGTACCCATGACGGCGGCACCGATAACGGATTTTATAAGATCAAAGAGATCCGTGATCGGCATGTGGGGGGCGGATCGGCGGCGCATAAAGAGGGCATTCAAGAGAGACTGCACGGCAACCGCCAGAGCGGAAGCGAGCGCAATGCCGCCGATGCCGAGGGGGGATAGGAGAAATACGAAGCCTATGTTTGCCGCCATCGCAATAAGGGACGTTACCATCGGGATCTTCGGCTTGTTTTCAGCGAAGAACGCCTTCGTCAAGACCTCGTTTGCCGCCATAAAGAGCATACCGACTGCAAACGCGCGCAGTGCCGTGGCGGTGAGCGCCGTGTCGGCGGGGGTGAACTCGCCGCGCTCGTAGAGGATCGCCGCGATCGGTTCGGACAAAACGAGAAGGCCTGCCGCAATCGGTGCGATGATAAACCAAAGCGTTTTCACGGACGAGACCATCATACGGCGGGATTTCGTGAGATCCCCCTCTGCTGACGCGCGGGAGAAATACGGAAACAGCAGATTCGTCGCGACGAACGAGAACACGCCGACGATGATCGTGTAAAGGCGGTTCGCGTAGCCGAGTGCGGTGATTGCCCGTCCCGACTCGAGGGAGGAAGCGAAGCGGGTGTTGAAAACGGAGCAGATCGGCTGCGTCCACGTGCCGATGAGGATCGGCAGTGCCATTTTAAGACTGCGCCCGACGGCGGGTGAGAAAACGCCTTCCTTGAACGACGGGCGAAAGCCGAATCGGACGAGCTTCGGGATCTGTACGACAGCCTGCGCCGACCAGCCGAGAAGCATGGCGACAGCGAGGCCGACGATACCGAATCGGTCGCTCAAAAAGACGAGATACAAAACCATTATGGAATTGGAGACGAGGCTGATGAGGGCAGGGATCTGAAATTCTCCCATGGATTGCAGTATTCCCACAAAGGAGAACGCGAGTCCTGTCATGATCACCATAGGGAAAAGAATTCTCGTCAGCTCTACCGCGAGAGCGTGTACCTCGGGTGGGAGCGCGGGGGCCAAAACCTTCACGAGCGGCGAGGCAAAGAGGATCCCGAGAAGCGTTACCGCGCCGGTCAGAAGGGAGATCATATTCACGTACGAGGCGGCGTAGCGCATCGCGGCCTTTTTACCGTCTTTCACGAGAAGATCGTTGAATACCGGAATGAACGCGGCGGAAACGACGCCGCCGAGGACGAAATCGAAAATCAGTATGGGAAGGCGGCTTGCGGTTTCGTAGGCAACGGCAGGAGCGGTCGTGCCGAACGCGTTTGCCACGAGAATATCGCGCAAAAGGCCCATCGCCTTCGACAGAAGGATGATGATTCCCATCACTGCCGCCGTGCCGAGCAGACTGTTTTTCTTTTCGATATCTCCGTTCATTCTTGCCTCCTCCTTGTGATTTCAGTTATGACAGCGTATCGATATACTCCTCGAGACACAGCCCCGATTCGTAGATCGCCTTTGCGTGATAGCGCCCCACGAAGCGATAGTGCCACGGTTCAAAGGAAATGCCGGTGATATCCTGCTTCCCCTCGGGGAAGCGGACGATGAAGCCGAATTTCCACGCGTTGTCTCGGAGCCACTTGTACGCATCCTCTTTTGCAAAGGCTGTCTGGGCCGAGGAAAGATTGTGCATATCACAGCATAGCCCCGTCTGGTGCTCGCTCGTGCCCGGGCGGGCAGAATACGTTTCCGTGATTGCCTCCGCCTGTGCTCTCGTGAGCGTTTTGTCCTTCGCCATCTCGTTGTCCGTGTACATATTGAAGAGATAGTCCTGATAGGTGTACGAGCGGTATGCGCTGGTTACCGATACGTCGGTGAAGCCCTCGGCACGCAGCTCAATAAACATGGCCTCGAGCGCCATGGCGGCGGTTTTTGCCATCTTCTGCATGTTGCGTCCGTCTTTCCGGGTGTCTTTAACGTCGGTCAGATCCTTCGGCAGATATGATTCGTCTACCGTGTTTTTCGCGTTCACAAGGATGAGATAGCCGTCCCGATCCTCGGGATTCATATATTTCTCGTATGCCGAAAGATCGCTCTTGAACGTAACCTCCGTTCTTGCCGGTACGTCAGGTGTGGGCGGCGCGACGGGCGGCCGCTCCGTAACGATGCCGTCCGTTCCCTCCGGTACGGGGGAGACGGGATCGGTCGACTTTAAGAGAAAGGAGATCGGTTCGGCGCCGTTGTCCGTGTACACGCGGGAGACGAATACGGCGTTCTTTTCCGTGCGGACAATCACGCCTGATACGTTCTGTTCAATAAAGGAGAGCGGAACGAGATAGTGATCGCCGTTCAGGCATGCTTTGGCCGTCATGCGGATTTTTTGACCGTTCACAAGGGCGAGATCCGAGTCGGCGTAGAAAACCACGTCTTCTTCTTTGCCCGTTCCTGCGCTGTCGGTCGCCTTGTCGGTGATCACGTAGCGCATGCTGTTCCCGTCGCCGATCGCGGCAAGACCGAGATAGCGGGCAGTCTCGTGAAAGTCAATATACAAAACGCCGCCTTGGTAGGCGAGATCTTTCGAGAGCGGATCGCCCTCGTCCCCGCCGAAGGTGTAAGACACGCGGGAGGGCTCTTCCGCTTTATTCGTGTGATTGAAATGGATGGCGAATCCGACGGCGGCGACAGCCGCCAAAAAGATAAGGATGATTAAAAAGAGGAGCGCGCGCCGAAAGAAGAGGCGGATCGCCTGTTTTCGTTTGGCACGGCGGCGCTTTTCTTCCATTATGCGGCGGCGCTTCAGTTCTGCCTCGCGTGCGGTACGGGCGCGGGCGATCTCCGCCTCGCGTGCGGCAAAATTCGGATTTGCTCGGGGAGGGGTACTCGGCCGCCGTGCGCCGGACGGTTTTTGGCGGCGCGGATCGTTCTGATACTGCATACGGCCTCCGTTATTTCGTTTCACAGATCATGAAGAACGGGGAAGTGGGCGAATTGAGCAGACGGAATTTCGCCACGGTCATCTTGAAGCGGGAGAGGGTGGAGAAATATTTCGTCAGTTCCTCGCCCTCGAGTGCGCCTTCCTCGTGTCCGGGATAGACTGCCACGAGAAGGATCGCGTCACGTCCGAGCATACCGATGGCGCGTTCCACGGCGGGAAGCGTCGTCTCACGCATGGTGGTGAGCTGCTTGTTGCCGCTGCCCGGCATATACCCGAGATTGAACATGCCCGCTTTGATGGGCGTTTTTACAAATTCGTTTGCGCGGTCATGCGAGGCGCAGATGAGCCGCCAGTTGTCGGGGCATCCCTCGGCTTTGAGGGTCGCTTCGGTGCTGATGAGCGCCTTTGGCTGAATATCGAACGCGGTTACCGAGCCGGTCGGCCCTACGGTTTTTGATAGAAACGCGGTATCGTGACCGTTTCCCATCGTGAAATCGACGGCGGTATCGCCCTCACCGAGATGGGAAAGGATAAAATATTTCTGTAACTGAAGCAGATCCACCATGGCTGTATACTCCCTCCATTATATATTATATATTGTACATCGAAATGGGGACTTTGTCAACCGCAGGCAGCCGTTCGTGATCATAATTTGCATGCGAGGCGGCTGCCTGCCCGAGATTGCCCGAGTTCGTTCACGAACTCGCGTAATCTTCAATGTGGGGCGGAAATCTGTGAAGAGAAAACGAACGCCAGCTCTGAAAACCGAAATAAAGTTTTTTACTTGCGAGCGAGAAAACGAGAGAAAAACGAAGAAAACGAGAGCATTGAATGTGCTAAATTAAAATTTTTCAAAAATTATGCAAAAACCTATTGACAGTGCCTTTCCCATGTGTTATAATTCTACACGTTGAAATAAAACATCCATATTTTTTCGGAGGAACGCTATGTCCACTTTTATGGCAAAGAAAGAAACCGTTGAGCGCAAGTGGTACGTTATCGATGCGGCAGGTAAGCCCCTCGGTAAGACTGCGGTCACGGCTGCCAATATCCTGCGCGGCAAGCACCGTCCCGAGTTCACCCCCCACGTGGATTGCGGTGAATTCGTGATCATCATCAATGCAGCACAGGCTGTCCTCACCGGCAACAAGCTCGAGGACAAGTATCACTATCATCATTCCGGTTACATCGGCGGTCTTAAGAAGGTTCAGTACAAGACCTTGATGGCAACCAAGCCTGAGCTCGCAATGCAGTATGCCGTTAAGGGCATGCTCCCGCACAACTCCATCGGCGACAAGGCTATCACCCGTCTTAAGGTGTATGCAGGTCCCGAGCACAAGCAACAGGCTCAGAATCCCACCCCGTATGAAGTAAAATAAGAAAGGACGAGTATAAAGAATGTATACAAGTGCTAAGCCCTATTTTTACGGTACGGGCAGAAGAAAAAGCTCTGTCGCACGCGTTCGCGTATATCCCGGCTCCGGCTCCGTGATCATCAACGGTAAGGATATCGACGCATATTTCGGTCTTGAGACCCTCAAACTCATCATCAACCAGCCTTTTGCAGCAACCGCTACCGAAGGCAAGTTTGACGTAGTTGCTAACGTTGCCGGCGGCGGTCTGTCCGGCCAGGCAGGTGCAATCCGTCACGGTATCGCACGCGCTCTTCTCCTCGCAGATGAGACGTTCCGTGCCCCCCTCAAGAAGGCCGGCTTCCTCACCCGCGACCCGAGAATGAAGGAAAGAAAGAAGTACGGTCTCAAAGCCGCACGTCGCGCTCCGCAGTTCTCCAAACGATAAGTTATTATCATATACAAAAGACTCCCGATTTTTCGGGGGTCTTTTTTCTTTTATATTGACATTGAGTTTCGATGATGATAAAATATAGCTGCCAAACTAACTTAATATGTGTGAAAAAACGGGTGTGCTGTCTTTATTTATAGGGATAGTTAGACTCTTTTTTGAGCATATCTATATCATAGTTGAATTTGATAAAATGCAAATTCCATTTATGATGATATAGAGTGCTTGCACCCATTTTCACATGAAGTTAGTTTGGCGACTATCGGAGTTTGCGTTTTTGTGCGGTTGCTTCGGTAGCCGCACTTTTTTATTTATTATTTGTTTTAGGAGTGAGAAAAGGGTATGGCATTAGTAGTGATTTCTGTTTTGGGCATTTTCTTAAGTATTGGTGTTTTAATAATATCCTTTGTATTGAAAGTTATTTTTTCAATTGCAAAAAAAACTGAAAAAAAGAACAATGCTAACAAAACAATAACAATTTCGGCAATTGCTTCTGTAATTTTTTTAATTATGTTTATTACTACAATGATAGTGGGCCCCAAAATGGATCCCGTTGGTTGGTGTGCTCACGAATATGGTGTAATAGAACAACAGGATTCTACATGTACCAATAGTGGATATATAAAAAAAGTATGTCCACTATGTAATGACGAAATTTTAGAAATTATTGAAGCACATCATACATGGATGGAAGAGGTTGTCGCAGAGGCAACATGTACATCTGAAAAACAAATAAAAAAGAAGTGTATAGAGTGCGAAACAACCGAATACGAAAAGGTTGGCGATTTTCTAAATCATTCGTGGATTGAGGGAAGCGTGATAGAGGCAACTTGTTCACACCCCCAACAATTTATAAACAAGTGTTCTGTGTGCGGAACAACTGAAACGGTTGAGAAAGGCTCGACAATCCCTCATTCTTTTGGCGATTGGATCGTGAATATAGAACCTACAGCTGAAAAAGAGGGGCAACAAACAAGAAAATGCACAGCTTGTCAATATATTGAAAACTTGAGTATACCTAAGATTTCTTATATTGAAGTAACTGCAAATGAATTATGGAATGCTTTTGCTGAAAATGAAATAGCTGCTGAGCAAAAATATAATGGAAAAACAGTTCGGGTTACAGGTGTAATAAGTGATATAAATAGTGCAGATGCCTTTATAAGTGCGAATGTTTTGCTGGTCGTAGACAACTCATATTTTGGATGTGTTCAATGTAATTTTGATTCAAAAAATGCTGAAGCTCTTGCTGATTTGCATAAAGGCGAAAGCGTTACTATTGAGGGTACATGTGGAACAATTTCACTGTATAATTTAATGGTAAGGGCTTGCAAAGTAATTGAATAATTGCGAATTTCATTTTTTCTTAATATCCTTTTGATGTCCGAAGTGATAAAATATACCCAAACCTACACCAAGATATAATACCATAATTACAACAGGTCATTATATTACCGCACTTTTTCAAACGATACAAAACACCTACATTATAACTCCAAACGATAATCACATACACTGTATCATCAGAACAGCACTCACATTCGTGGGTGCTGTTTTTTTGTAAATTTTGGCGTGCACTATTTATTTTGAAATGCTTTTATGATAGAATAATGTCAGTACGGCAAACGATAATTCGGTGGGGGGACTTCACTATGTACAGATATGAATACGAAACGGTAAGTTATGATTTTGGCGGAGGGGGCTTCGGTGCCGGAAACATCTACAGTATTGAAGATTACCGTTCCATCATTAACAAAAGAGCGGAAAACGGTTGGCGGTATGTGGGATGCATTCCCACAAAGCAGCGCGGAACAGGTCATACACAGCAAATAGACTTGATCTTTGAAAAAGAAGTATAAACTGCGTGTCCATCCCGACGCATCTGCGAATCGGGTGCTCATCTTGACGCAAAATCAAACCAAACGGGAGATAGATTCATGGATAAAATATGGACGGAAATGTACGAGGCGGCCAAAGCGGTGCTCAGCCCGCGTCGGATCTCCGAGTACGTAACGTGCGGTGAGGTGTCCGCGGCTGTGCTTTCGAAATCCGGCAAGATATACACGGGCGTATGTGTTGACACGTGCTCTACGCTCGGTATCTGCGCGGAAAGAAATGCGATTTTTCAAATGCTCACGAATGGCGATGAGGAAATCGACAAAGTGCTGTGCATTCTTCCGGACGGATCAAACGGTGCACCGTGCGGCGCTTGCCGTGAACTGATGGTGCAGATTATGGCAGGGAAGTACCGGGATATCGAGATCATGCTCGATTACGCTGCGGGGCGCACCGTAAAACTGGGTGAGATAACCCCGGAATGGTGGATTCAGTAAATCTTGCGTTTCGAAAGGAGATAGACTATGATTCATTTTGGCTTATTTGAGATGCGGCTGGAATATTTCGTTCTGCTCTCGTTTGCGGTGTATTTCTCCGTGCAGCTTCTCCTTTGCTTTAAGGTGAAAAACAGGTGGCTTCGCCTTCTGCCTCTTTTTGTCGCGGCGATCGCTCTGCTTGTTTTTGCGGTTCTGGCGTTTCTTTTTGACGACTGGGACAGATTGGGCTTTGTGCTGCTCGCAATATTCGCGGCGATACTTTTGCTTTCGTGTGTTCTTGCCCTCGCTGCTTTTTGGCTGATACGCCGCATCCGTCGGCACAAGAATACCGATTCTTTGTGAGGAACTTTTATGACGGTAAAACTTTTCTTTGAGGCGATCACGAAATTTCTTTTGGGCGTCGTTCTGGTAGGGGTGCTCATTTTCCTCCCCGCGGGAACGCTTTTGTACTGGAACGGCTGGCTCTTTATGGGGATTTTGTTCGTTCCTATGTTCTTTGCGGGCATCGTGATGATGGTAAAGAATCCCGCGCTTCTCAAAAAGCGGCTGGAAGCGAAAGAGAAGCAAAAGGAGCAAAATCTCGTCGTAAAACTGAGCGGGCTTATGTTTCTCGTCGGCTTCGCCGCCCCCGGACTCGGATTCCGCTTCGGCTGGTACGCATTGCCCCGATGGGCTGTGATCGTATCGGCGGCCTTGTTCCTTTTTGCGTACATTCTATACGCCGAGGTGCTCAGAGAAAACGCATACCTCAGCCGGACGATCGAGGTACAAGAGAATCAGACGGTGGTTGACACGGGCCTTTACGGGATCGTCCGACATCCGATGTATGCTGTAACGCTTCTCTTGTTTCTCTCTATGCCGCTCGTTCTCGGATCGGTGTATTCGTTCCTCATTTTTCTCGCATATCCGTTTATCATCGCAAAGCGGATAAAGCACGAGGAGGCGTTCCTCGAAAAAGAACTCCCCGGCTACAAGGAATACAAGGAGAGGGTGAAGTACCGCCTTCTGCCGTTCATATGGTAAGAGAAAGCCTGCCGTTTTTCGGCAGGCTTTATTTTTTTATTTTTCCGTGAGCCATCTCAACTCGCTGCGGCTCAGCTTGTACGGCTCGTTTACCACGTTCATGTCAACGTGATGAAGCATTAGTTCCGTAATTTTTTCGTCACCGCACCAAATCGAAACGGTGAGGTTGTTCTCTTTTGTCCATGACACCCCGTCGAAGACGATGCGGCGGTAATTGTACATCCATTTGCTCGTGGAGGCAAGCACCTCGCCTGCGACCTCTTCACCCGTGACGGAATCAGTCAGACGGTATGTGAAGGCGGCGTCCTGGGGGAGTTTGTTGTATTCGTAGATGCTTTCGTTATATCTGACGGTGATCTGCGTTTGTTCGATCGACGGGATCATGACGAGCGCATACGCGGTCATATATCCGTCTTCGGAAATCTCAAAGGGCAGCTCGTGCGTGATCATTTCGACGTTCGGATCAGCCGCGTACGCTTCCCGGAGCGTGTCCGTGACGGTCAGTGATTTGAGCGTGCTCTCATCGCTCGCGATGCAGCAGCGGAAAATAAACAGCGCGTTCAGAAAAAGAACGATGAAAACGATTACGCTTTTGGCGATCTGGCCTGCATTTTTCATAGGGAAACCTCATTTGTCCATTCAGTTACGGGAATATTATAACAAATTTATGGAAAACTTACAAGAGGAACGTGTCTTTGGGGTGTAACTTTTTTCTGAACAGCCATTGACACGGAGCGAAATTTCCTATATAATAAATAATCGCAACGTTATTGCGGATTTATAGCAGGAGGAAGTTTTCTATGCGAATAGATCTGACTTGCCTCTTGGAAGGCAAAAAAACAGAGCTTACAGTGGATTTTGACGTAACCCCACGCGAGGAGGACGTAACTTTGCCGCACGGCATTACGCTCACCGAGCCGGTGAAGGTGAACGCCAGAATCAAGGACAATCACGGATATCTCACCCTGACAGCCGATGCTGTCGCGGCATATGAGACGGCGTGCGACCGGTGCCTTGCACCGATTTCCACCAGCGTTTCGTTTTCGATAGAGAGACTGATCGAATCGAAAGGCGCGCACGCTTTGCCCGACGGGATCGACGCGGATGACGAGGATATCCTCACTATGACGAACGGTACGGTTGAGATCGACGCGGACATTGTAGAAGCGCTCGTTTTGGAACTTCCGATGCGTCACGTGTGCCGTGAAGACTGTCCCGGCCTTTGTCCGAAGTGCGGAAAAAGGCTCGCCGACGGCGATTGCGGGTGCAAAAACGAAAAAGAAATTGATCCGAGACTGAAAGTTTTGCAAAAACTACTTGAAAAGCCGCAATAAATAGTGTATAATATAGGTTAGTGTAAAGATATTAGTCCCATAAGGAGGTTTCGAGGATGGCAGTACCGAAGAGAAAAACATCCAAAGCGCGCAGAGACAAAAGACGCTCCAACGTCTGGAAGCTCGCCCTGCCCGGTATGGTGAAGTGCCCGCATTGCGGCGAATACAATCTGACCCACCGTGTCTGCAAGGCTTGCGGCTATTATGATGGCAAAGAGATAATCAAAAAGGAAGCGTAAGCTTCGCGAAAAGACCGCATTGTTTTTCAATGCGGTCTTGCGCTTTTTTGACGAAAAAAGAAAAAGGAGTTTTGCGTATGCGCCACACACCCGTACCCGATGCCGCTCCCGTGAGACGGATCGTTACCGTTCTCATCGCCTCGGGCATCGCTGTTTTTATGCTGTCGCCTGTTCTCAAATCGGCGCGTGCAGCATTTCAGGCGGCGGCGTTTCTGTTTCTTTCTGCCGGAATCTATATTACGGTGCGATATCTTATGACGTCGTTTTCCTACGCCGTTCTGCCGCGCGGCGATGCTGTGGATGATGGCACGGTTTCAGCGGCAGTCGGTGCGTTTCACGTCCGTCATCTCCCGCCGTCCTCTCTGGATTTTGTCGTTACCAAATCGCAGGGACAGCGTATCGGGGTCACGGAAGCGCGGCTTTCTATGGATGAGCTTCTGTATTTTGGGGCGCTTTCGCCGAAAGGCGCGAAGAAGGAAATACTGAAGCGGCATCCGTCCGCGCGGCTGTACAATTATACGGTGTCTCTCCGCCCGAGCTCGTATATTGCAGTTTTTGAGGATTCTGCCGGCAGTCAGATAGGTATCGTTTTCGAGCCGGATACGGCTATGGCAGAGTATTTTGCCGACACGGCTGAGAAAAACAGAATAAAATAAAGGCTTGTGCGTACGCACAAGCCTTTTTCGTTAATCCTTTTTCAATTCTTCCTCTTCCTCGTACAGCTGCATCAGGCGGTCTTCCGTCGAGATGCGTTCGTCGTCCAGTTCTGCCGCTCGCTTGTAGTCCGAGGCGGCTTCGCCGAACAGTTCATCTTGAATCTCGACGAGGCGCTTTTCGAGCGTTTCAATCTCCACGGCGATCGTCTGTTTGCGCTTCTCGCGCTGTCTTTGACGTGCCGCTTCTTGCTTGCGTGCGAGATATTGCTCTTTCCCGGTGGAGGGCTTTTCTTCCTCCGCTGTCTGTATGTCGCCCTCCGCCGTGCGGTTCTTCCAGGCGAGGTATTCGTTGTATCCGCCGCGGAAGTCGTCACCGCCGTCGGGGGAGAGAGCGAGAATCCGCGTCGCGAGCTTGTCGATGAAATATCGGTCGTGCGACACGGCGATGATCGTGCCGTCGAACGCCGCGAGCGCATTTTCAAGTGCCTCGCGCGACTGGATATCGAGATGGTTTGTCGGCTCGTCCAGAATGAGGAGGTTCATCTTCGAGAGGATCAGCTTTGCGAGTGTCAGCCGTGCGCGTTCGCCGCCGCTTAAGACGGATACCGTTTTTTCGATATCGTCGCCGCGGAACAAGAAGAGGGCGAGGGTTGAGCGGATCTCCGTCTGGGTGAGGGAGGGATACGCGTCCCAAAGCTCCTCGAGAACCGTCTTTTTCGGATCCAGGTTTTGGTTCTCCTGGTCGTAGTAGCCCACGCTCACGTTGTAGCCGAATTCGATTCGCCCCGCATCCGGCGGGATTTTTCCGAGGAGAACTTTTATGAGCGTGGATTTTCCGCATCCGTTCGGGCCGAGGATAAGGAGATGATCGCGCTTTTTCACCTCAAAGGAGAGATTTTTGAAAAGGGTTTTTCCGGGGAAGGTTTTTTCAAGCTTTCGCACGGAGAGCACGTCGTTTCCGCTCTCGCCCGCATCGTTGAACATAAAGCGAATCGAGTCGGGCACGTCGGCGGGACGTTCGACCTTCTCCATGCGGGCGATCGCTTTCTCGCGGCTTTCTGCCGCTATGATGTTTCTTTCACGGTTCCATTGCCGCTGCTGGGCGATGTACGCCTCGAGCCGTGCGATCTCCTTTTGCTGGAGCTGGTACTTTTTCTCCTGCGCTGCGCGGAATTCCTCTTTCAGTTTCAAAAATCCCGTGTAGCTTGCCTTATAGAGCGTGGCGGTGTGATTCTCAATATCGAGCGTTTTGTTCGTTACCCGATCGAGGAAATAGCGGTCGTGGCTCACGAGGATCAGCGTCTTTTTGTACGATGCCAGATGCCCCTCAAGCCAGATCATCGTGTCCATATCGAGGTGGTTCGTCGGCTCGTCGAGCAGGAGAATGTCGGGCTCGCGCGACAGGAGTCTCGCGAGGGCAAGACGCGTCCGCTGGCCGCCGCTCAGTTTTTCGATGGGCATCGAGTGGAACTCTTCGGGGAAGCCGAGGCGGACGAGAAAACTGCGGCACCGCGATTTGTAATGGAGTCCGCCGTCAGCGGCGAATCGCGTGTTGAGCGTGGCGAACTCCGCGCTCAGGTAGTTCAGTTTGTCGCCCGTTGCCGTCGTCAGTTGCCGTTCGATTTCGGCAAGGCGCGCCTCCATGCGGCAAAGCTCGGGGAAGGCGGCGTACATCTGTCCGAGCACCGATTCGTCAATAGGCGAGCCGGGATCGCCTCTAAGGATGTTGAAGGCATCATCCTGCTCGAGCATACCGACGGTTTTGTCTTTCGCGATATAGACTGCGCCTTCGTCGGGTGTATATTCGCCCGTGATCATCCGCATGAGCGTGGATTTTCCGCTACCGTTCACGCCCACGATGGCGAGGTGATCGCCGTCCTCGAGGGAGAACGTGACGCCGGAAAGGATCTCACGCACGCCGACGCGGTAGGCGAGGTTTGACGTGCTTATGGAAATCATAAATCTATCTTTCGTTATTGTATTCTTTGTCTTGGCGGCTGTGTGCTTGCCGGTCGGGTGGCGTTTGTCGGGCGTGGAGCGCCTGTGGGACGTGCTGTGCCGATTGGGCGTGGAGCGCCTGTGGGATGTGCTGTGCCGCTTGGACGGGGAGCGCCTGTCGGCCGCGTGTTCGGATAATATACGCGCGGATAGTTCGCGCTTCGGACGTGTGCGGTGCGCGCGTTGTAGCGTTTGCGTCTGCCGCGATTGCCCCCGCCTATGTTTTTGAGAATCGCGATCACGATGAGGACCACGATAACGCCGAGGATCACCCACATCAGAACAGCGAGGGCCACGGACGGCTTGCTGTTCTCCTCCTCGGTGGTGATTTCGGGGAGCGCCGGTGTGAATTCGCCGGGCGCGCCGCTCCACGTGTCGACGTCGATGGAATAGAGAGTCTCAAAATGTGCGACGAGCGCATCCACGAGCGCTCTGGTGCCGTCAGCGTACTGCTTTTTTGCAAAATACGGCTCGAGATGCGTGTTGTTCATCGCGCGGAGGACTTCGTTCGGAAGCGTGTCCGAGAGTCCCTCGCCCTGGAGAACCCAGTAATCGTCCCTGTCGATGGAGAGAAGCGCGAGGATGCCGTTGCCCCGCTCAGCGGAGCCGATGCCCCATTTGTTGAAAAGCTGGTGGGCGAAATCCGCAATAGGGAGATCCCCTGTGGTCGGGATGGCGACGATAACAATCTGTGCGCCGCAGAGGGCGAACAAAGCGTCGTTTTGCGAGATGATGTGTGCCTTCACCTCGGCGTTCAGTACGTCAGCTTCGTCGTAAACGTAAAATGCTTCGGGCGCGTCGGGGATGTGCTCGCTGAAGGGCGGCTCATCCTTTTTGCCACACGCGGTGAGAACCGATGCGGACACGAGGAGAACTGCCAGAAGGAGTGCCGCCACGCGGTAGGTGGTCTTATTCACTGTCAGATTCTTCACGTTCGTCTTCCTCCTTCATTTCGTCGGTTGTTTCTTCGGCTGTGGCGAGAGACCAAAGCCGCGCAAATGCAAACAGCGCGATTGCTATGGATATCGCCGCAGTGATAACGGAAAAACTGTGGCCTACCGTGTCGTAGAGTGCGATCGCCGCCCCTGAAAGGCCCCATGTGGTAGTGAACGTGAGGCAGAGCACACCGAAGAACGTGTACGAGGCGAGATGCGTGCGTCCGAGCGCCACACGTGCTTCACCGCTCCAAAACAGCGCCATCGAGATGTAAAGAAGCAAGCTGTACGCTTTGAGCGGGGAATTCATCCCGTACGTGGTGTCAAAATAGACCAGAAGGAGAGACACGAATGCGTACAGCATCGGGCAGAGGGACAAAAGGGCAAATCCGCCGCCCTTCGTTTTCTCTCCCGAGAAAACGAGGAAGAAGAACGCCGCCGACAGTACCATAAGTATGAGCTGTACGAGCTCGAGCACGGGCATCCCTTCGGCGAGACGGCGAATCGAGAGAATAAACGATGCGAACATCATAAACGCCGTAACGGTCGAGGCAAACATGCCGAGCGAAGAGGTTTTCGTAAGGGCGTCGGGCGCGTCTTTTCTTTTGAGGAATGCGGCTGCAAGGCCCGAAACGACGGATGTGCCGATGAGGAGGGATGCGCCGATCGCAAACGGGGAGCTTTTCTCAAAATGCTGAATGGACAGATCGTAGTTGACCGTCTCAGCAAAATACAAAAACACAGCTGCCGCGACGGAAAGGGCACTGCAAACGCCGATCAGGATTTTATATATGAGATTTTTCTTCATAGAGCCTACCTCTGAGATCACAAAAACTTCATTTATTATATTACCACAATCTGCCGCTTCACGCAAGAGTGCGGCGAAATTTTCTTCCTTTTATTATAATATAATATGGCTGTGCATATCCCAAGGGGGATCGACGGGCAGATTTATGCGGTGCTCGGGCGCATTTTCTTGAGAAAAGCGGTCGAAATTCGAAAAAATCGGCAAAAAAATGCACAGCCGTCGCAAAAAATGCAAATATTTTTGACCGATCGGGTGCCGAAAAGCCGAAAAATCGTGGTTTTTGCGAAAAAACACTCATTTATATGGATAAAGTGCACAAAAACACGGCAAAAAATTCTATAAAATTTCTACATATAATTTTTTCATAAAATATAAAAAAAGTGTTGATGTACCGCTATTTATGTAGTATAATATATAGGCTTGATGTGCGATGAAACGGGAGGTTGCTGCCTTCTGCCGACGGGCGGAGTGCAGGGAATTTCCGTGGAGTATGTCCGATGTAATTCGGGCGAATAGCACTCGGCCTTCGCGAAAACCCCTTATCCTGCTTGGTTTCCCGGATTCCCGTGTGGTAATGCTGGCCATATGGAACCCGGTTTCATTCAGGGAAGGTTGGAAACGCCCGGGCGAGTGTTCCGCGCCTCAAAGACAAATAAAACAGGAGGCAACCTAAAGTGGCAGGCAACGAAAAAATTCGTGTGAGACTCAAGAGCTACGAACACACCATTATCGATGCAGCAGCTGAGAAGATCGTCGAGATCGCAAAGAGAAACGGCGCCGAAGTATCCGGTCCGATTCCGCTGCCCACCGAGAAGGAAGTCGTTACGATCCTTCGTGCTGTATTCAAGTACAAGGATTCCCGCGAGCAGTTCGAGCAGAGAACCCACAAGAGACTGATTGAGATCAAAAAGCCGTCTCAGAAGACGATCGAAGCTCTCATGAACGTCGAGCTCCCCGCCGGTGTGGATATCGATCTTCAGCTGAACTGATAATCGGCACACCGCCCGCCGTTAAACCCCGCCGTACAGAGTGAGAAACGGACACGCTGTGTTCGTGAGCTTGATGACGGTAAGGTCATGTTGATGCGCCGCCGCTGTGGCAGGCGGAAAAACACGGACATCAACCAATAACCTTTATCAGGAGGAAAAAGAAAATGAAAAAAGGCATTATCGGCAAGAAGCTGGGTATGTCCCAGATCTTCGACGAAAAGGGCAACGTGATTCCGGTAACCGTAATCGAAGCCGGTCCTTGCACCGTTGTCCAGAAGAAGACCGCTGAAAAAGACGGCTATGACGCTGTTCAGCTCGGTTTCGCTGACGTAAGCGACAAGCACGTAACGAAGCCTGAGGCAGGTCACTTCAAAAAGGCAGGCGTTTCCGCTAAGAGACACCTGAAGGAATTCCGCCTTGAGGGCGCAGCTGAGATGAACGTTGGTGACGTGGTAGCCGCCGATACCTTCGCCGCAGGCGAAAAGGTCGACATTACCGGTATCACGAAGGGCCGCGGTTATACCGGCGCGATCAAGAGATGGAATCTTCACATGCTCGGAAAGACGCACGGTATCGGTCCGATCCACCGTCAGTCCGGCTCCATGGGCGTAATCGACCCTGCAAGAATCTTCAAGAATAAGAAGATGGCAGGTCAGTATGGTAACGAGCAGGTTACCATCCTCAACCTGGAAATCGTAAAAGTAGACGCTGAGAAGAACCTGATCGCTGTTAAGGGCGCCATCCCCGGTGCCAAGAACGGTATCGTGTTCATTCGCAACAGCGTGAAAGCATAATCGGAAGGAGGAAGTACAATGCCAGAGATTAAGGTTGTAAACATGGCAGGCGCTGAAGTTGGAACGATGACTCTTTCTGACACTGTGTTCGCTGCCGATGTAAACGGCGCTGTCCTCCATACGGCTGTCAAGGCTTACCTTGCTAACCAGAGACAGGGCACCCAGTCCACGCTGACCCGTTCGGAAGTTTCCGGCGGTGGTAAGAAGCCGTGGAGACAGAAGGGTACCGGCCGCGCCCGTCAGGGATCCACCCGCGCTCCTCAGTGGACGCACGGCGGTATCGCTCTCGGTCCGAAGCCGCGCACCTACACCATCAAACTCAACAAGAAGGTTAAGAGACTTGCTCTCTTCGGCGCTCTCTCCGCTAAGGTTGCCGGCAATGAGATGATCGTTGTCGATAAGATCGCTACCGAAGAGTATAAGACCAAGACCATGGCTTCTATGCTCAGCGCTATCGGCGCCGGCAAGAAGACCCTCGTTGTTCTCCCTGAGGCAGACGAGAAGGTAATCGCCAGCTTCGCTAACATCCCGGGTGTAAAGACCACCCAGACCAATACGCTCAGCGTATATGACGTTCTGAACTGCACGACGCTCGTCGCTGCACAGGATGCCGTCAAGAAGATCGAGGAGGTGTATGCAAAATGAAGTTTGCACAGGACATCATCCTGAAGCCGATTATCACCGAGCAGAGCATGGACGCCCTCGCCGATAAGAAGTACACCTTCAAAGTCGCCGTTGACGCTACCAAGCCCGAGATCGCTCACGCCGTTGAAGAACTGTTCGGCGTAAAGGTTGCGGCTGTTAACACCATTATTATGAAGAGAAAACCGAAGAGACTCCGTTACAAGGTGGGCTACACCGCCGAGTGGAAAAAGGCAATCGTTACTCTGACTGCCGATTCCAAGACGATCGAGTTCTTTGAGGGCTTGAACTAAGAGGGAGGAAAGAGACGATGGCAACAATGAAATTTAAGCCGACGACTCCGTCGCGCCGTAATATGACGGTCCCCTCCTTTGAGGAACTGACCAAGTTCACCCCCGAGAAGAGCCTCATCGTTACCAAGAAAAAGCATGCAGGCCGTAACAGCTACGGTAAGATCACCGTTCGTCACAAAGGCGGCGGAAACAAGATCAAGTACCGTATCATGGACTACAAGAGAACGGATGCTACCGCGAACAAGGTTATCGGTATCGAGTACGACCCGAACCGCACCGCGTACATCGCACTTCTCGAAAACGAAGCCGGCAAGAAATCCTACATCATCGCGCCCGTTGGTCTGAAGGACGGCGACGTCCTCTACTCCGGTGCAGATGCCGATATCAAAACCGGTAACACCCTGCCGCTTGCTAACATTCCTGTTGGTACGTTCATCCACAACGTAGAGCTCAACCCCGGTAAGGGCGCACAGCTCGTTCGTTCCGCCGGTGCGCAGGCACAGCTTATGAGTAAAGAGGGCGGCCTCGCTCTCGTTCGTCTCCCCTCCGGTGAGATGCGTTATATCCAGCTGAACTGCAAGGCAACGATCGGTCAGGTCGGTAACATCGAGCATGATACCATCAAGATCGGTAAAGCCGGTAAGAAACGTCATATGGGCATCCGCCCGACCGTCCGCGGTTCCGTTATGAACCCCTGCGATCACCCGCACGGTGGTGGTGAAGGTAAGTCTCCGATCGGTCATCCCGGTCCGCTTACCCCCTGGGGTAAACCCGCACTCGGCCTGAAGACGCGCAACAACAAGGCGAGAACCAACAAGTTCATCGTTAAGCGCAGAAACAGCAAATAAGGAAGGAGGCACCGTAAATGAGCAGAAGCTTGAAAAAAGCACCCTTTGTCGAAGAAAAACTCTTCGCACGCGTATGTGCAATGAATGAGAAGAACGAGAAGAAGGTCCTCAAAACATGGTCCCGTTCTTCCACGATTTTCCCGGAATTCGTCGGACACACGATCGCTGTCCACGACGGTAAAAAGCATATCCCGGTATATGTAACCGAGGATATGGTCGGCCACAAGCTCGGTGAATTTGCACCGACCCGCACGTTCAAAGGACACGCCGGCTCCAAAACATCCAACAACGGTAAATGATTCGCACAGGGAGGATTAAGAGATAATGGAAGCAAAAGCAACCCAGAATTTCATTCGCATCTCCCCGCGCAAGGTCAAGATTGTTCTCGATCTGATTCGAGGCAAGGACACCGCTGTTGCCGCCGGTATTCTGAAGAATACCCGGAAGGCTGCCTGCGAACCCTTGGCAAAACTGCTTGACCGCGTAGTGGCAGATGCACAGAATAACTTCCACATGGACGTCGAGAAACTTTATGTTTCCGAATGCTATGTGACCCCCGGCATGACGATGAAGAGAATGATGCCCCGCGGTAAAGGCTCGGGCGATCGCATTCTCAAACGTACAAGCCACATTACCATTAAGGTAGCAGAGAAAGAATAAAGAGGGAGGCTGGAAAAATGGGTCAGAAAGTAAATCCGCACGGACTTCGCGTTGGCGTTATCAAGAACTGGGACTCCAGATGGTACGCTGCTGACGAAAAGTTCGGTGATACGCTTGTATCCGATTACAACGTAAGAAAATATCTGAAGAAGAAACTCATGGATGCCGGCATCCCGAAGATCGAGATCGAGCGCGACAACGCCGGCAAGGCTCGCGTGTTCATCCATTGCGCGAAACCGGGTATGGTTATCGGCAAGGGCGGCACCGAGATCGAAAAGCTCCGCGTTGAGCTTGAGAAGATGATGGGCACCTCCGTTGCTGTAAACGTAATCGAGGTGAAGCCGATCGACATGTGCGCACAGCTCGTTGCTGAGTCCATCGCAAGCCAGCTCGAAGGACGCGTTTCCTTCCGCCGCGCGATGAAGCAGGCAATCGGCCGTACCATGCGTCTCGGCGCCAAAGGTATCAAAATCAACCTGAGCGGTCGTCTCGCCGGCGCGGAAATCGCAAGAAGCGAGCACTACCATGAGGGTACTATCCCGCTGCAGACGCTGCGCGCGGATATCGACTACGGCTTTGCAGAAGCTAACACCACCTACGGCAAGATCGGCGTAAAGGTTTGGATCTATAAGGGCGAGGTTCTCTCCGAAGTAGCTCGCACCCAGACCGGCGCGACCCTCGCAGCCGAGGATAAGAAGAAGTTCGGCGGCGACCGCAGAAACGGCGACCGTCGTGACCGCAGAAACGGCGATCGCCGTGAGGGCGGCCGTGGCTTCGGTGGCGACCGCCGTGACGGCGGCAGAAACTTCGGCGACCGCCGCGGCGGCCAGAACCGCACCGGTGATCGTCCGATGAGAAACTCTGACCGTCCGATGCGCGCACCTGTCGCTCCTGCAGCACCGAAAGAAACTACCGAAGGGGGCGCAAATTAACTATGTTGATGCCTAAGAGAGTTAAATACAGACGCGTCCAGCGCGGACGTCTCAAAGGTCGCGCAACCCGCGGCAACACCATCACGAACGGTATGTACGGTCTCGTAGCAATGGAACCCGCATGGATCACGAGCAACCAGATTGAGGCTGCCCGTATTGCCATGACCCGTTACACCAAGCGTGGCGGTAAAGTATGGATCAAAATTTTCCCCGATAAGCCGATCACCGAGAAGCCGGCTGAGACCCGAATGGGTTCCGGTAAAGGTTCTCCCGAGTATTGGGTAGCCGTTGTAAAACCCGGCCGCGTAATGTTCGAGATGGGCGAAATCAATGAGGATATCGCAAGAGAAGCAATGCGTCTCGCAATGCACAAGCTCCCGATCAAGTGCCGCTTCGTCACGCGGGAGCAACTGAACAAAGAAGTGGAGGGCTAAGCTGTGAAGGCTACGGAAATCAAGAATATGACGGAAGTAGAGCTTGATGCTAAGCTGAAAGAGCTGAAGGGCGAACTCTTCAACCTCCGTTTTCAGCACGCAATCAATCAGCTCGATAACCCCCACAAGATCGCGGACGTTAAGCGCGACATCGCTCGTGTGATGACCGTAATCCGTGAGAAGAAGAACGCATAAGGGGGTACTGAGAAATGGAAGAAACCCGTAATCTGAGAAAGACCAGAGTGGGCAAGGTCGTAAGCGACAAGATGGACAAATGCATCGTTGTTGCTATCGCAGACAATGTAAAGCACCCCACCTACGGTAAGATCATTAAGCGCACCACCAAGATTCACGTTCGTGATGAGAAAAATGAGTGCGGCATCGGTGATACCGTAGAAGTAATGGAAACCAGACCGCTTTCTAAGACGATCCGCTGGAGACTCGTCCAGATCATCGAGAAGGCTAAATAAGGTATCCTCAAAAATGTACGTCAAAGAACGTACGAGAAATTAATAACAGGAGGACTTGCTCAAGTGATTCAGCAGCAGTCATTGATGACGGTAGCCGACAACACCGGCGCGAAGGAGCTTATGTGCATTCGCGTGCTGGGCGGCACCGGTAGACGATATGCGAACATCGGTGACATCGTTGTGTGCGCGGTTAAGAAAGCCGCACCGGGCGGTGTTGTGAAAAAAGGCGATGTCGTAAAAGCTGTAATCGTCAGAAGCGTATCGGGACTCCGCCGTGCAGACGGATCCTATATTAAGTTCGACGAAAACGCAGCTGTTATTGTCGGAGAAGATAAAAACCCCAAGGGCACCCGTATCTTCGGGCCTGTTGCGCGCGAGCTGCGCGAGAACGACTTCACGAAGATCCTGTCCCTGGCACCGGAAGTACTGTAAGGAGGAAACGAAATGGCAAACAAAATGCACGTTAAGAAAGACGACCTTGTCATCGTAATCTCCGGTAACTCCAAGGGTGTTAAGGGCAAGGTAGTAGCGACCTCTCCCAAAGAGGGTAAGGTCATCGTTGAGGGTGTAAACGTAGTTAAAAAGCACGTTAGACCCAGAAATCAGCAGGAACAGGGCGGCATCGTAGAAACCGAAGGTGCTATCTACGCGTCCAAAGTGCAGATCTTCTGCGAGAAGTGCAATAAACCCACCCGCGTCGCTCACAAGGTTGAGGGCGACAAGAAAATCCGTGTCTGCGCCAAATGCGGCGCCGCACTGTAAGCGGAGGTTGTAAGATGGCAGCTAGACTTCAGAAGCTTTATAAAGAAGAAGTAGCTCCGGCTCTCATGAAGAAGTTCGAATACAAGAGCGTCATGCAGATCCCGAAGCTCGACAAGATCGTGATCAACGTCGGTGCAGGCGAAGCTAAGGACAACTCCAAGGTAATCGACAGCATCATCGAAGATCTCACGCTCATCTCCGGTCAGAAGCCGGTTCCGACCTACGCTAAGAAATCCGTTGCAAACTTCAAGCTCCGTCAGGGCATGAAGATCGGCGTAAAGGTTACGCTTCGCGGCGAGAGAATGTACGAGTTTGTTGACAGACTCTTCAACTTCTCCCTGCCTCGCGTTCGTGACTTCAAGGGCATCAATCCCGATGCATTTGACGGCCGCGGCAACTACTCTCTCGGTCTCAAAGAGCAGCTTATTTTCCCCGAAATTGAGTACGACAAGGTTGACAAGATCCGCGGTATGGATATCGCGTTCGTCACCACCGCAACCACAGACGCTGAGGCCAAAGAGCTGCTTGCTCTGATGGGCGCTCCGTTTGCGAAATAAGGGGAGGATTTAGAAGATGGCTAAGAAGGCTATGGTCTTGAAGCAGCAGGCTCCGGCGAAGTTCTCCACTCGTGAGTACAATCGCTGCAAGATCTGCGGTCGTCCGCATGCATATCTCCGCAAGTACGGTATCTGCCGTATCTGCTTCAGAGAGCTTGCATACAAGGGCGAGATTCCCGGCGTTAAAAAGGCAAGCTGGTAATCGAACATGTTACCCCACCGGCAGGGTCGCCGGTTTAATGAGTTCCGCACCGGAAGGAAACCGGACAGCGGTTTAACCACCGGTGAGCGGCCGTAGGAATACGGCAGCAAGAAATTATGTACTTGCATGACAGGAGGAAAAGATTATGCAGATTTCAGACGTTATCGCAGACATGCTGACGCGTGTTCGCAACGCGAGCAACGCAAAGCATGAAACGGTAGATATCCCCGCTTCCAACATGAAGAAGGCAATCGCCGACATTCTTCTCGCTGAAGGCTACGTAAAGGGCGTTCAGATCATCGAGGACGGCAAGCAGGGTCTCATCCGCATCACCCTGAAGTATGAGGCTGGTAAGCAGAAGGTAATTCACGGTCTTCGCCGTGTATCCAAGCCCGGTCTCCGTATTTACTCCAACTACGAGGACATGCCCAAGGTTATGAACGGCCTCGGCATCGCAATCGTATCTACTTCCAAAGGCATCATGACCGACAAAACCGCAAGACGCGAAAAGGTCGGCGGCGAGATTCTCGCCTTTGTCTGGTAAGGGAAAGGAGAGAGTACAATGTCAAGAATTGGTAAGGAACCGATTGCTATCCCCGCAGGCGTAACCGTTACGATCGAAGCGGGCAACGCAGTCACTGTAAAAGGTCCCAAGGGCACGCTTTCTTTCGCTTTCAATCCCGCTCTGACGATTGAAAACAAGGACGGCTCCCTGACCGTAACCCGTCCGAACGATGACCGTCAGGTCCGTTCTCTCCACGGCACTACCCGCGCTCTTCTGAGCGATATGGTCATCGGTGTAACCGAAGGCTTCCAGAAGAAGCTCGAGATCAACGGCGTTGGCTACCGTGCACAGAAGTCCGGTAAGACGCTCACTTTGAACCTGGGCCACTCTCACCCGATCACCTTTGACGAGTCGGCAGACGTTACGTTCGACGTACCGGATTCCAACACCGTCATCGTAAAGGGTGCAGATAAGCAGAAGGTTGGTCAGATCGCAGCGGAAATCCGCTCGAAGAGACCGCCGGAGCCGTACCTGGGCAAGGGCGTTAAGTACGACTACGAGCACATTCGCCGTAAGTCCGGTAAGGCCGGTAAGTAAAGAAAGGAGACGTAAGTTATGGTCGCAAAGAAAGATAAGAACCAGCAGCGTCTTAAGAGACATCTTCGTGTTCGCTCTAAGATCAGCGGTACCGCAGATCGTCCGCGTCTCGCTGTGTTCCGTTCCAACAAGCACATCTACGCGCAGATCATTGACGACGTGCAGGGCAAGACCCTTGTCTCCGCTTCTTCCAACGAAGCCGGTTTTGAGGGCATTGGCTCCAACAAGGAGGCTGCCAAGAAGGTTGGTCAGGCTGTTGCAGAGCGTGCAAAAGCAAAAGGTATCGAAGTGGTCGTTTTTGACCGCGGCGGTTATATCTATCATGGACGTGTATCGGAGCTGGCAGAGGGTGCACGCGAGGGCGGTCTGAAATTCTGATTTCAGATACTCGCGAGAACCCGCCGGAAGTCCGGTTTGTACACTGTTTAATTCCGCAGTTAAACATTTCATTCAATTCAATTAGGAGAAATTAGAATGGCAAAGAGATTTGACCCGTCGACGCTCGAGCTGCAGGAAAAGCTCGTCGTCGTAAACCGTGTGTCTAAGACGGTAAAAGGTGGTCGTGTCGCTCGCTTCGCAGCTCTTATGATTGTGGGCGATGGCAACGGTCACGTTGGCTACGGTCTCGGCAAAGCAGCCGAGGTACCGGAAGCAATCCGCAAAGGTATCGAAGACGCAAAGAAAAATATGATCGAGGTTTCCCTCAAGGGCAACACGATTCCCCACGATGTTCTCGGTCAGTACGGCGCAGGCTCCGTTCTGCTTCGTCCGGCTCCGGAAGGTACCGGTATTATCGCAGGTAAGACGGTTCGTGCCGTTGTAGAGCTTGCCGGTATCAAGAACATCCGCGCAAAGAGCCTCCGTTCCAACAACCCCACGAACGTTGTTAAGGCTACGTTTGAAGCACTGAAGGACCTCCGCACGGCAGAGCAGGTCGCCAAGACCCGCGGCATCGATGCAGATAAGGTCATCGGCTGAGGAGGTACGCAATGGAAATGGTAAAAGTAACTCTTACAAAGAGCCTGATCGGTACTAAGCCGAATCAGAAGGCTACGGCAGCTTCCCTCGGTCTCCGCAAGATTGGCGACGCGATCGTCCACGAGGACTCCGCGGTTCTCGCCGGCAAGGTAAAGATCCTTGCACATCTTGTGTCTGTGGAGAAGGCGTAAAGCCCTCCGGACCCGCAATCATCCATAGAAAAGAATTTATAAAGGAGGACTAAAGCATGAAGCTCCATGAACTTTCACCGGCAGAAGGCTCCGTAAAGCCCGCTTGGCGTAAAGGCAGAGGCCCGGGTTCCGGCAACGGAAAAACCGCAGGTAAGGGCCACAAGGGTCAGAACGCTCGCTCCGGCGGCGGTGTACGTCCCGGTTTCGAAGGCGGTCAGATCCCGCTTTACAGAAAACTTCCCAAGAGAGGTTTCAATAACAAGTTCGCAAAGCATTACGCAATCGTGAATGTCAGCGATCTGAACAAGTTTAACGACGGTGATGTGATCAATCTTGCTGCCCTTATGGAAGCCGGCCTTGTAACCAAGGCTATGGACGGCCTGAAGGTGCTCGGCAACGGCGAGATCACGAAGAAGCTCACCGTTGAGGCCAAAATCTTTTCTGCTACCGCAAAGGAAAAGATCGAAGCGGCTGGCGGAAAGACCGAGGTGATCTAAGTGTTTAAGACTCTCGTGAATGCATGGAAGATCGCAGATCTGAAGAAGAAGATCCTCTTCACGCTCTTCATTATTCTGCTCTACCGTGTTGGTGTTGCGATCCCGATTCCGTATCTCGATAAGACTGCTCTTGATCAGATGATGCTGATGACGGACGGCTCCATCTTCCAGTACCTGAACCTTTTGTCCGGTAATGCATTTTCACAGGCAACACTTTTCGCGCTCGGCGTTTCCCCGTATATCACGTCTTCCATCGTGATGCAGCTTCTGACCGTTGCTATCCCCGCCCTCGAAAGAATGGCAAAGGATGGTCAGGAAGGTCAGAAGAAGATTACCCAGATCACGCGTTACGTAACCGTAGGCTTGGCACTCGTTACCGCTATCGGTTACTATATGATGCTTAAGAACTACGGTGCACTCACCGACACCAGCTTCTTCGCTGCTGTCGTTGCGGTTTCCTGCTACTGCGCGGGCTCGTCCCTCGTTATGTGGCTGGCGGAAAAGGTCAATGAGTTCGGTATCGGAAACGGTATTTCCATGATCCTTCTGGCAAATATCATCTCCGGTGCTCCCTCTATTATCACTTCCGTCTGGAACTCTGTTGCATCCGGTGCAGTTAAGGGCATCGTAATTGCAGCAGTTTCCGTAATTATCGGTTTCGGTATGATCGTGTTCGTCATCTTTATGCACGACAGCGAACGCCGCCTGCCGATTCAGTATGCTAAGAAGGTCGTCGGCCGTAAGCAGTATGGCGGTCAAGCCTCCAATCTGCCCATCAAGCTGACCATGACGGGCGTTATGCCGATCATCTTTGCAAACTCCATCATTACGATTCCCGCAACTATCGCTATGTTCTTCCCCCCGAAGGACGGTTCTTTCTGGCAGAAGGTCATTAACCTGTTTGGTGCAGGCTCTTGGTTCTACGCCCTCATTACCTTCCTTCTGATTATCGCGTTCGCATACTTCTATGCGGCAATCTCCTTCAACCCGATCGAGATCGCGAATAATCTTAAGAAGAACGGCGGGTTCATTCCCGGTATCCGCCCCGGCAAGCCCACCTCTGATTACATCACCAAGATTGTGAACCGCATCATCCTGATCGGCGCGATCATGCTCAGCATTATCGCTATCGTTCCGATGATCGCCAACATCATCTCGGGTAACCAGATGAGCGCTCTTGCTTTCAGCGGAAACTCCATCATCATCGTTGTAGGTGTCATTCTTGAAACGACCCGCGAAATCGAGTCTCAGATGACTATGCGTCATTACAAGGGCTTCCTTGAGTGATTCTGTCATCCTTGGCTTCGCAGTATAAAGAATAACAAGCGAGGTATGGAACTATGAAGCAACCTATCAGACTGATTCTCCTGGGCGCCCCCGGCGCCGGAAAAGGCACGCAGGCTGAAAAGATCGCCGCTGCCGCCAACATTCCGACAATCTCTACCGGTGCGATCATCCGCGAGGCGATCGCTACCGGTACCGAGATGGGCACCCTGGCGAAATCCTATATTGAGCGTGGTGCACTCGTCCCCGACGAGGTCGTGATCGGTATCATCCGTGATCGACTTGGGAAGGACGACTGCCAGAACGGGTTTATCCTCGACGGATTTCCCCGTACCCTCCCGCAGGCTGAAGCTCTCGATCAGATGAACGTAGGCATTACCGACGTTCTCAGCATCGAAGTGGATGATGAGAGAATTGTGGCACGCATGGGCGGCCGCCGCGTTTGCAAAAAATGCGGTGCAACCTACCACGTTGAGTCCAATCCTTCCCCTGCAGGCGAGAAGTGCGGTGTCTGCGGCGACGATCTTACGATCCGTGCCGACGACGATCCGGCTGTGGTACAGAGCCGTCTGACCGTCTACCACACGGAGACGGAACCGCTCAAAGAATTCTACGCCCAAAAGGGTCTTCTGAAGACCGTTGAGGGACAGGAAAAACTTGAGGACACAACGGCACTTACGTTTGCTGCCCTCGGGTTAGCTTAAGCAAATTTTACGAAGAATCCAAGGCGTAAACATGATTTTTGTGAAGAATCCGGATCAGATCCGGCTGATGAAAACGGCAGGCCGCATCACGGGCGAGGCTTTGGCTCTCGCCGGCGAAATGGTGCGTGAAGGCGTAACGACGAAACAGCTCGACGACGTCATTCGCAATCATATCGAAAAATGCGGTGCAAAACCTTCTTTCCTCGGTTACGGTGGATTCCCGGCGAGCGCCTGCATCAGCATCAACGACGAAGTCATCCACGGAATCCCGTCGAAAAAACGGGTGCTCCGGGAGGGGGATATCGTAAAGATTGACGTCGGTGCGTTTATAGGCGGCTTCCACGGCGATTCTGCCAACACGTTCCCGGTCGGGCGCGTCTCGGAGGAGGCACTCCGGCTGATCGAAACGACCAAGCAAAGTTTCCATCTCGGCGTTGAGGCTGCCGCCGCTCCCGGTGCCCGCCTCGGCGACATCGGTGCGGCAATCGACGGCCATGTAACGAGGATGGGATATTCGACGGTCAAGAAGTTCGTCGGCCACGGAATCGGTCATGATCTTCACGAGGATCCGAACGTCCCGAACTACGGAACCGCGGGCCGAGGCGTCCGCCTCTGTCACGGTATGACGATCGCCATCGAGCCGATGGTGAACATCGGCAAATCCGATGTGAAAGTCCTGCCCGACGGATGGACGGTGAAAACAGCGGACGGATCGCTCTCTGCTCATTACGAGCACACGGTGGCACTGACCGCCGACGGTCCGATCCTACTGACTTTGGTCTGATGATCCCGCATCCGCACAGCGGATGACAGATAGGAGGAGATTTTTCTGCCGAAAGATGACGTAATGGAGTTTGAAGGTACGGTCGTTGAGGTGCTCCCCAACGCAACCTTCAAGGTCAAATTGCCGAACGATATGATCGTAACCGCCCATATTTCCGGCAAACTCCGCATGAACTATATCAAGATCCTGCTTGGCGACAAGGTCACAGTCGAGGTTTCGATCTATGACCCTACGAAGGGCAGAATCACCTGGCGCAGCAAATAAAGCTGACGCGCATATTTCTGAAAGGTGGTAGAAACTTTGAAAGTAAAGCCTTCCGTAAAGAAAATCTGCGATAAGTGCAAGGTAATCAAGCGTCATGGCCACGTGATGGTCATCTGCGAGAATCCGAAGCACAAGCAGAGACAGGGCTAATCTGAAAGCCCCAAAACCCCTATATTACCAAAAAGAGGTGAAATAATCAATGGCTCGTATATCCGGTGTCGATATTCCGAATTCCAAGCGCGTTGAGATCGCACTGACCTACATCTACGGAATCGGTCTGAAAAGCTCCAAGGACATCCTGGCAAAAACCGGTATCAACCCCGATACCCGTGCAAAGGATCTGACTGAGGAAGATATCGCCAAACTCCGTGATGAGATCGAAAACAACTACACCGTGGAGGGTGAACTCCGCCGTGAGGTTGCGATGAACATCAAGCGCCTCGTTGAGACGAACTGCTACCGCGGTATCCGTCACAGAAAGGGCCTCCCGGTTCGCGGTCAGCGCACGAAGACCAATGCAAGAACCAGAAAAGGTCCCGCTAAGACGATCGCAAATAAGAAGAAGTAAAAGGAGTGAGCAAGTTTAATGGCTGCTAACAACGGTAAGAAAGTAATCAAAAAGCGCCGCGAGCGCAAAAACGTTGAGAAGGGCACGGCTCATATCAGCTCCACCTTCAATAACACGATCGTAACGATCACCGACGTTGCAGGCAACGCAATCAGCTGGGCATCTGCCGGCGAAATGGGCTTCAAGGGTTCCCGTAAGTCCACCCCGTACGCTGCACAGACCGCTGCTGAGACTGCCGCAAAGATTGCCGTAGATCACGGCATGAAGACCGTCGAAGTATTCGTAAAGGGCCCCGGCCCGGGACGTGAGTCCGCAATCCGCGCTCTGCAGACTGCCGGCCTCGATATCACGCTGATCCGTGATGTAACGCCGATCCCGCACAACGGCTGCCGCCCGCCGAAGCGTCGTCGTGTATAATCGAAGAGAGGAGAAACCAATATGGCAAGATATACCGGTCCTTCCTGTAAGCTTTGCCGCAGAGAAGGCAAGAAATTGTTTTTGAAGGGCGACCGCTGCCTTAGCGATAAGTGCGCGATTTCCCGCCGTCCCACTGTTCCGGGCCCCCATGCCCAGGCTCGTAAGAGCGTAAAGGAATACGGACTCCAGCACAGAGAAAAAATGACGGCTCGCCGTTATTACGGTGTTCTTGAGAACCAGTTCAAGTCCTACTATGTACAGGCCGCAAAACAGGAGGGCGTAGCAGGTGCAAACCTTCTGAGCATCCTCGAGCGTCGTCTTGACAACGTAGTCTACAGAATGGGTCTCGCAAGCAGCCGTAAGGAATCCCGTCAGCTCATCCGTCACGCTCACTTCACCCTGAATGGTAAGAAGGTAGACATCCCCTCTATCATCCTCAAGGTTGGCGATGTAAGCGCACTGAAGGAGAAGTCTCGCTCTTCTGAAAAGTTCAAGGTACTGGCTGAACAGATGGAAGCAGTTATCACGCCCAAGTGGCTCGATGTGGATAAGGATAACTTTACCTGCAAGATGATTGCACTCCCGCAGAGAGACGATATCGATTTCCCGTTCGAAGAGCAGCTTATCATCGAGCTCTATTCCAAGTAATAACCTGTCAACGGTGTGTGCGTATGCCCGACAGGCGTTGGAGCCCGGACAATGCGGGATCTATATTCCTGCGGATGCTGCGTAAACACCCGGCATGAATCCGTATTACCCGGCAAATTTGAAGATTTGCATACAAGATTTAACGGAGGGTTAT
>JAZKXO010000110.1:0-1104 GCA_045611685.1 Eubacteriales bacterium | reverse complement strand
GCACCGCCGTGGTCGCTATTTTCACAGACAAAGCCAAGGCATTCTTCGGGAGTAACTGTCAGCACGTCGGGATAGTGCTCGTTGACAAACTTGATGCGGTTTTCGTCCTTCTCGCACACAATGATGCGCTTGGGATTCTTCAGCATCACGCAAAGGAGCGTGCAAATTCCCGTGGGGCCTGCGCCGATGATGAGAACGGTATCGTCCTCGGTGTTCTCGCTGATCTTCGCCGCCCAATATCCCGTGGCAAGAACGTCACCCACAAGCAGAGCTTGTCTGTCGGTTACGCTATCGGGAATTTTGTTGAGTCCCTGATCCGCAAACGGCACGCGAACGTACTCTGCCTGACCGCCATCGATACGGCAACCGAGCGCCCAACCGCCGTTCTTGTCGGTGCAGTTGTTGACGAATCCCTTCTTGCAGAAGAAGCACTCGCCGCAGAAGGTTTCCACATTGACCGTGACTCTGTCGCCGGGTTTCACGTGCATAACCGCCGAGCCGACTTCTTCCACGATGCCGACCATCTCGTGACCGACCGTGATCCCCTCCACCGCTCTCGGCACGCTGCCGTGTTTAATATGCAAATCGCTCGAGCAGATGCTCGCCAGCGTGACCTTGACGATTGCATCCCTCTCGTGCTGTATCGTCGGCTTTGATTTCTCAACCAAGCCGAATTTTCCTTTTGATATGTATGTGTAGGTAAGCATATTTACCTCCTAAATTTCGATACCTTATTATACCATAATTTTCGTCCTTTTTCAACCGTAATATATGAACACAGCGACGGATTTCCGTCGCCTTTTTTTCATTTTTTAATCTACGCATCTTTTTATTTCAAACGATAAAACATCAAATTTACCCTTGCCCTCAAAGCGTAAAAAAATCGGATATACTCCATTGGGAAACACAATATCGCTTTCAAAATCCTTCCATTCGCGGCTAGGTGATATTGTCACAGAAGCCTCGGACTCTGTCTGCGGTTCTGAGAAAAACACGCCGATATTTCCCTCTCCCTCTCCACGACAGCGGACAGAGAACCTACCGCGTCCACCGTTGAATTCAAAATATTTATATCCAGCCACAGAACCGTCCGTAAAATCGGCT
>JAZKXO010000109.1:0-2322 GCA_045611685.1 Eubacteriales bacterium | reverse complement strand
ATTGCTATATTCAGGTTTGAAAACTTTATTCATTATTCATCAGCGAAGCGGCTTCATTATTCATTATTCATCAATAATCAAAATTGGTCAAATGAATAATGAATGATGAATAATGAATAATGAATAATTATGGGACAGAGACGCCGAACATGCGGTGTTTCTGTCCCATAATTTTAATTAAAGTAATCCTTGATATTAACGATTCGTGTGCCCGAGTAGTAGGCGCGGACGATCTGGTCGTAGGTTGCGCCGGCTTTGGCGAGGTGGAGGACGCCGTATTGGCTCGCTCCGACGCCGTGGCCGTAGCCCATTCCCGCGATGACGTAATTGTTCTTGTTTGACGCCTTGATCGTTTCGGTGACGTCGCGGACGTCGGAAACTACAAGGAAGTCACCGAAGTTTGACACGATCGTGTAATATCCGTTCGCGTCGGGCATGGTCGAAACGGGGATCTCACCGACTTCGATGGGGGTAAGCGTTGCGACTCCCGAACCGGTTTTGACAAAGAGAGCCTTCGAGGCATCGCTCAGCGCCTGACCGAGATCGGTCATGAAGGAGAGGAGAGAGACGTCGGTCTCCTTTATTCCTTCGCCCGTATAAACGCTGATCTTTCCGCTGACGGAGCCCGCAAGGTTGATGATGCGGTTTTCAAGAACGTCGGTGTATGTATACGTAAGCTCGCCCTTGGCTATCGTGAAGTTCGCAGATTTGACGGTTGAGCCGAAGAGGGATTTGACCTTCGCCGCGCGGGTTGCCGTGGCACTGTTGCCCTTTTCGTCAATTCCCGTGAAGCTGTAAAGGTAGGGCGAATCGTCGCTCGTCTGATAGCTGAAATCAACGATCCTGCTGCCCTTTATTGCGGAATATCCCGCATTTTTGAATGCGGTGGCAAGCTCCTTTTCGGTGATCTCCGCCGTCCAGAGTCCGTTTTTGACGTCGCCGTAGTCCTCCCAAGGTGTGGGCTGATTGACGAGGTAGGGGAGTGAGCCGCCCCAAACGTATTGCGAGCCGACCGTGTATCCGCCCTGCGAGGATGAATACGCCGATTCTACTATCGTATCACCGCAAACAAGTATCTCGTTACGCGTCGATCTGACGGCTTCCACGACGGTGTCATTGACCTGCTTTCTGCCCTGATATACCTGGCAGCAAGATGAGGAGCAGACGTCGAATCCGTAGGCGCTGTAATGGCGGTTGATGTTTGCAATGGCGAACGAGCGAACCATAAGGGCAAATGCGCGCAGGCATTCGATTGGCCAGGTGTTCGAGATCTCGTTGGGGATAACGCCCTCAACGTATTCCTGCATTCTGACGAGGTTTATCATAGAAAGACCTTCTCCGGCGGAATCCGAGAGGTATCTTTTGAAGCAGAAAACGCCGTCATAAAGGAAGGAGTTTCTTGAATAGTAAAGGTAAGAATATTCCGCGCCCGCTATCTGTCGCGCGCAAACGCCGCCGCAAAAGCCTTCCTCGCCCGAATATTCAAAGAGTATGGTATCAAAATCCGAATTGAGGAAGCAAACGCCCTCGGATGAGGGGGATGCGACCGAAATGGTGAAGTCGTCAAGAGTTGCGCCGACTGCCGCAGCGGCTGCGGAAGCCGATGAATAGTTCGGATAGGAGCCTATGCGGATCGTTTTTTGCCCGTTGATGTAGGCGGGAAAAACGTGATCGAACTGCGAGCCGAAAATGACTTTCAGGTCTTCAAGGTTATTCCATATGTTCGTCGAGGAGTTTGTGATCTCAACGTGATAGCCGCCGATGTCGGTGTTCTTTTCACTTGTTGCGATCTCGCAGGACTGATAGCCGATGGTCAGATTGGTGTCGACCACCGCGGCAATATCCGATTCTGCAATTGTATAAAGAGGGGTGAAATTATGCTCCGTGCGTGTGATCTCCGCCTCGCCGAAAACAAAGCCGTAGGGCGATGTCATTGCGTGCAATGGGTATGCGCTCGAGCCGTATCGAACGCCGACCGCAACGCGGAATTCTTCCTCCGTTTTTATCGTATCGAAGGCGTATGAGCTCATTGGAAGAGCTTTTACTTCGGTGAAAAATGAGGTGGGGGAGAAGAGGAAGAGAGCCGCAAGCAGGGCAGAGAGGGCACGAATGAGCTTCACCGCAGGTTTACGGTTCGACAATCGTGTAGTCACCTCCCAACAGGAAGTATGCACCGTCAAGTGACGTTACCTTCACGCCTCTGCCGTCATCACCGCCGCGCGGGATCATAATGCTGTGGTAAAGGGGAATTGCCTCGCCGTTGCAAATATCGGTGCCGTTTGTCGTGTCGTTGAGCCCCTGAATGGTGCCAACCTGGGTATA
>JAZKXO010000108.1:0-1012 GCA_045611685.1 Eubacteriales bacterium | reverse complement strand
TCGTCTGATGTCGGACGAGCCGTTCGATTCCTTGATGCCATTGTACCGTGAGATCTGCAAACTGGCGGTTCTGTCCGGCATGGAGATCGACAAGGCGAAGCGTATGTATGACGTCAACGCGGACAAGGTTCTCCGTCTGCTGGAAAAGCCGAGAATCGAGTTCAAGAAAAAGAACGGCGGCAAACTCCCGAACTTTTTCTACTTCATGGTTGGCCAGGAGAGCAACGTATCTCCCGACAACCAAGCCTCGATGAATACGCCCATGGCGTACCTCTACGATGCCGTTGAAAACTTGGATCGCAAGCAACGGGAGAACCGCAGGGTAAAGCTCTCGGAGTTGTTCGAGTTGAACACCGCCGATGCCGATAGTAACGACAGCCGACGCAAGAGAAAAATCATCGAAACCGTTCTCGCGGCATACGATGAACTCAAGCATTTGAAGATCAAGGAAGACGATACCGACTCCGATGGCGACACCGTCATCGCGGTGGAGCGAGCCAAGATCTTTAAGAATTGCCTTGACACGGTCAAGAAAAACGTGACGAACGACCACGTGCTCCATCTCCTTTTGAAAGAGTTGGATCTCGGTAAGGAGTCCGAATACTCTGCATCCCGTGCCAAGAGCTTGCTGTTCGCCTGTCTGCTTTTTGAAGAAAACGGCAGACTGCTCTCCAAGATTAAAACGCCGGGAGGGTACAGCTGTGCCGAGCTCGATTTGGTTTTCGATATGAGTGAAATCGGCGAGGACGATGATTGGGTATCGATCTACGGTTACCCTCACAAAATTATTCTCATTCCCAAAGCATACTCGGAGCAATTCGAGGATGCCAAAAACTAAACAATACTCACCTACAGGTGCTGAGATTTTCTCGGCACCTTATTTTTTTATCACGGAGGAATTATTATTGAAATATTATCACGACAGTCGGGATAAGCCCGGAAAGTTTTTTCCTATGCCGAAAAGTATCTTTCGCCTGGGACTTTGCTCGGGCGAAATTCTTGTTTATGCCTA
>JAZKXO010000107.1:0-7384 GCA_045611685.1 Eubacteriales bacterium | reverse complement strand
TTTCAGTGCTATAGCAAACGGGTTCCAATCGGTTGCGACAATAGTGCAAACGGTATGGAGCACTGTGCAGAGGATCGGGCGCACGATTGGCGATTCCGCGAACTGGGCGGACGAACTGGCCACAACTGCAAAGCGTTACGGGCTTGACACACGTGAACTGCAACAATACCAATATGCGGCGAGGTTTGTTGACACTGAAGTCGACGCCATCCTAAAAGCCCGCGATAAATTGATGCAGAAGGCCAAAGGTGAGGATTTTCTATCACTCATCGACGGCATGGATCAGTACGCCGTTAAGCTGAAAGACCAGAACGGCACGGTTCGTGATTCGATGGACATCTTCTGGGAGTTCATCGACGTTCTTGGCGAGTTTAAGAACGAAACCGAACGCGATACAGTTGCTCAAGAGTATTTCGGAAAATCGTTCCGCGACCTGAACACGCTTGTTGAAGCGGGTCGTACCGGTTGGGAAAAGTACATGAGCGAGGCCGATGTCGTTGATGACGGCACACTCGACAAACTGCAACAGCTTGACGATTCGCTGGAAAAGCTTGATTCAAAATGGCAAGCGTTAAAGAATACGGCGATCGCCGGTTTTGCCCCTGCGGTAACAACCGCGCTTGACGGCATTCTTTGGTCTATCAATAACGTTTTGAGCGCATGGGATGCGCTGAACCGCGCTTTTGGCGGTGAAGGAATCCTGCCCAGCACATACACGGAAACGGATTTCATGGCGAATCTGACCGCGAACAGTAACGGAATGCCAATTAAGGGCGGGTTTAATGCCGAAGCACTGGCCGCTGAAGTTGGCGAGGAATCTGCGGAGGCGACCGTGAACGCGTTTGCGACCGGAGCGGCCGGTGCGGCTGATGCGGCATATGCGGCCGGTGCGGCACTTGGCGCGGCGTTCTATGCAGGCGCGGCTGGTGCAGCTGGGGCGGGTGGAAATACCACGAACAACACCACAAACCAGAACTTCGGTGATACGTATAATTATTACAATAACGGTTATACCGATTACGCCGAACAACAGCGACGCGCGCAAGCCGGGTACGGGGGATAATCCATGCACAGCTATTTCATCTGGAAGAACGAAGATTCACGCGATTGGGGCATATACCTGAAAGCACCCGCGCCCATCGTTCGCGGCAAAGAGCGCGTTCAGAATGTGACGATCCCCGGCCGCGCCGGGTCTTTTCAAATACTGGAAGGCGACGGAATTTTTGATACATACCTTCAATCGCTGGTGGCGCGCATCCCGCAGACCGCGGTCAATCGGGGCGCGTTAAAGTGGTTAAGCGGTGAGGGATATATCACATTTTCCACGATGCCCGATAAACGGCAGAAGGCGCGGCTCATCAATCAGGTAACACTGAACAAATTGTCTTACAATCTGGGCTGGTATGAGGGAACGCTGGCATTTGAGTGCCAACCGCTCAAGGAACTGTTACACGAACCGACCGATGTGCTTTTGTCTTCCGGTTCAACGCTTTACAACGTCGGCGACGTCCCGGAGAAACCGCTTTTCACCGTGACCGGAAGCGGCGATTTTGCTCTGACCGTGAATGATGAGGCGTTTGCGGTCGCAGACATCACAGCGGAACAGGGCGGTTGCATCATCGATTGCGACACTTGCGAAGTGCTCACATATGACGGCACAACGCTGATGACCGGGCAGAGCGCGGGCGAGTTCCCAGTGTTCAAGGCGGGCAGTAATACGATAAGCTGGACGGGTGCAAGCGTTACCGGCGTGACCGTGCAGAGGAGGCAACGCTGGTTATGATTAACCTCTACACGCTGAACGACCTTGATTATACGAAGAACGGCACGGCGGTGTTAAAACCGACGTCTTGCGTGGTGAGCGAACAGGCTGGCGGCAGTTATGAACTGAAGATAACACTGCCGATGGACGAGCGCGGGACGTGGCGCGTGATGCAGAACGAGGACATCATAAAAGTGCCGGTTCCGGTGGCAACCATCGAAAGCGCAATCGTCGGTGAAAACGTGGACATCTACAAAGTTACCACGACGGGCGCGGCGATCCGTGCGAAACCGAACGCGCCGACCAGAATCACGTACATGGCGTGGAGCGACATTGAACAAAACGTCAATCAGGGCCAGAAATGCACATACAACGGGCAAAACTATGAAGCGTTGTATTACATACAAGGCGAAGCGGCAAACATCCCGCCGCCGCAAAATCCGGCCGGATGGAAAGAGATCGCCAACTATACAAGCGGCTCGCCTGTACTGGTGAATCCTGCCGTCGATGATGAACTGTATCTAATTTCAGAGTATAACGCTTATTGGTTATACGTTCAGACGCACAACGGCATTCAAGGATATATTCAGAAATCGTATACGCAATACGTTCGAACCGAAACGGTCGAGGAAGTGCCAGAACGCACGGTTTCCGAACAGCTTTTAAGGGTCTACGAAATCAGCGAAGATACGAACAATAAGACCGTTACCGTGCGCGCGCGGCACGTCAGTTATGATTTAAGCGGGAACATGGTGCGGGAATGCGCCGTCACCGCGGTCGAACCGGCGGTCGCGCTTGCCCGCATCCGGGACGCGCTTTTGTTCGATACGGAATCCACCATCGCCACGAATCTGACGAGTGATGACGGAACATATACCGGGGACTTCAGCTGGAAGAACCCCGTAAACGCTTTGCTCGACCCTGACAGTGGTTTAGTTAATTACTTCAAAGCAAAACTGATCCGCGATAACTGGGACATCTTTTTGAACAAGAATACGTCCGCCGACCGCGGCGTAACGCTCCGTTATGGCGCGAACCTTCGCGGCGTCAAGTGGAAACGTTCAAACGACAAGCTGATAAACCGCGTCATCCCGGTGGCGCAGAAATCCGACGGCGACCCGTTATATCTGCCCGATGTATGGGTGGATAGTCCGATAATCGACACATACCGCGTAATACGAACCGAATATCTCAAGGTGGACGGGAAGGTGGGCGGCGATGACGGACAGGGCGGAACATGGACAGAGGCCGCGCTTCTGGAACATATGCAGGAAATGGCGGAACGGCGTTTTTCGGTGGACAATGCCGATAAGCTCACCGTGTCGCTGGAAGTCGATTTCACGCTCATCGGTGACACCGCGGAATACGCGCAATACAAGGGTCTGCAAAAAATATTCCTGTATGACAATGTGACCGTGAAAGACGCGCGAAGCGGCATCGAGTACACGATTCAGGTCGCGGCTTATGATTGGGACGCAGTGAACCAGCGATATAACAAGATAACACTGGCGAACGTGTTTGATTACGGCGGGCGCGACGTTGGCGGTTATAACCTTGTTGACGGGTGCATCCGTCCGAAGAAACTTTCCCCTGACACGATCACAATGCTCAAAGAGGAGTTAAGCTAATGCCGAACATTACACACACTCTCACAGTGCCGGTAGAACTGAACGACGGCATCAGGCGCATCCGTGAACCGCGGCCGATCGGTCTGGCGGACATCGCGGCGGACGTTTTCGCGGCGAAGCTGACACAGGGCGGCAACGCGTACACTCCCGGCGGTTCCGCGGTCGTAAAAGGCTATTTTATCCGCCCGGACGGGCAGACGGTGTACCTTACAGGCACGAAGTCAACGAACACGGTTTCCGTGACGCTGACGGCAAATTGTTACGCCGTGGAAGGCCCGTACACGCTCGCCATCAAGGTGGAAGAAAGCGACAGCAATCTGGGCACGGTGCTCATCGTGGACGGCACGGTGGTGGCTACTCAGACCGGCGCGGTGGCGGATTATGGCGACGAATACCCGTCCCTTGAAACACTGCTTGCCGCGCTTGACGATAAGATCACCGAACCGGCGACAGAAGGCACAAGCGGGCAGGTGCTCGCCACGGACGGAAACGGCGGGCGCAGTTGGGTAAACGGCGCGGCGGTTTCTGCCGTTTCTCAGCTTATCATCGATAGCACCACGTACACGCTCCGCGAAGGTTCGTCCGGTGCGGCGGGGTACATTACCATACAGACGGAGAGTTAACCATGCCGATATATCTTGGCACACAACAGGTGAACGGCATTTGGCTGGGCGCGGACGAGGTCGTGAACGTGTGGAAGGGCACAGACCTGATTTACACGAAGGGCACGCCCGGCCCGGCGGAATCCGTGCTGTTCGATCATGGATGGATAAGCGGAATACCGTGGAGCGGCAATCTTTTGACCCGTCCGCAGTATACATCGTTAGGCGGGTATAGTTTTTCAAACGTTGACGCATACGGTTACATGAATATCTATATCGCGTCGCAGGTCGGATATGCCGCGGTAAACCACAACGCGCACGTATGCACAACGAATTTGATTACGGTTCCGTCCGGCGCAACAAAGATGTGTGTGCGAGTGCGAAGGTCAAGCGGCACGTCCATTTATATCAACTGGGGCGTATTGCCTGACAATGCACCGAACTCAATGGACACAAGCGCCGGCGGGCAGCTGTCGGGCATTTATGAACTTTCCAGCGACGCCACGACAACGCTGGAGCTGACACTTTCCGCCGGTATCGCCGGCGGGCAGTATCGCGCGATCGTGAACTGTCGGTCTCGCGGTGACTATGACGGCACAAGGTCAATAGACATCTTTAAATTCTGGTTTGAATAATTTACGGAGGTATCAACATGGCACTGAAATGCTTGGACAATCCCATTCTTCCCGGCGCGCAGATTCGCACCTTCCTGATCTCTGACGACGGCACTCTGCCGTATGTTGATACCACCGGCAGCGAACCCATCGCGGTGGCCGAGAACATCAACGGCGAAGAGCTGGAATGCACCGCGGGCACCACGGTGTGGAACGATGATATGACGATGGTAGCGCAGCTGGGTCTTGACGGCTGGGCCGCTGTACGCGGCACTCTGCCCGACGTGGATGACGCGCCCGGGGAATAAGGAGGCGGTAACATGGAGAAAAAAGATCACGTACTGCTTGGCGCAGCTCTGACCGTTGGCGCGGTCGAAGATTGGCTCGGCGAGCACGTTGACCCGGAAACCGGGTATGTGGTAGACGATACCCTTGCCATCGAAGGCGCGGCAGCTGATTCCAAAGCGACCGGCGAAGCGATCGCAGCGGTAGAGGCGGCGATCCCGGCCGTTGACGCCACCCTTGCCACCACCGGCGCGGCGGCTGACGCGAAGAAAACCGGCGACGAGATCGCTGACTTAAAGAGCGCTTTTAACGAATATATCCTCATAGCGCAATCCGACCTTACCCGTGGCGCGTGGGAAAATGGCTCAATCACCAGCTGGGACAAACGGCTTTGTAATACAAACCTAATTCCAATCAAAAAGGGTGATAGAGTCCAGTATTCATCTGGCACGCTGTATGTTATGCTTGCCATATACCCAACCGGATCAACAACGGCAGATGGGTCTACGGGTTGGGTGCATACGACCGAACTGAAAGAATACATTGCGCCGGGTGATGGAAATTTAATAATCGGTATCAAAAAAGAGGATGGGTCTACAGTAGCGATTACCGATTACGATTGTACCATCAAAATATACTCTAACTATACCGGGCATCTGCTTTCCGTGATTGATGCTGTTGACGATTATACGCGCCAGAACGCCGATAAGGTGGATAATTATATCGCATCTTATCCTGCTCTGCGGAATGGCACGTCTGCCAGCACATCAAACGCACAGCAGGTCGCCTTTACGCAAATTATCCCTTATGAAGATTCCCGGTCTGTTACCATACTCGTCAAAAAGCCGGTCAGCGCAGAAGGTAACTACTGGAGACTCGTTTTCACCACATATTCCATTGCCTCTGGTAAACCAGAAGATAATCAAAGCAAGCTGGTGACTGAGGCAACGGCCATAGACTCGACAAAGGTTACGATTTATAAGGGTCTGTTTGACATCAAGTCTCAGGGATTTACCATTGCCATAGCTGAGAAGAAACCAAATGGCGACGTCGTTACCCATAGAATTACGGACTTTAATCCCGGCGACGTGGTTTTGATTCGTGACTATTCGTTTATTGATACTTCCGGAAAGTATGAGTATATGGGCGAACGAATAACCCTGAAACAGTCGTTCGATTATGGCTTGTTCGGCCATATCGCCAGTGCGCTGTCAAGCAAGGCGCTCCAATCTATCGCCGTTCATGGCAATAAGCTGATCGCCCTGTATAATACCGGATATTTCAATGTTTATGATCTGGAACCGTTTACCGGGTCTGTTTCTAAAACCGGTCAGCTTTCGGCGTTATCGGACTCGCTGCATTGTAATACTTGCTCGTTTGGGCAGTTTTACAATAATTCGGACGCTCTGCCGCTACTGTATGTTACCGGCGGTGTCGCGGGTTCCGTGGCCGGTTACTGCGTTGTAGAGAGATTCGACAGCACCTACAGCACCACAAGGATACAAACGATCTCCATTGACTATACAGATTTTTCGGAGTATAACTACGTCTCCGAGTTTAACACGCCGAATTTCTACGTCGATGGAGGTTATTTGTGGACGTATAGTTCAAAATATCGGACAAACGGCAGCGAAGAAGCGCATGACAATGAGAACAGATTCGTAATTCACAAATACTCATTGCCGAGCTTGTCGAACGAGACTGTCGTGCTCACCGCCGCTGACGTGCTGGATGAGTTTATACTTCCTTACGATGCCTTCTACATGCAGGGCGGAACAGCCCATAGTGGGAAGATGTTCGCTATGTTTGGGCATGGCGGTACGACAATGGGAACAAAGGCCGCCGAAAACGCAATGCTCATCTACAATCTGGCCGGTGGTAAGCAAATCGCTAAAGTAAATATGTCTGCTTTGCAGAATCATGCGGTTGAGATTGAGTCTGCCGCTGTATTTGGGCAATATCTGTTCGTCTTGTATGGCGATGGCTACCTGTTTTCGATGCTGTTCAACTGAGTTAAGGGGGAGGAATAATGATGTGCATAGATGAACCGACTAAACACGGGCACTGGATAAAAGACCCGAAAAGCTTGTGGCCATTGGCGAACTGTTCTGTCTGTAAAAGGCTTTGCGTGGGAGCAGATGATTACAGTTATTGCCCATACTGCGGGGCGAAGATGGACAAAGAAGCAGAGAACAAGGGCAAAAGCGAATAATCAACAATTCGTAAAAATATGATGGCGCATTAGCAAACAAGCTGACGTACCCTTTTAGATTTCGGATGCTAACTAAAAGGAAACCATTAGTGTGTATTGATGGATAGCAATATACACCAGTAAAGAGCGAGAAGGGCTAATCAATAGCCCTTCTTTTTCAACCATTCATCGAGTGCTTTCTGAATACACCACGACCTCGGTCTTTCCTCGTCCCGCATGAACTTTTCGAGCCGTTCCACGATGGACGGGGGCAAGGTGATTTGGAATTTCTCGAATCCAGT
>JAZKXO010000106.1:0-163718 GCA_045611685.1 Eubacteriales bacterium | reverse complement strand
AGGGATTGTCAATTGTCTGCTCTTAACAATCCCCCAGTCTTCTTGCTTCGCAAAAATCCAGCCCCCTTTACACAAGAGGGCTTTTTTACTGTCCTTTAGAGTACAACCCGTAAACCGTCGGATTTTGTTGCTTTTATTTATAGCCGTTGGGGTTTTGCGATTGCCATTTCCAAGCGGTACGACACATATCCTCCAAGCCGAATTGGGCCTCCCAGCCGAGCAGGGCTTTTGCCTTGGCAGGGTTGGAATAGCAGGTGCCGATATCGCCGGGACGGCGAGGGGAGATAACGTAGGGGACCTTCACGCCGTTCACCTTTTCAAAGGTGTTCACGAGATCCAGCACGCTGTAGCCTGTACCCGTGCCGAGGTTTACGGCCTCGATACCCGTGGTTTTCAGCGCGTAGTTTACTGCGCATACGTGACCGCGCGCCAAATCGACTACGTGAATGAAATCACGTACACCCGTGCCGTCGTGCGTGTCGTAATCGTTTCCGAAAACACTGAGCTCGGGGCGAATGCCAACAGCTACTTGTGTAATGTACGGCATGAGATTGTTTGGAATTCCGTTCGGGTCCTCACCGATGAGTCCGCTTTTGTGTGCACCGATCGGATTGAAGTAGCGGAGGAGCACTACGTTCCACTCGTTGTCAGCTGTATAAATATCGGTCAGGATCTGTTCCAGCATGGATTTCGTCCAGCCGTAGGGGTTTGTGCACTGCCCTTTCGGACACTCTTCGGTGATCGGAACGAATGCGGGTGTGCCGTAAACTGTGGCGGAGGAAGAGAAAATGATATTTTTTACGTTATGCTTACGCATTGCATCGACAAGGGTCAGCGTACCGGTAATGTTGTTATCGTAGTATTCCCACGGCTTTAAGACGGATTCACCTACCGCTTTGAGTCCAGCGAAATGGATAACGGCCGTGATGTCTTCATTTTCGAAGATCGCATCCATAGCGGCGCGATCGCGGATATCGGATTTATAAAATTTTACGGGCTTTCCGGTGATCTGTTCCACACGGGCAAGAGATTTCTCGGAGGAATTGGACAGATTATCGCAAACGATAACGTCGTATCCTGCGTTTTGAAGTTCAACAACGGTGTGCGAGCCAATATAGCCGGTTCCACCGGTGACAAGAATAGCCATAATACAATCCTTCCAAAGAAATTATTTCCAGAGTCCGTCGGGATACTCGCCGGTTTCGATCATTTCGTGGATTTTTGCAACGACGCCCGGCTTGTCCTCGAGATAGGTCACGCCGTACCACTTGGCGGTTGTTTGAAGTACGGAGACCTCACACTCACCTTTCTTGATCATCTCGCCGACGACCACGGGGAGATAGCACTCGGCTTTGAGCGGATCTTTGTGTTCGGTGTTCAGAAATTCTCCGAAATACTTTTCGGAATCCTTGAAGAAATCCGGTGTGAATCCCCAGAAGTTCATAGAAACCGGCGTATCGGGCGATACGGGGACAGATGCGCCGTTCTCGTCTTCATAGTGTGCACCGTCTGAATCTTTAAAAACTTTGGCGCGTTCGTTGATAACCGTGAGAATACCGTTTTTCGTTTCGCATACGC
Source organism: Eubacteriales bacterium (assembly GCA_045611685.1). Taxonomy (GTDB): domain Bacteria; phylum Bacillota; class Clostridia; order Oscillospirales; family CAG-272; genus SIG701. The sequence goes on along the minus strand of JAZKXO010000106.1, from coordinate 162,140 downwards.
CGCGTGCAACGCTTCCTGCGTCGGTCAGCGTGTTTCCGAGACGGTATCCGACCATGGCGAAGGAACGGTTGTTGTCTTTGTCTGCGACGCTGCGCAAGAAGTCCGCAACTTTCTTATAAGCATCTGCACCGTAGAAGTCGTCAGCGTTGATTACCGCAAACGGCTCGTTAAGATATTCCTTGGCGCAAAGGAGCGCGTGGAATGTTCCCCAGGGCTTTACGCGGCCTTCGGGGATCTTGTCTGCCGGCACGAGTTTGTCAATTGCCTGAAAAGCGTAATCTACCTTTATCTTATTTTCAATGCGGGCACCGATCGTCTCGCGGAATACGTCGTAATTCTCTTTCTTGATAATAAATACTACGTGATCAAAACCGGCGCGGATCGCGTCAAAGATGGAGAAATCGATAATGAATTCACCGTGAGGTGTCATGGGGTCGAGCTGTTTGAGGCCGCCGTAACGCGAGCCGAGACCTGCTGCCAATACAAATAGAGTCATACTGTTTTCCATGTCCGTGTAAAACGGAATATCCTTTCCGGTATTATTGGACAAGTAATGCCCTTTATAATATTGTATAACATTTCTGAGAAAATTTCAAACAATTCCCGTTTTCTTTACAATTCATTCATAAATAGTGTTCCGCGGAAAACACTTGACAAATTTGTAAAATGGATGTATACTGTAATTGTCTCAAACGAGACAGTTGCGGGAGGTGAGTATGACAGAAATTTGTATGAAAGAGATCGAAGATATCCTCGTGGGAACATTTCTCTTTTCGGATGTCTCGCCGCTTACTGTGGAGAAGCAAACTCCTTTCTTTTCAGAATGTGCATTCATTTCATATTCTGTTGATACGATTATTCAAAGCGCAGAGGCACCGATTACCGGAATTGCGGTGATTGCTGACGGTACAGCGGGCGTTTTCTCCGATTATTCTAATGACGGTATTCTTCTTCGAACTTTGGGGAAAGGCCAAATATTCGGTGCGGCTTCTTTGTACACGGAAAATAATCGCTACGAAACGGTAATACGCGCACTTTCCGAGACGAGAGTGCTTCTCATTCCCGAAAAGACGGTTAAGAGACTTATCTCTTCAAATAGCCGTTTGAGTGAAAACTATATCCGCTTTCTTTCTGAGCGCATCTGTTTTTTGAATCAGAAAATTTCAGCCTTTACGGCAGGCTCTGCCGAGGCCAAGCTTGCCGTATATCTGTCTGAACTGCCGCGTGACGAAGCAGGCGTTATTTCCCTGGCAGGCAGTTATTCCGCGCTGGCGGATTCGCTTGGGATGGGGCGCGCTTCTCTTTATCGCGCACTTGATAAATTAGAAAATAACGGAACTTTGCGGCGCGATGGCAAACGTCTTGTCATTCTCGATGAAACTGCGCTCTCCGCTATGTTTCGAAAATAAAAAGACAAATTTAATGAATTTTGAAAGGATTCATATTATGAAAAAACTCATTGCTGTTCTTCTGTGCGCTGTTGTCGCTCTTGGCGTTCTTGCCGGATGTGCGAAGGAGGCTACGCCGGACGCTATCCGCGTGTTTACGCTTAAAGGGCCGACCGGTATGGGCATGGCAAAAATGATTTACGACGCGAGTTTGAACGAAACCACCCCGTATCAGTTCACCGTCGCAGCCGCACCTGATGAAATCACGGCGGAAATCATAAACGGCAATTATGACATCGCGGCTTTGCCTACGAATCTCGCGGCCGTTCTCTACGCCAAGACCGGCGGAGAACTTATGATCGGTGCTGTAAATACGCTTGGCGTACTTTACATTCTTGAAAACGGAAACACCATTCAGTCGATCGAAGATCTTGCCGGAAAAACGATTTACGCAACCGGTAAGGCTTCTACCCCGGAGTATGTTCTCAACTATATTCTCGCCGCCAACAATATCCAGTGTGAGGTGATCTATCTCACCGAGCACTCCGAACTCGCAACGCAGATGACTGCAGGCACCGTTGCGATCGGTATGCTTCCCGTGCCGAACGCAACGACCGTTTTGAACGCAAACAAAGAAGTACGCATTGCTTTGAATCTTACTGAGGAGTGGGAAAAAGCTGCCGAGAAGAATGGTGATGACGGTGCCCTCTATCAGGGATGTGTAGTCGTTCGCCGTGAATTTGCCGAGAAATACCCGAGTGCCGTTAAAGCATTTTTGGAGGAATATAAAGCATCCGTCGATTTTGTGAATAACACGCCCGAAGAGGCTGCAGGTGTGATCGCAGAAGTTGGAATTATTCCCGCGGCTCCCGTTGCGCTGAAGGCGATTCCCGATGCGAATATCGTTTGTATTGTCGGTGATGAGATGCAAACCGGGCTTGATGGATTTTTCAAAGTGCTTTATAAATTCAATCCCGCTTCTGTAGGTGGAAACGTGCCGGATGAAAACATCTATTACAAACAGTAACAAGAGTTTTCTTGATAGGTTTTGGCGAACGGGTGCAGCGCTTCTTTTTTGGGGATGTGTCTGGGCAGCAGCGGCTTATTTTGTTGACAAAGAGGTCCTTCTGCCCACGCCTTTGGCTGTTGGGCGGGTGCTGTCCTCCCTTTTCATGGAAACATCCTTTTGGTTTTCTATCTTAGGCTCGCTTGTGCGTGTTTTGATTGGTTATATTGCAGGTTGTGCGGTCGGCATAATTCTTGCAGCGTTTTGTTTTCGGTTTCGCTTGATAAATGAGCTGTTTTCGCCGGTTTTGTCGGTGATCCGTGCTGTGCCGGTAGCTTCGTTTATCATATTGGCGCTCGTTTGGATAGGTCGAGATCGCGTCCCATCGTTTTCCGCTTTTCTGATGGTTCTTCCCATCGTAACGGGTAATATTCTGACGGGTCTCCGTTCCGCTGACCGTGAACTTTGGGAGGTCGCCAAGCTCTACCGATTTGACTTTTTGAAAACAGTTCGTCTTTTGTATATTCCGGCGGTGTTTCCGCATTTTACGTCAGCTGCCCGTACGTCCCTCGGGATGGCGTGGAAGGCGGGGATTGCGGCCGAAGTCCTCTGTTCTCTCTCCTTCTCGATCGGTGGATACATTTACGAATCCAAAGTCTACCTTGAGACGCCTGCGCTGTTTGCATGGACGATCACGGTTATTTTGATCAGCATGCTCATAGAAGGATTGCTTTTCCGCTTGTCGTTCTTTCGGATAGGTTTGCATGAAAAGACGGAGGTGGCGGAATGAGTATCGTATTTGAAAACGTTTCTAAATCGTATAACGGTACCACAGTGCTTCAAAACGTGAACCTTACTCTAAAGAATGGAGTGTTCACCTTACGCGGCGCCTCCGGAGCCGGCAAAACTACGTTTTTGCGCTTGATAGCCGATCTTGAAAAGCCGGATGCAGGGACTGTTTGCAGAGACGGTGCAGTTGTTTCCTATGCTTTTCAAGAACCGCGCCTCTTTCCTCAACTCACTGTCAGTGAGAATATCCTTGCCGTGTCGCCTGAGCGACCTGACGGAGAAATCCTGGCGGCGCTGGGGCTTTCTCAGACTTCGGGAAAATACCCACATGAACTTTCCGGGGGGATGAAAAAGCGTGCAGGCTTGGCGCGTGCCCTATCCGTGGATGCGGACATCTATCTTCTTGACGAGCCAACAAGCGGTCAGGATCCGGTGCATGCAGAATTGATTCTTGCGGCAATACTGCGGTACACTGGCGGCAAAATAACCCTCATCGCCACCCACGACGAGACATTCCGCCATGCTCTTCATGCAAAAACGATTGACATAGAAGGCACTTCGGTAATCTTGAATGATAATGACTAAATAGGAAAACAGCCGTGCTATGACAGCACGGCTGTTCTTTTGTTAACCGCAGGTAGAGCGCTTTGTGTGGTCTTCGCAAGAACATCCGATTGTGGAATCGCCGGCGGAAGGAGGGCAAAATTCAGAGATCGGGAAACGCATTTTTTTGAATATGCTGCAGGGATCATCTTCATGTGCTTGCGGACATTCCTTTTCGGGTACGCAGTATTCAACAGCGCTTATGAGATACTGTGCAGGTCTTTCGAGACGAACAACGGAAAAGAATCCGAGTGTAACGAGCAGACGGTTGCTTCCTTCGCAATCTACCACGGGGGCAGAGAGCGATTTGCAGATACAGTCCGGGATTTCATCCACGGAACAGGGACAGCAGCATCGATGGTGAGGCTCGACAACCTTTGAGGAGAGAACGAGAGGGTCTACCGTTTCGAGAACGGCAATAGGCAGATTGGTGGATGCGGCACAGGGGTTTTTGCCGGGGATTTCGCAGAATCCGGTGCACTCTTCCGTGCTCTTGAAAACGTTTACGTTTCCTTCACTGCCAAAAAGGACGACCTTCTTTTCTACAACAGCAATACCGCAGATTTCCCTGACGTTTCCGGGTGCAACGCACGCTTCGCAGACGATTTTACAATAGATGCGGATGTTCAGCTGATAGAATCCTCGATTGAAGGGCATGGGGGTTATATCGATGTGCGACCATTGTACGCTTGCTTTTTTCACGCGAACGGCGCACGTTCGATCGAGGATGCTCTGTCCTTCATCTGTCAGGTACACACGCACGTCTTCGAAGAAATCTTTGTCCCGACAACTGTCAAGCACGCGGTATGTATCGATGCATACCGTGTCTCGGTTTGCCGATTGGTTCATTCTGATTTCGGCCATTGTTTACTTTAACCTCCTTGGGTGATTGAGAAACAGCATATACTGTTCTTCCCTATCATCTTATGCGGAGATACAAAAAATGACAGAGTGATTTCACTCTGTCATTTTATTATTTTAATAATCAAACAAACTGTTTAACAGTTGCGGAGGCGTCTTCTACGGGGATGGAAGATGTCATAACGCAATTAACGTCCAGTTTTTTAATGAGCGCGTCAGCCTTCGCGAGGAATTCGTCAAATTTAGCGGCATCATTGTTTCCGATTTTGAGTGCGGAGTCGATGAAGAGGTCCGTAACGTCGTGATTGCTGGCGAGAATGCCTGCAATGAAGCCGTACAGAGAGTCCAAATCAGTAACGGAATACATATCTGTATCTATCAGTCTGCACTGATAGTTAATGTCGTATGTAAGTTTGTTGCCCTTTTCGATACAGACGACAGAACCTTCGCTCTTGTGAAGCGCCGCATTGACCATTTCGATCAGCGTTTTGGTTTTGCCCGTACCTTTTACTCCAATGATAAGTTTCAGCATAGAAAGTTCCTCCTTGCGGAATTTTATTAGACCGCACCGTGCGGTTTGTTCTGTAGTTATAGTATACTATACTTTTTGGTAAATTTCAAGTACTTTTGCACAAAAAAATGGAATTTTTTTTGATTTTTTTATTCGTCCTGCATACGAATGCTCAGGTTTGCACGCGCTTCCTCATAGCCGGGTTTCCCGAGGAGAGCGAACATGTTGATCTTGTACGCCTCAACGCCAGGCTGGTTGAAAGGATTGACCCCGAGAAGATATCCGGAGACAGCGCAAGCGAGTTCAAAGAAGTACACGGCATATCCGAAAGAATACGCAGAGCGGTCCTCAATCTCCAGAACTACGTTGGGTACGCCGCCGTCAGTGTGCGCGATAAGGGTGCCGAGCGTAGCCGTTCGGTTAACGTTGTGCACGTCTTCGCCTGCCAGGAAATTCAGCCCGTCAATATTTTCCGGATCATAGGGGATCTTCACGGCGTCGGGAGATGTTTTGAAATCAATTATCGTCTCAAAGATGTTTCTCGTGCCCTCTTGAATGAACTGTCCCAGTGAATGCAGATCAGTCGAGAAAATAACAGATGCCGGGAAAAGCCCCTTGTTGTCTTTCCCTTCGCTTTCGCCGTAGAGCTGCTTCCACCATTCACAGAACATCTGCGCTGCCGGATCGTATGCGGCAAGAATTTCCGTAGCCTTTCCTTTTCGGTAGAGTATATTGCGAATTCCTGCATAGCGGAGACAGTCGTTTGATTCGACATCGTCGTTCATATACTTGGCTCTTGCGTCGGCGGCGCCCTGCATCATAGCATCAATATCAATGCCAGCGCAGGCAATAGGCAGAAGTCCTACGGCTGTGAGCACAGAATATCTGCCCCCGACATCGTCCGGAACGACGAAAGTCTCGTATCCGACTTTGTCCGAAAAGGTCTTCAAGGTGCCGCGCGCCTTGTCTGTAGTGGCAAAGATGCGTTCGCGTGCACCTTCCGTGCCGTATTTCTTCTCAAGCAGTTCGCGGAAAATGCGGAACGTAACGGCAGGCTCGGTCGTCGTGCCGGATTTTGAGATGATATTGACGCAAAGGTCCTTTCCTTCGCATATCTTCAGAAGATCGCTCAAGGCAGAGGGGCTTATGGTATTGCCGGCAAAATAAACAGCCGGTTTGTTTCCGGGGAGCGAATTATAGAGAGGTGATTTAACAAACTCAATAGCAGCTCTGGAGCCGAGATATGATCCGCCGATACCGATAACAACGAGGATATCGCACATATTGCGAATGCGCGCTGCGGCGTCTTTGAAGCGGGCGAACTCTTCCCTGTCATAGTTGACGGGTAAATCGAGCCAGCCGAGATAATCCGCCCCTTCGCCTGAACGGGTGCTTACGGTTTCATAGGCCTTCTTGATCTGGGGGGCGAGAGATGTAATTTCATTCGGGCCGATAAACCCTTTCAAAAACTTTTCGTTTAGTTTCAGCGACATATATTTATCCTCCGGAAAGTCAGATAATATGCTGTTCATTTAGTTTTGTATCAACGTAAAATATTATACAACAATGAATCAAAGTTTACAAGGTTTTCCTTGAAAAATTTCACCGCAAAAGCATAAGTTGCGCCATTCTCCCCAGAAGTCTCCAAAAACTGATTTTTTCCACGCTTTCCTGCGCGACAATTTCGCCCTCTCCGATGATTTCATCACCGAGGCGGTATATGATACGCCCGAGCGGATCTCCCTCTTTGATGGGTGCGGGTATTTCCTCGTCAAGCAATATCTCCACCGTTACACCGTTTTCCGTCCCTCGTTTCATGAGTTTTGAAAAATCGCCGTATCCCGCTTCGCACGTTTCCTTGATTCCTCCGAGAACGCGGACCGTGCCGACGCTTGCAGACAGGTTTCTGTACATGGCGAAATTAGCAAATCCCCAGTCAAGAAGTTTTTTAGCCATTTCATTTCGCGTGTCGCGTGTAGGCGATCCCATGATGACGGCTATGAGATGAAGATTGTCTCGTTTTGCTGTGGCGCTGATGCAGAATTTTGCTTTTGAGGTAGAACCGGTTTTGAGTCCGGTTGCACCACTATAAAATCGTATCAATCTGTTCGTGTTCGAAAGCCCGAATGCACCGTTTCTGATCGTGTCCATCCAGATGGTTGTATAGTTTAGGATTGTTTCGTGCTTTAATAGCTCGCGTGACATGATAGCTATATCTTCGGCGCTGATAAGGTGATTTACGGTGTCATCATCGAGTCCCGTAACGTTCTCGAAATTCGTGTGTTCCATGCCGAGTTCGGCGGCGCGGTCGTTCATCATTTTTACGAAGGCTTCCTCACTGCCGGCGATCGTTTCGGCCACCGCTACTGCGGCATCGTTGGCGGACGAAACGACAATGCTTTTGAGCATATCATCAAGAGACATCTCCTCGCCCGGCTCGAGATAAACCTGTGAGCCGCCCATGGAGGCTGCATACTCACTAACACGAATCATATCGGTGAGTGATAGCCGTCCGGCATCTACCGCCTCCATAATGAGAAGAAGCGTCATTACCTTTGTAACGGATGCGGGCGGGAGCGCTTCGTCCGCGTTCTTTGCATACAAAATTTCTCCGGTCTCAGCGTCCATAAGTACAGCCGATAAAGCATCTATGTCAAAAGGGGTGTTTTGGGCCTCTTGATCGGGCTCTGCGCCAACGTATGGGATTGCCGCACATATCATTAAAATCGAAAGAAGACAGGCGAATGCTTTGACAATATATTTTTTTCTCATTTGTATGCTCTCCGTTTGTCCGTAATCTTGATACATATATACGCCGGTTTATTTACCTATATGCTTTTTCAGAATCTTCTTGTTTTTGAGTGTCGTATGTGATATAATTAATTGTTGTATTTCCTATAAATTCTATCGGCATTGACCGAAAGCGGCGGTGTACTATGACGGATACAAATTCTCTCGGCGCACGCTTTTTAACACTGAAACGTGCCCTCTTTGACAAATACTATGACCATCTTAACGATATGCAGCGAAAGGCCGTATATACGGCGAACGGACCGCTCCTTATTTTGGCAGGTGCCGGCAGCGGAAAAACGACCGTTCTCGTAAACCGCATCGCGTATATCATCCGATACGGCGATGCTGTGGAAAGCTTGTCTGTTCCGGCCGACATAAATGAAGACACGATAACCGAAATGGAAAACGCGATGTCCTTGTCCAAAGAGGATCTGGCAGAGTATCTTGTGCGGTTCGCGGTCTCGCCGCCGCCTGCGTGGTCCGTTCTGGCGATCACGTTTACGAACAAAGCCGCAAGCGAGATTAAGGCTCGTCTTAAGGCCACATTCGGCGAGGACAGCACGGAGGCATCTGAAATATGGGCGGGCACGTTTCATTCCGTATGTATGCGTCTGCTCCGCCGCTGGGGGGCTGAGGTTGGCTACCAAAGCGGCTTTGGTGTCTGTGATACGGACGATGCCAAGAAACTGATCTCCGCTTGCATGAAGCAGCTGAACATCGATGAAAAACAACTGCCCGTAAAGAGCGTGATGAATCTTATCAGCAGGGCGAAGGACCGCTTGCTTACGCCCGAGGGATTTGCTCTGGAAGCCGGTTCCGATTTCAAACTCAAGCAAGCGGCAAAAATTTATGCGCTCTACCAGGAAAGACTCGTTTCGTCTAATCTTTTGGATTTCGACGATATAATTATGCAGACGGTTCGTCTTTTGACGGAATGCCAAGAAGCGCGTGAGAGCATCCAAAGCAAATTCAGATACGTTTCCGTCGACGAGTATCAGGATACGAACAAAGCGCAGCTTTCTCTGACACTTCTCCTCTCCGGGAAGCACAACAACATCATGGTTGTCGGCGATGACGATCAGAGTATTTACAAATTCCGCGGTGCGACGATCGAAAATATCTTGAATTTTGAGGCCACTTGCAAGGGCGCAAAAGTCGTAAAACTCGAGCAAAATTACCGTTCCACGAAAACAATTCTCGATGCGGCAAACGGCGTGATAGCGAGAAATACAACCCGACACAATAAAAAGCTGTGGACAGACAGCACAGACGGCGAAAAGATCACCGTGAGGAATCTCGGGAATCAGAATGATGAAGCACGCTTTATCTGCGACGAGGTACATAGAAGCGTTGCGAAAAAGGAAGCCTCCTATCGCGATTATGCAGTGCTTTACCGAACGAACGCCCAATCGCGCAGTTTGGAACAGGCGTTTGCGAAAAGCGGTATTCCCTACCGTATGCTCGGCGGTACCCGCTTTTACGACAGACTCGAGATCCGTGATATTTTGGCGTATCTTTGTCTTATAAACAACCCGCTTGATGATCTGCGCCTAAAGCGTATTATCAATGTTCCGAAGCGCGGTATCGGTGATAAATCTATTCTAACAGCCGAAGCGATGGCGATCGCGAGCGGCTATCCGATGCTTGAATTTATCCGTCATGCGCAGGATTACAAGGCAATTCCCGCCGCCGCCGCGAAAAGCATGGAGGAGTTTGCGCGCCTTATGGAAGATCTCCGAATAGAGGCTGCCGAAAGTTCCGTCTCCGATCTTATCCGAAACGTAGTAGAAATCACCGGATACGGGAGAATGCTTGCGGCTGCCGGCGAAGAAGAGGCAGATCGCCTTGACAATATCGGAGAGCTAATCTCATCTGCCGCGCAGTACGAGCAGTCAACTGAAACGCCTTCCCTCTCTGAATTTCTTGAAGACGTGGCTCTCGTATCGGATGTAGACAAATATGATGAAACCGCTGATGCCGTCGTGCTGATGACGATCCACAGCGCAAAAGGACTTGAGTTTCCGATCGTTTTCCTGCCCGGCATGGAAGAAGGCCTTTTCCCCGGTCATCAGTCTATTATGAATCCCGACGAGATCGAGGAGGAGCGCCGCCTTGCGTATGTGGCGATCACCAGAGCGAAGAAAAAACTCTTTATCACGCACGTGCACGACCGTATGCTGAACGGATCCACGCAGTTCAATCAGGTCTCCCGATTCGTTGGCGAAATACCGGAAGAACTGATTGAAAACGTCGGCAGACAAGCATACTCGGCTGATAAACGCATTTCATTCGGAGCATCCGGTAGTGGTTACTCAAAACCGATGAATTCCTTCGGTTCATACGGGAAGCCTTCGTTTAGTGGCCAGGGCCGCGGCGGGGGAACTCGCCCTTCGGCGAAATCCGTTCCCGCTACACCGCTGTTCGCTGTCGGTGATCGTGTCAAGCACACGACGTTCGGTAAAGGATCCATCCTTTCCGTGCGCGCGATGGGTGCCGATACCCTGTATGAAATCGCCTTTGACAACGTAGGAACGAAAAAACTGATGGCGACGTATGCGAAACTTATGAAATCCGATGATTAAATTTTACGAGTACACCGAAATCATTTGACATTTCTCCCGTTTTGCGGTACAATATCTTGATACATTAATTAATAATTTGTTTGGAGTCATAAAATGAAAAACGATAAGAAAATGGTGGAACAAATCACGTCTATGGACGTGGATTTTGCGCAGTGGTATACCGATATCTGCAAGAAAGCTGATTTGATCGATTATTCCAGCGTTAAGGGATGCATGATCATTCGTCCCTACGGCTATGCAATCTGGGAGAATATCCAGCACATTCTTGATACCCGATTTAAGGAACTCGGCCACGAAAACGTATATATGCCGATGTTCATCCCCGAATCTCTTCTCCAAAAGGAGAAGGATCACGTAGCCGGATTTGCGCCCGAGGTTGCTTGGGTTACGCACGGCGGCAGCGAAAAACTGACGGAGCGTATGTGTGTCCGCCCGACCTCGGAGACATTGTTCTGTGAGCATTATGCCAACATCATCCGTTCCTACCGCGATCTTCCGAAACTGTATAATCAGTGGTGCTCCGTTGTTCGTTGGGAGAAGACGACGCGGCCCTTCCTCCGTTCCCGTGAGTTCCTTTGGCAGGAAGGTCATACCATGCACGCAACTGCCGAGGAAGCAATCGCAGAGACGGTACAGATGCTGAATGTGTACGCAGACTTCCACGAGCAGGATCTGGCGATTCCCGTCATCAAGGGTGCCAAGACGCCGAGTGACAAGTTTGCGGGTGCTGAGGACACTTATGCTATTGAGGCTTTGATGCACGACGGTAAGGCGCTTCAGGCGGGCACGTCTCACTATTTTGGCGACGGCTTCTCCAAGGCGTTTGATATTACTTTTGCAGATAAGGAGAACAAGCTGGTTCATCCGTTCCAGACTTCCTGGGGTGTTACTACCCGAATGATCGGCGGCATTATTATGACGCACGGTGATGATAACGGCCTTGTTCTTCCTCCTGCCGTAGCACCGATTCAGGTAGTCATTATTCCCGTTGCCGCGCACAAGCCCGGCGTAACGGAAGCGGCTGAGGGCATTTTCGCACGCCTCAAGGGTGCTTTCCGCGTAAAACTTGACGATAGTGACAACTCCCCCGGATGGAAATATGCTGAGTATGAGATGAAGGGCGTTCCGCTCCGCATCGAAATCGGACCGCGTGATCTCGAAGCCGGTCAGTGTGTAATCGTTACGAGACATGATCGCGAAAAAACGATCGTTTCCCTTGACAATCTGGAAGCGGCTGTCGCTGAAAGGCTTGAGGCTGTGCGTAACGGTATGTACGAAAAGGCTCTCGCTAACCGTCAGGCGCGTACCTACGACTGCAAAACGATTGATGAAATTAAGCAGAACCTCGCTGAAAAAGGCGACGGATTCGTGCGCGGTATGTGGTGCGGCGATCCCGCGTGTGAGGATAAGGTAAAAGAAGAATCCGGCGTAGGATCGAGATGTATTCCGCTCGAGCAGGAGACTATCAGCGATGTTTGTGTATGCTGCGGACGTCCGGCGAAGAAACTGGTCTTCTGGGGCAAGGCCTACTGATTTTATAAGAAACTTTACGAGTCATGAAAGAGTTCTCTGTATCACTGAAAGAAAAATTCCGACGGATTGACTATGTTATCCTACTGTCCGTGCTGGGCATGGCTTTCTTGAGTGTACTCACTCTTTCCGGCGTTGCTGGTGACAGCGCAGGCGGACCGAGAAGAGTGGTGGTTCAAATTGCCGCGCTCCTTCTCGGTTTGTTTTGCGTTTTTGCCATCTCTATGTTTGATTATGAGGAGCTTCTTAGGCGCTTCTCACTCCCCTTATTTATTGGATCGGTTTCTTTGATGCTCCTGACGCTTCTTGTCGGAACGGGTCCTGAGGGCAGCACAAACCGTTGCTGGATTGAGATTCCGGGACTTATCAGTATCCAAACTTCGGAGTTTGTCAAGATAATCTTCGTTCTTACTTTTGCCAAACATATCGACAGAGTCAAGGAAAAGATTAATCATCCCCTTTCCGTTCTTGCTCTTTGCATTCACGGGGGAATTATTACCGGTCTGGTTCTTTTGACGGGCGACTTGGGTTCCGCTCTTGTGTTCGCGGCAATTATGGCGTTTATGCTTTTTACCGGCGGTTTGTCGCTCTGGTATTTTGCGGCCGCTATCGGTGTCATCGTAATTATATTCCCATACGTCTGGACACACCTTGCTCTTTATCAGCAGCAACGGATCTTAGTAGGATTTGATCCCATGCTGGATCCCGAAGGATATGGATACCAGCCGCTCAAAAGTCTTGCAACAATTGCCTCCGGCGGATTCCGCGGTGCCGGCTATGCTGGCGGGTCATATTACGTTACGATTCCTAAATACTATACGGATTTTATTTTTGCTGTCGTTGCGGAAAAGTTTGGTTTCTTTGGGGTCTTTTCCTATATTGCCCTCATGGGGGTTCTCGTCTGTCGTCTCATTATTCTCGCGCGGCGTGCGAGAAAAGATTGCGGTGCAAACGTCTGCATGGGTATTGCCGCGATATTTATAGCGCAAACACTCGAAAATATCGGTATGTGTCTCGGTATGCTGCCGGTCGTTGGAATAACGCTTCCCTTCCTCAGTTACGGAGGATCTTCGATGCTTTCGTCGCTTCTTTGTATCGGTGTGATTGAGAGTGTAGCTTCCCACAACCAAAAATATTATTTCGAACGTGAAAGAGCTTAAAAGTGAAAAGGCTGTGCAACAACTGTTGCACAGCCTTTTTCATAAAGACTGTATATTCTAGATGCCAATATTTTTCGGCAATAGTTTGTGTCAAGTTAGGAACCAAAAGCCCACCATACTCTTATTTATTAAAAAATTCGTTCACATTATACTCTTTATAGTTGTCTTCATCAACAGGATATGGATAATATATTGAAAAATCTGTTTCTGATAACCATTCGCTTGAAAAAGGAACTGTTCCAATCTTATGCCATTTTGAAAATAAGCCTTTTTCCTTTACGTAAAAAGAACCGCCATATCCAAAGCCACCTTTATCTATCCACCAACTAACTATTTGATAATCTCCATTCGGGGATTCATCTATAAAAACTTCACATCTTAAAATGCCAAAAATTACAAATGATAACATTGCGAAAATAAGTACGATTGCTAATACAATCCCAAAAACTTTCTTTTTCAATGTAATTTTTCCTTTCGACAACATTCGACGGTCATTACATTTTATAATTCAGTCAAAGACAAAATGGACGGGAATACCGCCGTTCATAATGAGCTGAGGTTCGCCCTTGATGAGAGGTGCAATGTATCGGAGACATTCGTCCGTTACATTGTTCTTTTCTTCATTTATGAATTTGTTCGGTACCTTCTGCTCCCCGTTTGCAATGTTCTGCACGTTGGCGGGCTTGTAAATGACAGCATAGTCGGCGGCGGTCTCGTCACGCAGAATCGCGATCATAGAGCCGGTTTCGCCGGATACAGCGGCTTTCACACCGGCTGAACCGGCATCTGCTGCTTCGGCGAGGTCCGTTTGTGAGGCGAAATGAGCGCCGCAGCGCTGCGGAAGGTTCAGCTCTATCGAGCGCACCTTGCATCCAAATTCTGCCTTTACAGCCTCTGTGAGCATCTTTGCGGTGCCTGCGAGATATTTATGGCCAAAGGCATCCTTCACGCCGCTCTGGGTGGATTCTCCGACATACGTGCCGTCTGCAAAGCGAACGCCCTCGGAAACGGCGACGACAATATTGGGTTTTGTTTTAAAGATAGAACGCAGATCGCCAAAGAAGGCATCCATAGAGAAGTCGCACTCGGGGAGATACACAAGGTCAGGTGCATAGCCGCCGAGAATGCGCGGGAGTGCAGATGCTGCGGTAAGCCACCCCGCGTCGCGTCCCATAATCTCAACGATCGTTACAGCGGGAACGGTATATACGGCGCAGTCGCGAACAATTTCCTGCACCTCGGCGGCGATCAGTTTTGCGGCAGAGCCGTATCCAGGTGCGTGATCCGTTCCGGGCAGGTCATTGTCGATAGTTTTCGGCAAACCGATCACGCGCATATCGTATTCATGTTCGGCGACATAGCGGCTGAGTTTTGCCACTGTGTCCATGGAATCGTTTCCGCCGATATAGAAGAAGTAGCGGATGTTATTCTCCTTGAAGCGGGCAATTAGCTTTTCAAAGAATTCGGGATCTTTCTCCGGATCGGGCAATTTTTTACGGCAGGATCCAAGCGCAGAAGCGGGCGTCTGTGTAAGAAGTGCCAGCTTTTCCTCGTCGGTCGTTCCGTCGGGAGCGGTAAAGATAGATGAGAGCGAGACGAAGCGGCCGTCAATGAATCCTTCAATGCCGTTTCTCATACCGTAGAGTTCGGTAATTGTTCCTCTTACATCATCAGACAAAGCTGTACGGATAACACCGGCGAGTGTTGCATTAATTACAGCGGTGGGGCCGCCGGACTGTCCTACGACTGCGGCACCAACAAGTTTCTGAGAAGACATAGTATATCACCTTTCACATCTAAGATTTAACAAAGTAAATTATATCGGATATTTCGTCATATGTCAAGTTTTAAGGGGGATTTTATAGGGAAATATACAGTTTTTTACAAGCGATTGTAACAAAATACGACACACGAAACAAGTATAATGTTCATACAAACTATTCTATGGAGGAATCAGTATGAAAACTGAGACAAGCGGTGTAGTTATTCATATGAAAAACGATGAGATGCTATGCGTCCTCGGCGGAGATATTGATCATCACAGCGCGCGGACGGTTCGTATGCAGATCGACGAGGATTTATATCGCCGCCGCCCCCACAAGCTCGTGCTTGATCTTTCGAAAGTAGAGTTTATGGACAGTTCGGGGTTAGGGCTTATTCTCGGCCGTTTTTCAAAGGCATCGGAAATCGGTGCTGAATGTGTCCTTTTGAATCCAAATGAGAACGTTACAAAAATTTTGGACGTAGCAGGTATCAAAAGACTTATCCGTATCGAAAGGAGCTTTGAGAAAAATGATCACCGGTGAAAAAATCAGTGAAGTAAAAGCAGAAAGCAAAAAAAGAATGAGAAAGAAAGCGCTCAATGAGGTAAAGATGGTGCTTCCCTCTCATTCAATGAATGAATCATACGCTCGGGCCGCTTGTGCGGTTTTTGTTTCTCAGATTAATCCGACAATAACGGAAATCTCAGATATCAAATGTGCCGTGTCGGAGGCGGTAACAAACTGTATCGTACACGGGTACCGCGATACGATTGGTCTTATTTATATAAATATGCGTCTCTACGAAAATCGAGAGTTTCGTGTGGAAATTAAGGATAAAGGATGCGGGATTCAAAACATAAGTGAGGCTATGCAGCCACTTTTCACTACGGACCGTGAAAATGAACGAAGCGGCATGGGATTCACGATTATGGAAAATTTCATGGATACACTGAAAGTAACCTCGTCGGGCGGCGGTACAAAAATCGTGATGACAAAAAAATTAGCACCGCTCTCGGAGATGCGAGCGTAAAATGACTGACGTGCATACTGGAGCAAAATACGCTGATAATTTAGAGTACTTAAAAGAAGCGGCGGGGGGCAATGAAGAAGCGATTGCACATTTAATGGACGCAAACGGCGGACTTGTGCGCGGACTTGCCGCACGCTTTTGTGGGCACGGAACGGAGTTTGACGACCTTGTGCAGATTGGCAATATCGGCATGCTGAAAGCCATACGCAGCTTTGATCTTACACGCGGAACCGCTTTTTCTACCTATGCCGTCCCCTTGATCATCGGAGAAATTCGCCGTTATCTGAGAGACGACGGTCTTATAAAGGTGGGGCGCAAACAAAAACAGATCGGGGCGGCCATACTACGCGAACGCGAGCAGTTTTTAGCAAGTGAAGGCAGAGAACCGCAAATACATGAGCTTGCGCTTATACTAGGCATCACCGACGCAGAAGCTGCTCTTTCTTTGGAAGCGATATCGCCGGTGCATTCTATTTCAGAGCCGATTGGGGACGATGGAGAGGAAAGCTTTTCGCTCGAAAAAATACTTTCCGGCGAAGATTTGATTGAAAGAAGAACGACGCAGATTGCGCTTCAAGAATCAATTGATGCGCTGCCGCCTCTTTGGAAAAAAATCATCATTTTGCGGTATTTTCGGGATTGTTCACAGCAGGAGGTAGCGGAAAAACTGGGGCTTACACAGGTAAAAGTCTCGAGGGAGGAAAAAAAGATTTTTTCTGTTTTGCGTGAACAACTGACAAAATGAGGCAGGAGCTTTTCGCTTCTGCCTCATTCGCTGTTATCTGTTGCGGAAAATTTCCAGTTCCTTGTAGTACACTACCTCAATATCGGTGAAATAGGCGTTAAGGATTTGGAGGAAGTTATAGCCGAGATCGCCGAGATCCTTGGCGCCCCACTGGCTCAACCCCGTTCCGTGGCCCGTACCCTTTCCAACAAAAATGAAATTCCGGGAAGAGGATGCATAGGCTGTTTTGGTTTCGGTGTGCACGGCATAGTCTTTCACGGTCTTCGAGCCTGTAGAAGTGGACGGTGAAGAGGAGGAAGACGGCGGCGCAAGCGCACCAGCATTGAACAGATGCATATTCTGTGACGTCAGAACGAGCATCGTCTCCGATACTGCCAATTCAATGCCGCTCGCGGTAAGAATGGGTAACCCTGAGACAAATGATTGAACGGTGCCGTTTTCTGTAAGGATCGTCTGCGGCTCGTTGTAACGGATGAAACCTTCAGAGGAAGTGGCACCTCCAATGGGACTGTTTACATATTGGTCTGTGCTCGGATCGACGAGACGGTCACCGAGAACCTCGACTGTATCTTCGGTATAAACAACGCTTCCCTGTCCAACGACGAAGTTGGCGCTTTTAAGGCCCAATCCGAGACGGACGTTATCCGTGTAATTCAAAGTAATTGATGCACCGTTTGCAGCGGTGATCCTGACTGTTTTTACGTAAGGGGTATCACTTGCGTATGCAAGCACCTCGACGCTTTTTATGTAGCCGCCACCTGCCAGTTCGGTGCGATTTTTTGTGTTGACAAGATAGTCGAGCAGTTCTTCGGGAGAGATCTCTTTTGTCCAGAATCCGCCGGCATGGACCGTGTAACGCTCCCAAGGGGTTGAGCGGGCAGTTAGAAATCCGTACTGCGTTCCTCCCCAGACATCGCCGCTGTTGATCGTGTATCCGCCACTGCTGGAAGCGTAGTAGGTAGGAGCGACATTTCCCTTGTACGCGACGATCAATCCGTGCGTGCTTACCGTGGCATCAATGACTTTATCATTAACTCGTCCGGCGCCGTGATACGCCTGGCAGTGGGTGGAGTTGCAAAGATCAAATCCGTTTGTTGCCGCATGATTGCCAAGGCAGCTTGCGGCGTAGGAGCGCGCTACGATTGCGCAGGCTTTTTGCGTTTCAATCGGCCAGGAGTTACTGATCTCATAAGGGAGAACGCCCTGGACGTACTGATCAAGTGTTAGAACGTTGATAACGGAAACCCCGTCTACACCGTCATCGCAGTGGCGGTTGTAGGCGAAAACGCCGTCGTAGACGTTGCCTGCGGGAGATTTTGTGTAAATCTTCTCTCCATCCGTTTGTCGCGGCATGATTCCGAGTGAAGTTCCGTCCGAGCAATCGTAGGAGAACAGTATCCTATTTGATCCCGGATCAAGTATGACGACAGTCGAAAGTGACGGTTCAACAACTTCACACGCAAAATAGCTCATACAGCCGGCGATAATGGGATGCATGGCGTTAGCATCCTGGAGGGTTGAAAATGCACCGGCCCGAATGCGCAAGGCCCCGTTGGAGTATGCGGGAAAAGCATAAAATCCGAGTGGGGATAGCATTTGGTTTAGTGTTGCTACCTGCTGTTCAACTAGGATGGCGTCGGCAAGACTGTAATCGGTCGTAAATTCTACGTGATAACTACCAACCGAGACGCTCCCGCTACTTGTGGTGTGGACGTACGTGCCGTTCTGATTTGTCAGATTGGCGTTAACGGTAACTGCTACTGTATTGGTAGCAATTTCCCAAAACGGAGAGAGTTTAAAGTATCCGTCGGCAAGCGGTTGTGAGCCGATTATATATCCGTTTGTCACCGTAGTCTGAAAACTCACGGGAACGCCTGACCCGTATTTAAGACCGATACGGATATTTAAATCTTCTATCACCGACTCTGTGGAATAATCGGCGGCGGAAACACCGACGATCAATAGGTATACGGCGTAGCACACACTACCGCTGAGCATCAGAAGCGCAAGAATCAGCGAAAGTATGCGGGCAAGACGCTTCGCGCGGCTTTCGTGCGCTTTTTTCTTGTTACTCAACGGTGTAGTCCCCCTTGATCATAAGAAAGGCGCCGTCGGAGGTGATATGTATGCCGCGGCCGTCATTTCTTGGGACGAGCAAAAGGTGATTGAGTGTGATATCTTCTCCGTGCTTCAGGTCTTTACCTTCCGTTAAATCGGAAATGCCACCGCCCGAATACGGATCGAGAATTACAGTTGCTGTACCGGAGCGCAGAATAATCTCACACGAAGCACCTGCCATGATTTTTCTTCCGTGCTCGACCTGAATAACGGTATATCCGCCCGTGTTAACGACGGGTGTCGTGGGAGCCTGTGTGTTTTGAGAGCCCGAAAGCGAAGTGATTTGTGCTTTCAGCATAGTGATTTCGTTCTGCAAAGCAACGATCTGTGGATCGATTTCGGTAGATTTATACTGACGAAGATAACTGAGTGATATGATCGGGTCGGTTGTACCATCATAGGCAGAGACGGCAAAAGCGGCTGTGATAACCGAAATAATGAGTGCCGCGGACAAAATGACGATACTGCGTTTTTTCGAAATTTTCATGTGCAACTCCTATTTATATGAATCAAGTAGTGGGTTGCAGCCCTTGTGGGCGCATTCTTCTTTTATTATACATATTACGGCAAAA
Organism: Eubacteriales bacterium; assembly: GCA_045611685.1. Lineage (GTDB taxonomy): Bacteria > Bacillota > Clostridia > Oscillospirales > CAG-272 > SIG701. Next base: position 142,689 of record JAZKXO010000106.1, on the reverse strand, counting down.
AAATCAAGAGAAAAAGGTTACCGCGCAAAAACTTTTGGTAAAGAATAAATCTTATATCGAAAAAGATTATATGAGCGAAAGCTGGTTTTTTCCGGATTCGATAGAAGAAAGTGTAACTCCCGAGGCCGGAACTTTAATCTTCTTGCACTTGGAAGCACCATCAAAGGCGGCAATGTCATCGCCGGTTACGGCAGCCGTAATTTTCTGCGTTTTCTTTAGCGTAAACAGCGATACACCGGCTGATGTGCGTGTAGTCATTTCGGGAATGAGCGAAGAGCGGATCAAAATTGCTTTTCCGCTGTCGGAGATCATGAGAATATCGATCGGATCTGTTTCATAGAACGCGGCGACGATCGGCGAGGATGCACTGAATGCACCGGTCAGTTTACGGCGGTTCGTTTTCGTTTCGTAAGCAGTAACGGGGATTCTGACGCCCTTACCGTTTTCGAAAATATACACGATATGGTGCTTCGGATTGTACTCTGTGAGTGCCTTTACCATGATCGGAAGTTCGTTGTCGTCAAACTTGAGTGCAGCCGGAAGGAAATCACCCAAAGCAGATGCTTTCGTAGTATCAAAATCGTCAAGTTTTGCCTTGTACGCCTGTGCTCCGTTTGTCAAAACGAGGATTTCCGCACGGTTTTCCGTTTCCTCGCTGTTGATGATCACGTCGCCGTCCTTAAGTTTTTGCTCATCGCTGCCGCGGAGAGATTGCTTTGTGATTTTTTTGAAGTATCCGTCTCTCGTAAGAACGATGTGTACGGCGTAATTTTCAACGAAGGATTCGAGTGGTGTATCCACGATATCCTCGGCGTAGATCAACTGGGTTGAGCGAGGCTTTCCGTATTTCTTTTTAATTTCTGTCAGTTGCTTTGCGATGATCGCCTTTTGCTTCAGCTCGTCGCCGATAACCGCTTCGAGCTCTGCGATCTCCGCCTGTAAGGCCTCGATTTCTTTTATGCGGCCGATGATGTACTCGCGGTTCAGGTGGCGGAGTTTGATTTCAGCAATATACTCCGCCTGGATCTGATCTATGTGGAATCCGGCCATCAGGTTAGGGACGACGTCTGCTTCCTTCTCCGTTTCACGGACGATCTTGATCGCTTTGTCTATATCGAGAAGGATTTTGCCGAGTCCGCGGAGCAGATGGAGCTTGTCCTTCTTCTTGCCAAGATCGTAGTTCAGCTCGCGTACCAGACAGTTTCTGCGGAAACGTATCCACTCGTGAAGAATCTCGATAACACCCATTTGACGCGGGGCACCGTCAACGAGGACGTTGAAGTTGCAGGAGAAACTGTCTTCAAGGGGAGTAAGTTTGAACAGCCTGTTCATGAGCGCATCGGGATCTGTTCCGCGGCGTACGTCGAGCGTCAGTTTGAAGCCACTGAGGTCAATTTCATCGCGGTAATCCGTGATTTCGCGGATTTTCCCTTCTTTTACGAGATCACCAACTGATTTAAGGATGGCTTCAATTGTCGTAGAGTAAGGGATCTGGATAATATCAATACAGTTGTGCTGTTTGTCAAAGACGTACCGTGCACGGAGACGTACGCTTCCACGCCCGGTTTCGTAGATTTCTTTCATTTGAGCGCGGTCGTAAAGGAGTTGTCCGCCCGTAGAGAAATCCGGTGCTTTCATGTAGTCCAGAATCTTTTCGATATCTGTTTTCGGGTTTTTGAGAAGTGCTACTGTGGCATCGCAGACTTCCGCAAGATTGAATGAACATATCTGGGATGCCATACCTACCGCTATTCCCATATTCGGTGATACAAGTACGTTCGGAAACGTTGTGGGCAAAAGCGTGGGTTCGGTCGTTGTGTTGTCATAGTTGGGAATCATGTCCACGGCGTTCTTATCGATGCCGGCGAACAGTTCGGCGCAGAAAGGATCCAGTTTCACCTCCGTATAGCGCGGCGCGGCGAAAGCGTCGCGGCTGTACTGCTTGCCAAAGCTTCCCTTGGAGTCGATAAACGGATGAAGCAGTGCTTCGTTGCCGCGGGTGAGACGGACGAGCGTTTCGTAAATCGCCATATCGCCGTGGGGGTTCAGGTGCATGGTCTGACCGACTACGTTGGCACTTTTGGTGCGGGCGCCGGTCATAAGTCCCATTTTATACATGGTGTAGAGAAGTTTTCGATGAGATGGCTTGAAACCGTCGATTTCCGGGATGGCGCGTGAAATGATTACCGACATAACGTACGGCATGTAGTTTTTTTCTATCGTTTCGGTGATTGGCTGATTTTGGATTTCCGCGATCGTCTCGGGCACGGGTGTAACCGTTGATTTTCTTTTAGCCATAGTTCCCTCGATTCATTTGGATATGTATATGATTTTGCCACCCGCGGCGCGGATGAGCCTGTTATAAAGTGCGAGATATTCGCCTGTCGCTGGGGGGAGCTTAATGTATATGCGACGGTACCCGAGATCATCGGCTTTTCGGAGGAGTGCGAACAGCTCGCGCGATTCGTCTTTTGCGGACGTTGATTTTCCCGTGGACAAAACGTGACAATGAGGAAAAGATGCTTTTGCGTCATCCGCTACGGCTACCGCTTCATTCTCGGATATGTGTACTTTGACGTACTCGCTAAACGCAGACGGTGAGGCGTCAACGAGAATCACTTCGGCATTCGGTGCGTAGTGTTTATATTTCATGCCCGGAGAGAGGGGTTTGTCGCCCGCCATCTCGGGGTTGGTGACGGCTTTGGCGACGCTTACGCTTCCCAGAACGGAAGCAAGCATCCTCTCGGTTACAGCGCCGGGACGCAGAATAATGCAACCGTCATCCGTGAGTTTGATAACGGTAGACTCAAGCCCGATTTCGGAGGGGCCACCGTCCAGGATCATATCAATCAAGCCATCCATGTCTCGCCGCACATGCTCTGCGGTCGTGGGAGAAGGGGCACCCGAGCGGTTAGCACTTGGTGCGGCAAGCGGAACGCCTGACGCGCGGATCAATGCACGTGCGATCGGATGAGCGGGACAGCGAACTGCCACAGAATCAAGTCCGCCGGTAACACTGTCGGGAATGCACGATTTCTTCGGCATGATTACCGTAAGCGGTCCGGGCATGAATCGTTCGGCCAATCGGTAATATGCCGGCGGAACAATAGCTACTGACTCCGCTTCTCGAGGATCGGCAATATGAACGATCAGAGGGTTGTCCGACGGTCTTCCTTTCGCGGCATAGATCTTTTCTGCGGCATCGGTGCTCAGCGCTGATGCTGCAAGACCGTATACCGTTTCGGTTGGCATACCTACGAGTCCGCCGTTTTGGATGATCTCTGCTGCGCGGACGATTGCTGAATGATCGGCGGCTTTGTCGCCGGATACCTTATAAAATTCCGTTTTCATTACAGGATCGCACCGTCCTTTTCGTTCAGTTTTGCGGCGGCATCTGCCTCGGCGAGTGCGTTTGTCATAAAATCAAGGTCGCCGTTCAAAAATGTATCAAGTGTGTAAGAAGTGAGCCCGATTCTGTGATCTGTGATTCGTCCTTGCGGATAGTTATAAGTACGGATGCGCTCACTGCGGTCGCCGGTTCCGACCTGTGATTTTCTCTCGGAGGCAATTTTGTCCGTCTGTTCCCTTTGTTTCTGATCGAACAGTTTTGCACGCAAAAGACGCATCGCTTTGTCCTTGTTGCGCAGCTGGCTCCGCTCATCCTGACATTCGATTACGATACCGGACGGTTTGTGTGTCAGTCGGATGGCTGACTCGGTTTTATTGATGTGCTGTCCGCCGGCACCGGTACTCTTGATCGTGTCGATCTGGAGATCGGTGGGGTTGATTTCGATTTGTACCTCTTCGGCTTCAGGCAAAACGGCAACCGTAGCGGTTGAAGTATGGATGCGGCCGGAAGATTCCGTCTCCGGTACGCGCTGTACGCGGTGAACACCGCTTTCGAATTTGAATTTGGAATATGCACCGCTACCACTCACCATAAAGGTGATCTCGCGGTAACCGCCAAGACCCGTCTCCGTAGCGCCGGCGAATTCGCAGCGGAATCCGTGCGATTCGGCATACATGACGTACATACGGTAGAGCACCCCGGCGAAAAGCGCGGCTTCATCACCGCCGGCACCTGCTCGAATCTCAACGATGACGTTTTTATCGTCGTTCGGGTCTTTGGGTATCATAAAGAGTTTCAGTTCTGCTGCGAGCCTTTGTGCGCTCTCTGCCTCGGTGCGGTATTCCTCCTCCGCGAGTGTGCAGAGCTCCGCGTCGGACTCGGTTCTGCGGAGCTTATCCGCTTCTTGCATCCGTGTGTGTGCCTCCATATACGCGCCGATTTTCTCAGCGACGGGTGCAAGTGCGCTGTATTCTTTCAGCGTCTGTTGATACTTCACAGTATCCGATACGGTTTCGGGTAAGGCAAGCAGGTGTTCGAGGAGTGCATATCTCTCCTCAAGTTGTTTTAATTTTTCAATGAGATCTGCCACTATGTTTGCCTCCTTCGAAGCAGAATCGGAATATCGTAAAACGTACACGGGCTCCCGCGCGTAAAACGCACGGGAGCAGTCCGTATACTCAAGAGTTTATGTAATTATTTTTTCACCAAGTGGAAAGCGAATCCGCCGATCTCATCTTTGAGATAGACAAACTCCGGCTTTCCTTTCGCGTCAAGGCGTCTCGTCTCGTCTATGAATTCCACGCCCATGCGGGAGAGGAATGCTTCCGCGCGATCAACAAAGTTGGTGGAGATGGCGATATGACCGTTTTTTCCGCGTCCGGGTGCTTTCATCACTTCAAAGAGTGTGGAAGAGAAAATCGCGCCTGTGCGCTCGTTCTGCGCAAAGCCGAAGATGCTCTCGAGCGTATTGGCGGTATCGCGGCACGCGGTTTCGTCCGCACAGTTGATGCCCACGTGCTTTACGTCGAAATCAAGCATTTTCATAACTGCTTCTCTGGTGAGTGCTTCGATTGCGTCCCAGTCTTCCGCTTCGATCAGTGCTTCTTTTACCATAAAGCTGCCGCCGCAGGCGATAACTTTATCAAAACGCAGATAATCGAGCAGGTTGTTTGCGTTGATGCCGCCGGTAGGCATGAACTTAATGTTGCCGTAAGGAGCGGACATTGCCTTGATCATTTCAATACCGCCGGCAGCTTCTGCAGGGAAAAACTTCACCGTATCAAGGCCGAGTTCAATAGCGGCTTCAATATCGGAGGGGTTCGAGCAGCCGGGGAGGATCGGGATACCGATCTTCTGACAGTGGCGAACCGTGTTGGGGTTGAGACCGGGGCTTACGATAACCTTTGCGCCCGCTGCCTTTGCGCGGTCAGCCTGCTCGGGGGTGAGGACGGTACCTGCACCGACGAGCATATCCGGAAACTCTTTGACGATCGCAGAAATGGCTTCTGCGGCACATTCGGTGCGGAACGTAATCTCAGCGGCGGGAAGACCGCCGTTCGAGAGCGCACGTGCCAGTGGTACGGCCTTTTTCGGATCGGTAATCTTTATGACGGGGATAATACCGATTTCGTAGAGCATTTGATTCATGGATTTCATAGAGGTTCTCCTTTGGTGGCGTCGAAAAAATTTATTTACAGAAAGCCGAGAAAGCCTTGTGTGCGGAATATACATCCACTTTGGATACAACTTCGAAAGGTGCATGCATAGAGAGCACCGGAACGCCGAGATCGACGGTGTCGATGTTTTGTTTGGCAATATACTTTGCAACGGTGCCGCCACCGCCCTGATCCACTTTACCAAGCTCGCCCGTCTGCCAGAGGACAGTGTCCTTTTCAAACATAGAGCGAATAAGGCCGACGAGTTCTGCACCCGCATCGTTCGTGCTACTCTTGCCGCCGGAACCGGTGTATTTGGACATAGCAACACCGCAGGAGATGAGAGAGGCGTTGCGCTTCTCGTGCACCTCGGGATAGTTGGGATCAAAGCCTGCGCTTACGTCTGCGGAGAGGCAGAGAGAATTTGCACGGATAACGTTCGGGTTGCCGCCGAGCTGCTTTGCGAGCTCATTGATCAGATCAACCATAAGTGAGCACTGCATACCCGTTACGCCTTCACTGCCGGTTTCCTCTTTATCTGCAAGGATACACATAAGCGTGTGCGGGCTGTTTTTGTTTTCAATAATCGCGGTGAGAGACGGATATGCACTGACGCGGTCATCGTGGCCGTATGCACCAATGAGCCAGCGGTCAAAACCGATATCGACAGCATTGCCGGCGGGGACCATGGAAAGTTCTGCACTCATGAAATCGGATTCCGTGATGCCGTACTTCTCGTTCAGGTATGCCATAACGGAGAGTTTCACTTTATCGGATGCGGGCGTGGGTTTGCCGTCCTCCTCCATGTAGGGGCCGGCGGCTATGAGAACATTGAGACCTTCACCGGTGAACGCTGCACCGAGCGTTTTTGCGTTCTGATCTTTTGCGAGATGCGGGAGAAGATCGGTGATACAGAACACGGGATCGCCCGGAAGATCTCCAATACGGACGTTTACGGACTCGCCGTTTCTTTTGATCACGACACCGTGAAGAGCGAGCGGGATCGTTGCCCACTGATACTTGCGGATACCGCCGTAATAATGCGTTTTAAAATATGCGAGATTGTCGTTCTCGAAGAGCGGGTGCTGCTTGAGATCGAGTCTGGGGGAATCGATATGCGAGGCGGAAATGCGTACGCCGTTGTTGATGTCCTCTGTGCCGACGGAGAGTACATAGAGACTCTTGCCGCGGTTGTTGTAGTAGAGCTTATCTCCGGCGTGAATGGTATCGCCCAGTTTGTACGCGCGGAAGCCTTCCTTCTCGAGCATGGCGATGGATGCGTCTACCGCTTCCCTTTCCGTTTTTGCGTCATCCAAGTATTTCATATAACCGACGCAGTATTCTTTAGCCGCAGAAAGTTCTTCTGCGCTCCAAAGATCAAAAGCAGATTCCTTCTTGTAGAACACTTCCTCTGCAAGAAGCTGTCCCTTCGTTTTCTGTTCGCTCATTTAAAAAAATCCTTTCTCGTTTGATTGTCGTTAATATGTTTCGCCATACAGGCGTTTATACACCCTGATCGAGTCGTTGACGCGGTCAATATATTTGTCAGTTTCTTTGAACGGAACGTTGGTTAGGCGACCGTCTCCATCTGTATAGTCGGGGTTTGTTAGCCACTGATCCACGCGCGCCATTCCTGCGTTGTATGCGGCAAATACCGTGTCCCAGCGGTTATACCGCATGTAGAGGTACGACAAAAGGTACGTGCCGTATTCGATGTTTGTCTCCGGATCGTACAGCATACCTGTGTCTTCGCTTCGCTTCATGAGCATGGAAATCCACGAGAACGTGTCGGGTGTGATCTGCATAAGACCGACGGCACCTGCCGATGAGACTGCATTGCTGGTGAAGTCGCTCTCGACTTTGATGACGGCGTAGATGATGTGCTCGGGCACGCCGAAACGATCGGAATATTCGCTGACGTATGCGCTATACTCCTGCGGGTATCTTGAACGGTCGATGGCATCCCAGATCGTCTGATACAATAGTGCCGCAAGAATGGATGCGATAAGTATCGTAAGAATGACGGCGCTCGTTCGAGCGCTCCTTTTAAAGTTAGATGGCACCTTATTCCTCCGATCCGTGAAAGTGAGAAAGTATATCGCGCACAACAATATCTATTTGCGTTTCCAAAGTGCTTTCATTCAGGCCGTTTTTAATATGATAATCGCAGCGGCTGATCAGCTCTTCTGGTTTCATTTGGCTATTGAGACGCAGACGCGCTTGTTCTTCTGTTATGCCGTCGCGTGAGACGATACGCTGTATCGACACCTCCGAAGGAGCGGTTACGCACACCGTATAGTCGCAGTAAGCGTCAAATTCGCTTTCAAAAAGGAGAGGGGCATCGATAAGAACAGCGGGGGCGCTTTCCTTTACGTACCGGTTAACGATTTTTTTAGTTTCGTTGAGAATGTGTTTGTGGGTGATGCGATTGAGTGTCAATCGGGCCTCATCGTTTCCCTGCGCGAAGACGATATCTGACAGAGCGCGGCGGTTCAGCGATCGGTCCGGAAGGGCGATCGTGTTGCCGAACGCGTCTATCAGCTCAAGCATGCACTGTGAGAACTCGGTCGCAGGAGCGGTCATAGAGCGGTATACTTCATCTGTGTCAACGAAGGGTATACCGTATGACAGAAATTTTCTCGCAACATATCCTTTGCCGGTGCCGCTTCTTCCGCAAAGCCCGATAATTACTGTTTTACTCATGAGGTCCTCGCTTTGACAGTGTGGCGATCAAAATCAATAATATTATATCATAAATTCGGCAAAAAATCAATACATACCTTGACTTTTTATTCGTTTATTTATTAACCTGTCTAAAAAAGCAGATGGCACCTGTGTCGCTGCGCACGCCAATTTTTCCGATGCTTTTTCCGTTTTCGCTTATCTCTGCCCAGTAAATACCGCCATGTTCTGCGCCTCCGCTAATTTCGGGATATGATAGCCACAGCTTGGCTTTCGAAAACTCATTGATTTTTCGCTCGTAATCGTTCGCGGAGAGATTTCCCGAGAGTGGTGTGCACTCTACGGCGTATTCAGACACGGTATTCCTTCTTCCGCTGAACGAGATATATAAATTTTCGCAATACGCACCTTTATCAGCCGAATGAAATATGTCCTGTATGCCGAAAAATTTCTCCGATTCCTTTACTTGATCGGCTGTTTGCTGTTCTGTTGTTCTTCTCGTGCTTGCTGCTGATTTTTCAAAGTTTTTCGTGCGGTCAATTTCCCTGAGAACTTCCTTGAATCTTCCGTAGCCGAGGCCATTTTGGGTTGCCAAGGCTTCTATCTGTTCGCACAGATATGAGAATTCACCGTTTTTTGCCAAAATAATTTTATTCAGAGTTTGCGCTTCTCTGCCATTGAGGCACGACTCGCTTCTCGCTGCGATGAGCGCGGACTTGATCCTTGCTTCTGTATCGTCGTTTATCTCCAGCGCATCGCGCAACGATAGAATATCTGACGCAATGAGCTTTACGTTTGTAGTGAGCCTGACGGCCTCTTTGTGTGCCGTTATTCCCCCGACCGCTATGAGCGCGGCAAGACAAAGGGTCGAGGTAACGGATAACCACAGAATAGCCATCCGCGCTATCAGAGGCTCTTTTTTAACAAAATCGTGCAGTTTCATATATTCACCTGTTTCGGTTACTTGGTTTCTTCAATATTTTTGTAGGATCATTATTTTGATTTGACAGAGACGCATAGATTTGATATAATATCTCGTGTATGCACTTATACACGCATTTTCGTCCAAGGGAGGCTTCGGATGGATACAGAGCGCTCTGTTTTTCCTTCGCTGTACGGAAACGATCATTTCCGCGCGATCGCCGGCAGCGATATTCTTTTGAACCGCTTCGGTCATGCGTATATCATTGAAGGCCATGACGGATCCGGAAAACATACCGTTGCCGAAGCTATGAGTGCGGCTCTTTCCTGTGAGAAAAAGGACGATTCGCAATTCCCGTTGCCTTGCGGCGAGTGTCTTTCCTGTCGAAAAATTGCAGAACGGATTTCCCCTGACGTGCAATACATCCGTCGCGATGAAGATCGGGCAACGATGGGGGTAAATACAATTCGCCGTCTCAGAGAGGATTTATGGATTGCACCGAACGAAAATGAGAAAAAAGTATATATCATAGAAAATGCGGAAACGATGACGGAAGAGGCACAGAACGCACTTCTTCTTTCTTTAGAGGATCCGCCGCCGTATGTCGTGTTTTTTCTTCTGACAAAAAACGCAATAGCGCTTCTTGAAACGATTCGTAGCCGTGCTCCCGTGTTTCGGATGCAGACTTTTTCGGTAGACGAGATTGCGGCGTTTCTAAGAAACAAACCGCGCTATAAGTCGCTTGCCGATCGAGAGTCGAAAAGATTCTCTGAGGCTGTTATCGCCGGCGAAGGTGCCATCGGGATGGCGGAAATACTGCTTACGGCAGATGATTCGATGAGTGCTGAAACCTTTGCGCTTCGTGAAACCGCCAGGCTTATTGTTTCACAGTTGTTTTTCCCTTCTTCCGAAGCGGCAATCAGTTTATTAAAAGCGATCCCAAAAGAGCGAAACGATGCAGCCGAGCTTTTACGTCTCGTGGCTACAGCTCTTCGCGACCTTGCGGCTGTCAAAAAAAACGCCGCCGTTCCTCTTTTGTTTTACGGCACCGCTGATGAGTGCAGGGCTGTAACGGACAAAGTTTCTCTTGAACGTATCGTTCTGGCATCCGATGACGTTATGACAGCACGCGGCGATATCCTCGCAAACGGAACAATTCAGGCAATCTTTGTATCTCTTTTTATGAATAAACACTGATTTCTCTCAGCGATAAGAATTACCAGAAAGGAAACGATTCAATCGTATAAATTTATGGCACAAGATAACAGAATGCACCAGAATTTCGGTTCTCCGGAAACGACGGAAGTCATTGGTGTCCGTTTTCGTGATACTGGAAAAGTTTATTACTTCTCGCCCGGTAAGCTTAACATTGACGCTGAAACGCCGGTGATCGTTGAAACCGCACGCGGCACGGAGTACGGTGTGTCAACTTGCGGTAACAAAACCGTTCCCACTTTTGAAATTGTACCGCCGCTTCGTCCGGTGATCCGCATTGCAACAAAACAGGATATTGAACGCCACGAAGCAAACGTTCAGCTTGAAAAGAACGCTTTTGACGTATGCCTTGAGAAAATTCGAGATCACAAGCTCGAAATGAAGCTCATTGACGCGGAATACACGTTCGACAATAACAAGCTTCTTTTCTACTTCTCTGCGGAAGGCCGTGTTGATTTCCGCGAGCTCGTAAAGGATCTTGCATCCGTCTTCCGTACCCGTATTGAGCTCAGACAGATCGGTATTCGTGACGAGGCGAAAATGATGGGCGGTATCGGTATCTGCGGACGCCCCTTCTGTTGCTCCACGTTTTTATCTGACTTTGCGCAGGTTTCCATAAAGATGGCAAAGGAACAGAATCTTTCGCTGAACTCCGCGAAAATTTCCGGCACCTGCGGACGTCTTATGTGCTGCCTCAATTACGAATATCAGGCTTATGAAGAGGAGCTTCGTCTTACTCCGCCGGTCGGCAGCCGTGTAAAAACGGATGACGGTGTCGGTACGGTGTCCGAGATCACGCCTCTCACGGGGATGCTCAAGATTGCTCTCGTTGACAAACAAGGCAATACAATCTACAGAAGTTTCCACAGAGATACTGTTACCGTTCTCAAAGCGCCGGAGCGAGGAAATGGAAAATCCGGCAATAAAAAGGCGGAACAGGAATAACTTTTTCCGCTCTCAAGGTTATTTGCGCGTATTTTGGCAGATGAGTGAAAGATTTATCGCATGAATTTTCAACATTTTTTTCAAAAACGATTGCTTTTTCATTTTTTTGTGCTACAATAGTATCAATCTAATAAATCGGAGGTGCTTCAAATGGCTTACAAGATTTCTGATGAATGCATCGGCTGCGGCGCTTGCGCAAGCGAATGCCCTGTTGAGTGCATTACCGAAAAAGACGGCAAGTACGTCATCAATGCAGACGAATGCATCGAGTGCGGCGCTTGTGCAGGCGCATGCCCTGTAGATGCTCCCGCAGCTGAATAATTTCAGTTTGTTGTCTACATAACAAAAGCGCGCCTCGTGCGCGTTTTTTGTTATTTTGAGGATTTTATGCTAAGGCGGTGCATATGGAGAAAATTGCGGATAATAAAGTTATTTTAAAAGACGATGAGCGCCTTGATGAGATCAACGAAAACCTTTCGTTGATACAAAAAATAGGCGGACTGACTTTTGGAACGGACGCTTATCTCCTTTCTGCTTTTGCGAAGCCAATACCCACCTCGTCCGTTGTTGATTTGGGAAGCGGTACGGGTGTGGCTTCCTTCCTTTGTCTTGCGCGCGGTAAATATAAGAACGCGTTTGCTGTGGAGATACAGGAACCGTTTTGCGATCTTATTCAAAGGAATGCAGCGCTTAATAATTTTCAGGAGCGTGTATCCGTTTTGAACAAAGACGTCCGTGAATTAACCCAGGCCGATACAGGCGGTGCCGTTTCTGCCGTTATCTCCAATCCGCCGTATATGGTAAAAGGCGCAGGCTTTTCGAGCGCTGACGACCGTATGGAGATCGCACGGCGGGAGTGCAACGGTACGATTCTTGATTTTTGTGCCGCCGCATCACGCCTTCTTATGACGGGCGGTTTGTTCTACACGGTTTTTCGACCCGATCGGTTGCCGGAACTCATCTCTGCATTGCGTGATGTGCGTCTTGAACCAAAGCGAATGGTAACCGTGTATCCGGACGTCGAAAGCCGTCCCTGTCTTGTGCTGATTGAATCAAAAAAAGACGCCTCGCCGTCATTAATTCAGGCGCCGCCGCTTATTATTTACCAAAGTCGCGCCAATCGCGTTTATACTGAATCAATGGCGCGCATTTACGATACGTTTTCAATGGAGTTTCTTTTTGAAACCCGTAAAGGAGGAACAACATGAACGATCATCCGATCCGTACGGATTCCGAGTCGGAGAAAAACCGCGTCCTCGGTGGGGTCCTTTATCTTGTGGCAACCCCAATCGGCAATTTGTCCGACATTACCGAGCGGGCGCTAAAGGTGCTGGCGGGCGTGGATTTTGTAGCGGCGGAAGATACACGGAATTCCGGCATGCTTCTTCAGCGCTACGGTATCGCAAAACCGTTTGTCAGTTACCACGAGCACAATAAGCGCGAACGCGGTGAGGAAATCGTCGGACGTCTTCTGAACGGCGAATCCTGTGCTCTTATTACCGATGCAGGCACGCCTGCCATCAGCGATCCCGGGGAGGATATCGTAGCGCTCTGTGCTGAACGCGGTGTTCCTGTATCCTCAATCCCCGGAGCGTGTGCCGCGGTTACAGCTCTCTCTATGTCCGGGTTGCCTACGCGCCGTTTTGTGTTTGAGGGTTTTTTACCCCCGAGCAAAAGCGAACGCCGCGAGCGCATTTCCCTTTTGACTAAGGAAACGAGAACAATAATCCTCTACGAAGCGCCGCATAAGCTGAAGCGTACACTTTATGATTTGCTCGACTCCATGGGTGATCGACGTATTTCCCTTTGCCGCGAGATTACAAAACTGAACGAAGAAGTCATTCGCACCACACTCTCGGGCGCCGTGCAACTGTACGAAAATAACGAGCCGCGCGGCGAATACGTTCTTGTGATCGAGGGCGGTACCGAAGGCGAACTTACCAATGATTATCCAGAGAATCCCCTGGACCACGTGTCTGTTCTTATGGGCTCCGGAATGGAGCGAATGGATGCAATTAAAGCCGCCGCCAAAGCACGTGGCATTTCGAAAGGTGTGTTCTACAAGCAGTATCTGGCCGCCGCGGAAAATCGGTGAGAAATCCGCGCCTTCCTCTTGTAAACAAACGGAAACTTTGATATAATAATAAGAGTTACGGAAGCGAGAAGCGTTTCCGCTACCAATCATTCAATTTGAGACAACACGGAGAGAATGAATATGCCGACGAAAGAAAAGTTTTATATTACGACAGCGATCGCCTATGCCTCCTCCAAACCGCATTTTGGCAACACGTATGAAATCATTATGACCGATGCTATCGCGCGCTACAAGCGCCAGAGAGGCTACGACGTGCATTTTGTTACCGGCACGGACGAGCACGGCCAAAAGATCGAAAACCGTGCCCTTGAGGCCGGAATTACGCCTAAGGAATACGTAGACTCCGTTGCGGGCGAGATTCGCAGAATCTGGGATCTGATGGACACGACCTACGATCACTTTATCCGTACGACGGACGAGCACCATGAAAAGGCTGTTGCCCGGATGTTCAAGAAGATGTACGACAAAGGCGATATCTATAAAGGACACTATGAAGGCTGGTACTGCACGCCGTGTGAATCTTTCTTTACCGATACCCAGCTTGCGGACGGTAAATGCCCCGACTGCGGTCGTGAGGTGAAGAAAGCAAAAGAGGAAGCGTACTTCTTTCGCATGAGCAAGTACGCCGATCGCCTCATGGAGCATTTTGATACGCATCCGGAATTTTTGCAGCCGGAATCCCGCAAAAAGGAAATGATCAACAATTTCTTGAAGCCGGGACTTCAGGATCTCTGCGTTTCCCGTACCTCTTTCAAATGGGGCATTCCTGTTGATTTTGATCCCGATCACGTCGTTTACGTTTGGCTCGATGCGCTCACGAACTATATTACAGCTCTCGGCTTCGATCCGGAAAATCCCGAGCAGCCGGATTTGTACAAAAATAACTGGCCGGCCGACGTTCACATTATCGGCAAGGATATTGTCCGTTTCCACGCGATCTACTGGCCGATCTTCCTCATGTCGCTCGATCTGCCGCTTCCGAAGAGCATCTTCGGACATCCGTGGTTTATCGCGGGCGCTGACAAGATGAGTAAATCCCGTGGCAACGTAATCTATGCGGACGAGCTCGCTGAGCGTTTTTCTGTGGATGCCGTGCGCTACTATGCACTCGCCGAAATGCCCTACGCAAACGATGGCACGATCACTTATGAGAATGTTATCAACCGTTACAACACGGATCTCGCTAACAATCTCGGAAATCTCGTCAGCCGTACCGTTGCGATGACGAAAAAATATTTTGACGGCGTTATTCCCGTGCCGCAAGGTGATGAAGGAACGGATGCTGAACTGAAAGCGCTGGCGCTTTCCACGGTTGCGGAATTCACCGCCCAGATGGACACCTACCACATTGCCGATGCAATTGAGGCGGTCGTTGCACTTCTCCGCCGCACCAACAAGTATATCGATGAGACGACGCCTTGGGCTTTGGCGAAGGATGAGGCTTCCCTCCCGCGCCTCGGTACGGTAATGTACAACCTGCTTGAGTGCATCCGCATAGCGGCAATTCTCCTTGAGCCCGTAATGCCTTCCACCGCTAAATCCATTTATGCGCAGATCGGCGCTTCGGCTACCGATTACGATTCCCTTCTAAAGTTCGGCGCAACTGTCCCCGGTGCGTCCGTCGGCGAGGCGACGCCTTTGTTTGCACGCATTGATGAAAAGAAAATGATGGAAGAAATTAACGCGGAAATTGCTGCAAAACAGGCTGCTCTTGAAGCTGCAGAAAAAACCGCTCAGAAGCCGGAAGGCGTAGCCCAGATCGGTATCGAAGATTTTATGGGCGTTGAACTGCGCACCGCGCAGGTAATCGCTTGCGAAAAAGTACCGAAGGCAAAGAAGCTCTTGAAACTCCAAATTGATCTCGGATACGAGAAACGTCAGGTTGTTTCCGGAATCGCGAAATTCTATGAGCCCGAGGATCTCATCGGTAAGAAGATTATCCTTGTTGCTAACTTGAAGCCGGCAGTTCTCTGCGGTATCGAGAGCAACGGCATGATTCTCGCGTCCGGTGAAGAACAGATCCGTGTTGTGTTCCTCGCTGAGGACACCCCGCTCGGTGAGCGCGTCCGCTGATAAGTCCATATGGAATTCTTTGATTCGCACGCGCATTATTTTGATGCGCGTTTCAGAGAGGAGTATCCCGGTGGCGCAGAAAAAGCGATTGCCGATGCCTATGACGCCGGTGTGCATTATATCCTGAACGCCGGTACTTCACCGGATACGGTTCGTGAAAGCATCGCTCTTGCGGAAAAGTTTTCACACCTGAACGCCGCGGCGGGACTCCACCCCAGCGACAGCCACGACGTGCCGGATGCTGATTTGGAGAATGTACTTTGCGAGATTCGCACGCTTTGTGGGCACCCGAAGGTCGTCGCTGTCGGTGAAATCGGTCTCGACTACCACTGGGACGTTTCCAAAAAAGAACGGCAGAAGAAAATCTTTGACACTCAGCTGTCCATAGCGGAAGAGTTAAAGCTTCCCGTCATCATTCACGACCGTGAAGCGCACGGCGATACGATGGACATTTTAAGAGCGCATCCGAACGTTTCGGGCGTTCTCCACAGTTTCAGCGGCAGTGCCGAGATGGCGCGCCAGCTTGTTGACAAAGGATGGTACATCTCCTTTTCCGGACCGATCACTTATAAAAACGCCCGTAATCTCCGCGAGACGGCTGCTATCATTTCTCTTGACCGTATCTTGATCGAAACGGACGCGCCGTATCTCCCGCCCGAGCCTCACCGAGGGAAACTCAATTATTCAGGGTATCTTCCGTACATCGTGCACGCGATTGCGTCTGTGAGAGAAACATCTGATGAAGAGATTGCTTCTGCAACCACAAGGAACGCCCTGCGGGTGTTCAATATAGCATAAAAATAAACCTCCCGATCGGGAGGTTTATTTTTTGATATACGGGCTCTTTTTCAGATAATAATCTGCAGGGACAATGGTTTGTCGGCACAGCGTGTATAGTCGATCCGCGCGCTGTGTGTGCTCGTACTGCAAACGCGCATATTCGTCAAGTGAACGGTAATTTGCAGGCTTTGTGAGAAGTGTTATGGCATCGGATTTGCGTTGCGCGGAAAGGTAAGCACATCCGGTTTCGTTTGCGGCGAGAACGGTCGCAACACGCGGCGCATCTTTAAGCATATCAGGCGAAATTTCTAAAAGATAATATAATAAGACGCGGCGTATGCGCGCGTTTGTATATTTTTTTGTTTTTGCGAGTTCGAGCATTTCGTCAGTAGAAACAGCTTCATTTGCCGCGTTGCAGATGCGGGCTAGGAGCCCACCGTTCCCTTCAGCAACGTTTTCTTTTTGCGGGGCTTGATTTGTGCGGAGAGAATTAAACGCAATCTCACTGAACTTTTCAGGGAAAGCGCAATCCCCTGTTGATAATGCATCGGAGAGCTTCTCATACACATAATCAGGCACGTGTGGTTTCGCGCGTGGGAATTCATTTGCGTGGATGAGCGCACGAATGCCTGTGGCGCCTAAAAAATCCGGGTTATCCACCGTGCTTACGCGCTTGTACATACGAGGCTCAATCGCGTAACCGTGCATAAGTACTTGTCTAAGATATTCAACGGCAAGAATGTCATTCGGCGAGTGCAAAATTTCGCTCGATGTGCCTCCGAATTTTGATTTTAGACATTTTTCGCGAATAGTGGCAATGCCTGTGGATGGATCTGATTCGTTGGTAAGTTGCTGTATTTCAATTTGTGTTTCGGGGTTATTGAAAAACTCTGCAAAACGCCACAAAACATCGGTATCAGCTGAGTTGACGCCGAACGTGAGCGAGTCAGCAGCCAGAGCGGCGACGATGTGTGTTCCTGCTTTGGCAAAATATTCGGCACTTGCCGCGCACCATGGGAACGGCAGTTCCAAAACGAGATCCGCACCTGCGCGGAGAGCCATTTCTGCGCGTGCATATTTATCGATAATAGCAGGCTCTGCACGCTGAACGAAATTGCCGCTCATGATAGCGATAACACAGTCTGCGTTTTCGCGCGCTTTTTCAAAAATGTAAGCGTGTCCGTGATGAAGTGGATTTAGTTCGCAAATAACGGCGGATGTTTTCATCTTTACTTCTCACGCAGCCGATCGGCTGTTTCTCTGTTTGGCGTAACGTAGGCTGTCCAGTTTGTCGTATAGATTACGAATCCCGGTTTTGCGCCTGACGGCTTCTTTACGTGCCGCACGCGGGTGTAGTCTACCGGCACCATGCTTCCGTTGGAGAGTTTTGAGTACAAGGCGGCAATCGTCGCGGCTTCTGTAAATTCTTTTTCGGTGGGCTCGTCTTCCGGTCCTGCTGACTGCATAACGACGTGCGATCCCGGCTGATTTTTAACGTGAAACCACCAATCGCTGCGTTCAGCCACTTTTGTCGTAAGATAATCGTTGGCGACATTGTTTTTTCCGCACAAAATGAGTCGCCCCTCGCTTGAGCGAAAACGCAGAATGGTCGGTGCCCCTTTTTTTCGCACGGCGTAATTTTTCATGCGCGAGGCATAGCCGCTGTGATACAGCTCGTCGCGGATCTCGGTGAGTTCTTTTTCGCTTTCCGCTCTCGTCAACGCATCAAAAACAGTCTTTATATATTGAAGTTCGCCGGCGCTGTTTTCAATCTGCTCAGTCAGATGCGCTTTCGCGCTTTTTGATTTTGCATATTTTTTATAGTAGCGCTGGGCATTCTGCGACGGTGTCAGAGTTTTATCAAGCGGGATGCGGATGACAGCACCATCTTCATAATAGTTTTCAAGATCTGCGAATTGTGCACCTTTTGTCATTCGATATATATTCGCTGTGATAAGATCGCCGTAAAGTCGATATTTTTCGCCGTCTTCGCAATCCTTCAGTTCTGCGGTTTGGACCGCGGTTTTTCTCGTAACACGCGCTTCGGCGGCAGTAAGGATGCGGATGATGTCGGATGCACGTTGTGCTAAGAGATCGTGGCGGCTTCTCTTCTCAAAATATGTGTCAATGAGTGCGGAACAACTCGGCATAGCCACCGTCTTCATATGATCGCCGTATTGGGTAATCGCCATAAACGAGTACTCCTTCGGTGTGTTTTCCGCATCAAGCACCAGCGTGGGCGTTGCGGTGTGGTGTTTGATGGCATCAACGTATGCCGAAAACTCTCGCCATAGTGCGGGCGCCGTGACATGAAGCGGTGCATCGGCAGATCCGCCGGCACGGTATGCGATTTCGCGTGCAACGAGAGACGATACGCCCAAAAAACGGGAAAGTATAAACGTGTGTGTGGCGGTGTCCATGCCTGCGGAAAGCGCCATGCCGTTAAATTCCTTTTCCGTAACGGTTGTGGGGTCGGCTTTGTCTTGCTTTGGCGGGAGTTCGTATATCATCCCGGGCAAAAGCTGTCTTTTCTGGCTGGTTGAGAAATCTACGCTTTTGAGCAAACCAATGATCTTATCGGCGGCGTCCGTTAGAATCAGATTGCTGTATTTACCCATAATTTCGGCAATCAAGTGCTTTTCCGTTTTGAAGCCGAGCTCATCGTACGTCTGGAAGGTAAGCCTTGCCGCGCGTTCAAAGCCGAACTGGTGCACATTTACCAGTTTTGCGCCGCCTAAGTGCTTACGGAGCATCATGCAGAACATCGGGGGCGTTGCGGGGTTTTCGGTTTTCTCGTTCGTAATGCATATGCGGGGAGAAGACGGCCCGGCATTGATGAGAAGACGGTGGGAGACCCCGCCGTTTTTCATGAGAATAACGATCATGTCCTTTTGAGGCATGTGTATTTTTTCAATTTTTCCGCCCGTTAGTTCCTTATCGATTTCGTAAAGAATTGAGGCGAGCACTCCGGCATCAAAAGCCACGAGTCACCCCTCCTTTCGTAAGTTCTGAGATGGAAATTTTGTTATTGATTGCGATAGCAAACGAAGCTGTAGCGCATACCAAGATCCCTAAACCCAACCTTTTCGGCGACGCGGGCGGATGCATCGTTTGAGCGGCGGCACTGATACGTAACAGTATATCCGCGTTTTATAAGTTCATAAGTAAGCGCCGCCGCGGATGAAGCAGCAAGACCTCGTCTGCGGTACGCCGGTGCGCACTCAACACTGATTTCCAGTGTGTTTTCGTCTTCAAACGAATCGTTAAGCGCCGCATAGGCGACGATCTTGCCTTCTATTAGAGCGACTGCGCATATATCGTCTGGGTTATCCTCGTCTATCTGAAGCGCATGCGTTGTCAGATTCTCATATCTTCTCAATTCGCTGTTTTGATTGATGAGGCGCGTATTTTCTGCGATAAGTGCCGTGTGGATATCTGTTACGTCATCCGCTTTAAAAATGCGGATACAGTTATCCGTATCGGCCGATGGCTCAAGTCCGAATGATCTCATCGGTATGGTTAGGTGATCGCCCCAAAAACGGATAGCCTTTTCGGAAAACGGATCGTCAGCGAAAGTCTTAAGAAACTCCTCGGCGAGGGGTAAAAACTGTTCGTAAACGGTGATTTGCGGCTCAGAGGCTCCGCGCAAAAGCGTTATCTCAGCGGGTACGGCGATCATACCCTCGGTGAGTGCGAAGACGGAAAAATCCAAATCTTCAATGTGAATCATGAATTCATTTCTCCTTTTACGCATTTTCGCACACAAAGCGGTAGTGGCTTATGGAAATACGCGAGGATTTTTCGTGCATTTATTGTATCACTTTATTGCTTTGGTGTCAATAAGTGTGCCTTTTCAGCTCCTTTCTTATAAACTGACTTTGAAAATCACTTTTGATTGTTGCAAAATTGAAAATTCTCTTTGAAATTCCCCAACTTCTATGGCTTTTTTGATTCAGTTATGGTATAATAGTATGATAAGATCCCAAAGGAGTACATTTATGCCCACTTTTATTGAAAAGGTCGAGAAGCTGACTCTGCCCGTCATTCCCCTGCGCGGACTTGTGGCATTCCCTTCTCTGCCTTTAAATTTTGAACTTGCACGCGATATTTCCATTTCCGCATGCAACGCCGCCACCACGGCGGATATGTATATATTCCTGGTTGCCCAAAAGCAGATCGATACGGAGAATCCCGCTTCGGACGATCTGTATGAAGTAGGTGCTGTCGCAAAGATCCGTCAGACACTCAAAACGGCTGAAGGAACGCTTCGCGTTATTGCAGAGGGCGTGTGCCGTGCAACTGCCGTCTCCTATTTTACGAAGGACGGCCACATTATGGCGGACGTTATGTCCAAGACAGTTTCCCTTGATGGGTCACTCGGGGGAGACGTAAAAGTAGAAGCGCTGATGAAAGAAGCGATGGATTCGCTTCATGCTATCGTGAAATTCATTCCGTCTGCTTCCGATGAACTCATCCTTGCAGCTGGATCGATCAAGAATCCCGGTCTTATGGCGGATTTTATTGCGTCTAACGTGCTCGTACGCTTCGAGGACAAGCAGAAGATCCTTGAAGCGTACGATCCTCTTCATCGCCTTGAAGTTCTGGCTGTTCTTCTTGACACTGAGGCGGAACTCCTCCGCACTGAGGCGCACATTCACCAGCGTGTCCGCGAGCAGATCGATGAGAATCAAAGAGATTATTATCTGCGCGAGCAGATGAAGATCATCCAGGGCGAACTTGGTATGGACACTGCCGACGAGGTGGAAGAATATTACGAAAAAATTGCAAAACTGCAATTGCCGGCAGAGATCGACGAAAAACTCCGAAAAGAGGTTGCGCGTCTCAATAAGACGCAGTTCGGCTCTCCCGAGGCCACGGTTCTGAGAACGTATCTTGATACCTGTCTTGAAATTCCGTGGACCACCACCTCCCGCGACCGCCTTGACGTCGTTTCAGCTAAGAAAATTCTCGATGCGGATCACGACGGACTCGAGAAGGTGAAAGACCGTATTCTGGAATACTTGGCCGTACGCCAGCTTTCCCCGAATCTCAGAAGCCAGATCCTCTGCTTCGTGGGTCCTCCCGGTATCGGCAAAACCTCGCTCTGCGCTTCTATTGCCCGTGCCATGAACCGCAAATACGTGCGTGTTTCACTCGGCGGCATCCGCGACGAGGCAGATATACGCGGCCACCGTAAAACGTACATCGGTGCTATGCCGGGACGAATTGTTACTGCCTTGACGCAGGCTGGGAGGCATAACCCGCTTATCCTTCTGGATGAGATCGATAAAATGTGTGCCGACGCTCACGGCGATCCCGCCTCGGCTATGCTTGAGGTCCTTGATCCCGAACAGAACAAAGCGTTCCGTGATCATTTTGTAGAGATGCCAATAGATCTTTCCGATTGCCTTTTTATCGCAACCGCTAACACGCTTGACACCGTTCCGCGTCCGCTTATTGACCGTATGGAGATCGTGGAACTCACGACCTACACGAAAAACGAAAAACTTGCGATTGCAAAAAATCATCTGATGCCGAAGCAGTATAAGCGCCACGGCTTGAACCGCCGTATGCTCCGCATCACCGATGAAGCGCTTATTGAGATCATTGACGGCTACACGCGCGAATCCGGCGTCCGCAATCTCGAGAGAAAGATTGCCGCCGTCTGCCGCAAGGCTGCCAGGCGTATCGTCGAAGAGAAGGTCAAATCCGTTACCGTGCGTAAAGAGGACGTTCCCACGTTCCTCGGTCCGAAGAAACTTCTGCCTGATCGTATTTTTGATGAAGATCCGATCGGCGTTGTGAATGGACTTGCCTATACGGAATCGGGCGGAGATCTTCTCCGTATTGAAACGCTCATTATGGACGGAACGGGCAAGATCGAACTTACCGGCTGTCTTGGTGATGTAATGAAAGAATCTGCGCATCTGGCTGTCAGCTATATCCGTGCTCACGCGGCCGAGCTTGGCGTACAGAGCGACTTCTACAAAACAAAAGACATACATATCCACGTGCCGGAGGGGGCCGTTCCGAAAGACGGTCCTTCCGCCGGTGTGTCGATACTGACCTCTGTTGCAAGTGCTCTTACCGGTCGCCCTGTTCATCGGGACGTTGCCATGACAGGCGAGTTAACCTTGACCGGCCGCGTGCTTGCTATCGGCGGACTCAAAGAAAAGACCACTGCTGCATGGTCTGCCGGTGTGACGAAAGTCCTGGTCCCGCACGATAACGAAGCGGATCTCACGGAGATCGATCCGATCGTTCGCGACGGACTCCTCTTCATTCCCGCTAAAACGGCTGAGGAGGTTCTCCGCGTTGCGCTGTGCGCCGACACTGCGTCTATCATGAAAGCGCCGGTGACAACGTTTGAGAAGAAAACGGCAAAGAACGAAACTCCGGCAATCCCGACGCCCAAGGATCACCGCATCCCTACAACGATTATCTGAAAGGAGGCTCGGCGCATGAAGCTGAATCTCAATAACGTGCATTTGAAAACCTCTGTCGGGCGACCTGATCAGATTCCGGCGGATCCTATCCCCCAGATTGCTTTTTCGGGGCGATCCAACGTAGGTAAGAGTTCGATTATCAACACCCTTATCGGTCGAAAATCACTCGCACGCGTCAGCGGATCGCCCGGTAAAACGATTACGATCAACTTTTACGACATCGACAGAAAATTGTTTTTAGTGGATCTGCCCGGATACGGATTTGCGAAACGCGCTCCTGCTGACAAACTAAAGTGGTCTCAGCTTACGGACGGTTATTTCACGGCCAATAAAAACATTGATCTGCTCCGGCTCGTTGTGCAACTTATAGACAGCCGTGTCGGTCCGACGGCTGATGACCGAGATATGCTCTCGTTCCTCCGTCAAGCGGAAATACCGCACATCGTCGTTGCCACAAAAATTGATAAACTGAATACAACGGAACGAAACGCATTCATCGAAAAGATCCAAGCTGATCCCGACGTTGCAGACGCCGGATGCATCGTTCTCTCCTCTGCGCAGAGCGGTGCCGGGCGGGACGATCTGTGGGAAGAAATTCTCGCCTACGCAAAACTGGACACAAAATAAACAAAACTATCAAAAGAGGACTGTTCTATGCAATCGCTGCTTCACTCTTGCTACGGCGTAAACGAAAACGGACATTTAACAATCGGCGGCCTCGATACGATTGATCTTGCACGTACATACGGTACGCCTGCCTACGTGATGGATGAGGATTTCATCCGTGGTATGTGCCGGATGTATAAATCCGCCTTTGCCGATTCTTTCGGCGGGGCGTCGGCACCTGTTTACGCCGGGAAAGCGTTTTGCTGTAAAGAGATCTATCGCATTATGGCAGAGGAAGGCATGGCTGCCGACTGTGTATCCCCCGGTGAGTTATATACGGCGAATGCCGCCGGCTACCCTATGCAGAACGCTTATTTCCACGGAAATAATAAAACGGATGCTGATCTTCATTATGCTATCTCTTTGGGCGTTGGCCATATAGTTGTTGATTCCGAGGAGGAGCTAAAAGCGCTTTCCGTTATTGCCAAGGAAATGGGTGTAACCCAAAAAATTCTCCTTCGCATCACGCCCGGTATTGATCCTCACACGCATAAGAAGATTATCACGGGAAATGTGGATTCCAAATTCGGTTCCGCGATCGTGACAGGCCAGGCCCAGAAAATTGTTGCCGAGGCTCTGAACACACCGCATATCCTGCTCGACGGACTTCATTGCCACGTCGGATCTCAGATTTTTGATTTTGAGCCTTTCGCAGATGCTGCAGATATTATGATTGCGTTTCTTGCGAAGCTTCACAGCGAGTATAATGTCTCTTTCCCTATTCTCAATATTGGCGGCGGATTCGGCGTGCGCTACACTGAAGATGATCCCGAAATTGATTATGTTGCCAATATCAAAGCGCTTGGTGAGAAAATCGACGCTCAATGCAAAAAATGCGGTATAAAAAAGCCTGCCATCATGATGGAGCCAGGTCGCTCTATCGTTGCCGCGTCCGGCATTACTCTTTATACCGTCGGAAGTGTCAAAGAGATTCCCGGATTCCGTAATTACGTTTCAATAGACGGCGGTATGCCGGACAACCCGCGCTATGCACTTTATCAGTCCCGCTACACGATCGTTGCCGCTGAAAAAGCGAACCTCAAGCCGAACTATCCCTGCACAATCGCAGGCCGTTGCTGTGAAAGCGGTGACCTCATCGCGGAAGATGCTATGATCGCTCCTGTCAGCCGTCATGATATCCTCGCAGTTCTCGTGACGGGCGCGTACAATTATTCGATGGCATCAAACTACAATCGCCTTCCGAAGCCGCCCGTGATCATGGTTTCAGCAGGAAAGGCACGTGTTGCTGTCCGCCGTGAAACATACGAGGATGTTGCGGCGCTTGACAACTGATCTGTACGCATGAATCATCATAAAAGGAGTGTCGTCTTGGGATGTTTGAGTTGAGAGCTCGACTAATTTCCATGCTAATATCTATCCCGTCCATCCTGATCGCGATTACGTTTCACGAATTCGCGCACGGATATGCCGCCTATAGGGCGGGGGATCCGACTGCCAGAAGCTTCGGTCGTTTGACGCTGAACCCACTAAAGCACCTTGATCCTCTTGGCGCTCTTTCCATGCTTCTTCTTGGTTTTGGGTGGGCGAAACCCGTGCCGATCAATACGCGGCACTTCAAGAAACCGCGTCGGGATATGGCGATCGTGGCGCTTGCCGGTCCTTTGACAAATATTCTCCTGGGATTTGTCGGCATGCTGATCACCCGGATACTGACGGCTGTTTTGACCGTTTCCACCCAAAACAGCACTAATTTCACCGCATTCGGCTTTACCGTTGGTACGACTGCTATCCTCTTCTTCTCACTGTTCACGCAGCTCAATATTTCGTTCGCTGTGTTTAATCTGCTTCCCGTGCCTCCGCTCGACGGATCCAGACTTCTTATGCTTTTTTTGCCGCCACGTGCGCAAATGTGGGTGTGGAAGAATGAGCGCTACATAACGCTTGGTTTGTTCGCTCTTTTGTGGCTCGATATTTTAGATCTGCCGCTTTCTTTCCTTACCGGTTCTCTTTACAGCGGTATGGCTTTAATTATTGATTTGATTCCGTTTCTGTGAGGCGCTATGGAAGAACTGAAATACAGGCTCGACCAGTTTGAGGGTCCTTTAGATCTTCTTTTGACACTGGTGGAGAAAAACAAAATCAATATTGACGATATCCCCATTTCCCTTTTGTGTGCGCAATACATGGAATACATAGAGGCTGCCGAAAAAATGGATATCGAAATATCCGCCGAGTTTATTGTGATGGCAAGCGAACTGATGCTCATTAAGAGTAAAATGCTCTTGCCGCGCAATGAAGAAACAGACGAAGACCCCCGTGCCGCGCTTGCCGCTGCTATGCTGGAATATCAGCGAACGAAAGAAGCGTCGGTTTCACTGAATCGAATGTTCGCGCAGTACGGCTCGCGTATGATCAAAGACACGGACGAGATTAAGGCGGACAATGCCTATGTTGCCGATCATGACGTGCAACTCTTGACGCGTGCAATGATCCGTATGCTGTCAGAAGTGCGAGTAACGGATGAAGAGGCGATCCGCCAGTTTGAACCGCTTATCAAGCGAAAAACTGTAACCGTAGCATCCGTTGCCACCGTCCTTATGGATACGCTCAAAGGCGGCACACCTGTTACGCTCAACCAATATTTTGCTTCTGCGAGAAAAAACAGATCTACTGCGATTGCTATGTTTATGGCAATGCTGGAACTCCTGAAAGCGGGATGCGTTCTTCTTCTGGAATCCGACTATTCCTCCGAAGGTGTCATTTCTGCCGATGATTCTGCCGCTATTCGTCTGAATCCAGAGTCGGATGTTGAAGCAATCTCAAAAATACTGAAGGACAGCGCAAATTCTTAAATTTGCCTGTGATGGGCTGTATAAACGATGGATAATTTTACAAATACTATTCCGCTTGAAGAATCCGTTGATTCTGCTTCTGTAATTGAGGCGAAACGAACGATCGAGGCGATTCTCTTCGCCGCAGGGCATCCGGTAAAGTATGATAAACTGGCTGAGGTACTGTCTATGACGCCGGCGGCGGTAAAAAGAATCGTAAGTGAGTTTGAAGCGGAGTATAATGATCCTGCTTCTTCCCTCCCGCGTGGCATAATGCTTCTCCTCTTTCCCGATTCCTGCCAGCTTTGCACCAAAGAACAGTACGGTCAGGCAATACGCGATGCGCTGGGTATCAAGCGTGGTGGCAACCTCTCTGCGTCCTCTATTGAGGTTTTGGCAATCGTTGCTTATAACGAGCCTGTGACCCGCGTGTACGTCGATACCGTTCGCGGTGTCGATTCCAGCTACAGCATCAACGTGCTTTGTGAAAAGCGCCTGATTGAGCCGTGTGGACGTCTTGACGTTCCCGGGCGTCCTTTGCTCTATCGCACTACATCTGATTTTCTGCGCGTGTTTGGTATCTCCTCGCTCCGCGAACTGCCTGTTGTATCCGTTCACCAAAAGGCGGAGGCTGCCGCAGAAAACATACTTCCGCTTGAAGACCGAAATACAAACGACGAGGCGAACGAGGCATCCGATTCCACTTCCGAAGATAATTGAGGTTAGAGAATGACTTGGCTTTGGATTCTGTTAACTGTCCTTGCCTTCCTTTTGCTGATCCTTTTCGTTAATGTAAAAATTAGTGTCGGGTGTCGAGAAGATGTTACCGTCTCGATTTCCGTTCTAGGAATACGTATCCCGCTTGTCCCAAAACGGAAAAAGATGATCCGACTGCGGGATTTCACACTAAAAAAACATCAAAAGCGCCTTTTGGAAGACGCTCGAAAAGAAAAGAAAAAGCGACAAAAGCAAATTGACAAAGAACAAAGGAAAAAGGCCGCAAAAGAAGCGAAGAAAAAAGAAAAAAACAAAAAACTTCCAAAAGACATCGAAGTGAGCGACGAGCCTTCTATGGTTTCTCTCCTGCTTTCCACCGTCGGTGCTGTACTTGATAAGTTTTTTGGTAAGCTCCGCATTGATGTCGCACGCGTTCGCATCACCGTAGGTGGTGAAGATGCCGCGAAAACGGCAATCACGTACGGAATCGTTGCGCAAGGCGTTGCGTATCTTTTTGAACTCCTGGAACAAAAAACACGCTTCTATCGAAAGAAAAACGAGTACATTTCCGTTGTCCCCGATTTTCTTGCTAAAAAAACGACTGCGGATATTTCGCTTGTTTTCAGCGTAAATCTCTGGCTTTTTATCAATGTGGCATTCACAGCCTTAATTCGCATTATTAAAGAAAAAATTCAGCGCAAAAATGCGCAGATATGAGGTATAAAGATGAGCGAGAACAACAAACTTAACGACATTATCAAAACGTCCCTCGACAGTATCCAGGCAATGGTGGACACGAACACCGTTATCGGTACACCGATCACAACGGCAAACGGAACGACCGTTATCCCCGTATCGAAGGTTTTTGTGGGATTCGCATCCGGCGGACTTGATTACGCGGGTAAGGGCGGTGCCGCGCAGAATGCACCCAAAGCTAACACCAATAACTTTGGCGGCGGCGGCGGGACCGGACTTACCGTCTCCCCTGTTGCGTTTCTCGTTGTTGACAAGAATGGTGACGTACAGCTTCTAAACGTAAATGAACCGACCAAAGAAGCAAATGATCCCGTATCGCAGATCATTGGGCTTTTGGAGCGCTCCCCTGAACTTATTGAAAAAGTAAAAGCGCTTTTCCCTAAAAAAGATTCCTCTGAGAAGGATTCTGCTGAAGCGGAAGAATAATCCGCGCGGCTCAGAAATCACCTCTCATACTTCTGCCGTTAGGTGAAATGATAACTGTATCAAACCTAAATGGAGTTGATTTCTGTGAAAAAACTTTGCATTCTATGTGCGGTGTTCTCTATTCTGCACATTCTTATTCCATCTGCTTGTGCTACGCCGGGCGTATCCGCATCATCGGCTGTTTTGATGGAGGCGGAGAACGGTACGGTATTGGTTGATGTGAACGCACACAGGCAGATGCCCATGGCAAGCACAACAAAAATTCTCACCGCACTCGTTGCGTTTGAGCACTGCAATATTTCGGATACCGTTGTTGTTTCTGAAAAGGCCGTTGGCGTTGAGGGCTCGTCCGTTTATCTTAAAGCAGGCGAGACACTTACTATGGAAGAACTGCTTTACGCTCTTCTTTTGGAAAGCGCAAATGATGCCGCGGCAGCAATCGCTTTTGCCGTGGCGGGCGATATCCCTTCCTTTGCGGATTTAATGAACGAAACGGCACTCGAAATCGGATTGACTGAGTCCCATTTCACCAATCCGCATGGTCTCGATGACGAGCAGCACTATACTACGGCGTACGATCTTGCGCTTCTTACTCGTTATGCGCTTTTGAACCCTGATTTTGCCCGCATAGTTTCCACCTATAAGACGACCATTCCCATGAACGGTGCAGAAGGCACGCGTGTTCTTGTGAATCACAATAAAATGTTGAAATCGTATGAAGGCGCTATCGGGGTCAAAACCGGATATACGCGAAGAAGCGGCCGCTGTCTCGTATCTGCCGCAGAAAGGGATGGTGTTACTATGATCGCTGTAACTCTTTCTGCACCCGATGACTGGCGTGATCATACTGCTCTCCTTGATTACGGTTTCTCGCTGTATACGTCCGTTCCGCTTGCGGCTGTCGGTGAATACCGATGCACACTTCCCTGCCTTGGCGCTGATCTATCGGAAATCACTGCGTCTAACCATGCTGAGGTGTCCACTGTCCTCCCGAAAAATCATGGAGCTATTACTGTCAGGTTTCTCGCAAACAGACCGATTGCGGCGCCGATTTTACTCGGTGACGAGGTGGGTGAGCTTGTCTTTATCTGCGACGGAAAAGAGATTGCCCGCGTCCCCCTTTGTGCTGACGTCGAAGCCCCTCGCGTATCTGCCCCGCTTTCCTTGTGGGATCGTGTTCGCAGTACTCTTCATCTTTCATCTTTGAATAAAACGGAATCGTAAAGACTATGAACGATAAAAATATATCAGACAATACCGTCCGCCTGCAAAAATACTTCTCTGATTGCGGCATCCTTTCCAGACGTGCGGCGGAAGCAGAGATCCTCTCCGGAACTGTTACGGTAAACGGAATTCGTGCCGAACTCGGCATGAAGATCAACCCTTCCGGAGATACTGTACTCTGGAACGGAAAAGAAATTAAAAAAAACAACGGCTCGGAGAGCCATACATATATTATCCTTAACAAGCCGATCGGATACGTTACCACGATGTCCGATGAAAAAAAACGCCGTACCGTGAGAGATCTCCTAGAAGACGTAGGCACGCGCGTGTATCCGGTAGGGCGACTTGATATGTATTCTGACGGACTTCTCCTTTGTACGAATGACGGCGAACTTGCGAACCTCCTGATGCATCCGTCGCACAACGTGGTGAAGAAGTATCACTTGACCGTCATAGGTAATTTGACGCACAATGATGCTGCAAGACTTACTGAGCCCATGGTGCTTGACGGATACAAGCTTCGCCCGGTAGAGGTAGCTCTCCTCTCATCCGGCGATCGGACGGAAGACGGCACGATTACATCCACCCTTGAGGTAACTCTCCACGAGGGACGTAACCGCCAGATTCGGCGTATGTGTGAAATCGTGGGGCTGAAGGTGCTTCGGCTCCGCCGCGTTGCTATTGGGAAGATCGAGATCGGTTCCTTACCGAGCGGCAAATGGCGCCATTTGACCGGTGATGAAGTCACCTATCTCTTATCATCAAAAAACGAGGTGTGAAAGATGCTTGTGATTAAACCGATTGAAGACAAAAGTATACAGCGTGAGCTTGTAACAAAGTGTGGCGGTACATACATTGATACTGCGCTCGCTTATGCTGCTTATGATTGTGAGGATGACAGCGAAACAGTTCGGTACCCTATAGGTGTGTGCCAGTTCTCTCTCTCGGGTACAGATGGCATAATTGATACTCTTCGCACTTGCCCCGGTGTGGAGGACGATGAAGCTATGATGATCATGGCACGCGCCTGCACCGCCTTTTTGTATCGCTGTGGATTCACACGGGCGCTAATACCTCAAGGTGGGGCGGATGATATCCTCGTGAAACAACTGGGCTTTCTGCGCGACGAGAGCGGTGTCGCGCATCTTGATATTGTAAAATACTATACCGGCCCTTGCCACGGTGAGCAACAGTAATGCTGGTTTCTTTATCTTTTGAAAAACACTTGCTTATCCGTGCATAATTCGGTATAATAATAATTAATAAAATTCAATTTAGGAGGGACCTCTTATGTCCACACTTCTTATGCAAACGACTACCCCTGCAAGCGGCGCCAACGGAGTTGGCACGATTATTATGCTCGTTGCCATGATCGGCATTTTCTACTTTCTCATGTATCGTCCGCAGAAAAAGCAGGAGAAAGAAACGAACGCAATGCGCAACGGCCTGACCGTGGGAGATGAAATTACAACCATCGGCGGCATCATCGGCAAGATCATCCAGATCAAGGAAGAGACCGTCCTTATCGAGACCAGCGGAGATAAGACCAAGCTCCGCATTCTCAAATCTGCCGTTAAGTGCGTTGATGTACATGCTGAAGACGCACAGTAATCATTCATAGAATTCCCTTCCTCTGAATATGCTCTATTAAAGCGGCTTTTAGAAATACGGCCGTGTTCACAGACATTTTGGAGGATTTACAATGAATGTATCTGCCCATCAACAAAGATTGGCTACGAGAAAAACACTGCGTTTTCCCGTGGCCTGTGCTTATACGCTTCTGACGGCTTTGGTAGCTGCTTTAATTCTGCTTTTAACGTCAGCGATCTTTACGTATGTTCAGGCTGATCCGACGCGAATTGCGCTTCCCTTCGCGCTCGGTGCTTTATATCTTTCTTCACTCGTGGGCGGTGTTGCCGCCGCACGCCTTTCCGATGCCCCATATTCAGCGGCCTCTCTTGCCGGTGCAGTCTATATGCTCATCACCTTAGCCCTCTCTGTTTTCCCTTTGGGAGAAGCATTTTGCAATTTCTCCTTTTTTGTCAATCTACTCGCGAGGGTTGCTATTATTGCAGCTTCTGTGCTTGGCGCATTCCTTGGAAGGAAAAGAAAGAAACGCCCCACTGCACATCACAAAAAACGCCGTCGTTGACGGCGTAATTTATCATTGAGGATATTATGAAAATTATCAAAGATATCGCATACGGTCCCTATGAGGACAATAATTTGGATCTTTATCTGCCTGACACGGACAGTTTTGATTTGTTTATGTATATCCACGGCGGCGGATTGGAGCAAAGAAATAAGGATTGGAATCCTGAGGTGTTTACGTATCTTGCAGAGCGTGGCATCGCCGCTGCGCCTATCAACTATCGGAAATATCCGACAGCTAAGTATCCCGATTTTATTGTAGACAGTGCTGCCGCCGCCGCGTGGCTCAAGGAAAATATCCATCTGTACGGAAACTGCAGGCGTATTTTCATCGGAGGAAGCTCCGCTGGTGGCTATCTCTCGATGATGCTCTGCTTTGATCCGCGCTGGCTCGGTGCCCACGGACTTAAGAATACCGATTTTTTTGCGTACGTTTTGGATGCGGGCCAGCCGACGAAGCATTTTAAGGTGCTTAAGGAGCAAGGAATTGATACACGCCGCGTTATTATTGACGATACGGCTCCTCTTTACCACGTTGGTGAGACGGAAGAGTTCCCGCCAATGTATATCATCGTATCGGATAATGATATCAAGAATCGCTACGAGCAGATACAGCTTCTGCTTTCCACCCTCAAACAGTTCGGCTGTGATGAGGATAAGATACACTATGAATTGCGCCACAGTGCACACTGCAAATACGTGGATGCATTCGATGAGAACAATGAAACCGTGTTCGGCAAAATGATTTACGACTACATAAAAAGTTTCTGACAAAAGCCCCGAAAAGCATTTGCTTTTCGGGGCTTTTTTTACCATTCGTAATTGAAGGAGAGAGAGCTTTCGATGGTGGTCGGGCAGACGGAAATGAATGTTTTTCCGACGTTCAAAAGGAGCAGTGCGCCATCCGGTCCGTAGAATTTAATGGGGGCGGTGTGGCTTTCTTTTTTCCATGTGATCTGAGTATACGTGCCGTTCGTGGCGTAATATCCGGTTCCTTCACCAACCGTGCCAACTTCAATACGGTTTTTGGCGTCGCCTGTGATTGCACCGGTTTCACAGAAATAGATTAACACATTTTCAAAAGCGAGCTGCTCGTTTGTAAGGC
This sequence comes from Eubacteriales bacterium, assembly GCA_045611685.1. Taxonomy (GTDB): domain Bacteria; phylum Bacillota; class Clostridia; order Oscillospirales; family CAG-272; genus SIG701. The sequence continues at coordinate 110,189 of JAZKXO010000106.1, read as the reverse complement.
CGTCAATGTGCTTTTCACCATCAAACTGATAACGGAGGTACTTACCGGACTCTGCGTCATACACGAAGTCAGTCGTCTGCACACGGGAGAACGGGATATGGATGTGCTCTGCCTTGCTTTCGTATGTAAGCGCGGTATCCGACGAAACGAAATCAAGCGGGTAATCAAAGTTTTCCGTCAGCGCAGTACGATAGCGCTTGTATTTGATGCCGGATGCAATGCCTTCTCCGGTTGTCATAGTGCTATGCTCAAATCCCATGTTCTTTTTACGGTCGGGATCCTGATAGAAAGTGGAGGGGAACCACATGTTTACGCCATCAAGGTTTTGGACTTTTCTCTCTGCAATAGCGATGTATGCGTATTGGCTTCCACCGGCGTGTACGTACAGTGCGTCATAATCGGCAGCGAAATCCAAAAAATAATCGCGAGAAGAGCGAATACTGCCAACCTCCGGGAGATTTTGGTAATCCATTGATACCATCATAAGACGGGTCAAGCCACCCTCGGCCAGGCACTCGTAGATAATGTCAGCTGATCCTACACCGTTCTGCGGACAGCTGATTTTGATGTTGTTGATCATAATGGCAGCCGGACGTTGGGTGGTGAAATCTGTTTTAATGCCTTCACCGGTGAGCGGGTTGATATACGGAAGCGGCTCAGGCGGATTTTCCTCGGCGGTGGTCTCGCTTTCGGACGTTTCACTTACCGGCGGCTCATCGGTTGTTACCTCTGTGGTGACATCAGTAGTTTCTGTTTTAGATGGGGTATCGGTCATTGTCTCGGTGGGCGGTTCTGACGGTGTTCTTATAAGTGCGCACGACGTGAGAACGAGCATGCTGACAACAACAAGCAAAATAACCTTTAGGTTATAGTTCATAGAAAATCCCCCTCTCAGCCGAGCAGTCTCTCAAGCCAGATAAGTCCGAGATCGAAGGCGTCGTAGAGCCCCGATTTCATATCCTGCTTTACAATTCTCTCCTGCGCTGAAAGTGATTTATCTGTCTTTACAATCTGAATGAGAACCTTGTCGGGTACTTCTTTATCTTGAACCTTTTTCGTGGTCATGATCGTCATCTGCAAAACGTACGGATCTTCCATAAAGCCGTAGCAGATTGTGTTTTCACCGCGCACCAGCGGACGTCCTTTGTACATAAGGAACTTTCCGTCAACGGTTGCCTCTAAAATATTCTTATCTTCCATTGTGATAAAGCATCCTTTCATTAAAACTATAACGCATTTATTGTACTATATTTTGCGCAAAAAGTCAAGAGAAACACAACTAATACAAAAATTGGAATGTAGTTTTATTCACGGAATGGATTAAAACATCCTGAAACTAAAAATGATCTGAAAGTTTTTCTAATCGACTTGAAAAACAGTTTAAATTGAAGTATAATGATGAAAAGTGTAGAATAAAGGGGGTTCATTCCCTCGATTACTTATAAAGAAAGATAGGGATGCATGATGATTGCAAATAAAGTTGACCATCGCGACAGACTGGATGTATTATCGCCTGCTTTCTGCGTCAAACTGTTTTTCTATAAATATAAGGTTGTTGCTGTTTTCGGGCTTTTGTTTTCGGCGATTCTTTATTTTTTTATGATGACGCACCAACTGACGAATACTTTTGATGCCCTCTGGCACCAGAATTATTACCACGCCGCAGCCACAGAGTTTTCCTCCGGCAGATGGCTCCTCTTTTTTGTTGATAAAATAATGATGGGTCTTCACGCAGATCCGATTGCTTCCCTCTTTGCGCTTGCGCTCTTCGTTGTTGGTTTTATTTTTGTTCTGGAGCTACTGGACGTGAGAAACAGTTTTATAAGCTGCCTTACCTTGGCGCTCTTTCTTTCGTCAACGTTAGTGTCCAATACACTCTCGTACAGATATGCTTCCGTTGGATACGCGTTGGCATATTTTCTCTCCATTCTCGCCTTGTACGCGGCAATGAGGGTTGAAAATACTTTCCTTGCTGTGTGTGTGTCGGGCCTCTTTCTTGGCCTTTCAATGTCCTGCTACCAAGCGTATTCGGCGGTGTTCTGCACTGTCGCTGTCTGTTACATCATTTCTCGGTGCGCACATGACAATGAACAAGACCTTGATAAGACAGGAAGTCTGCGCCAAATTTTATTACGGATTTGTGTCTCTTTAGCTATAGGCGCTTTGTTTTATGTCACGTCGCTCTGTTTGGCTTTGCTGCTGTCTCGCTCATCGTTGAGCGATTACAACGGGGTTGATGCTCTTACACTCCGGCAGTTTATTGTCCAATTACCGCGGAGCTTTATTAGGACATATAAAGCTTTTGGTGCATATTTCTTTTTGGACAAGCTGAAAATCAACCGCCTGCAACCATTCGGCATTTTCTGGCTCTTGTTGGCCCTGTTTATGACGGCAATTGTCGTTATGTCGATTCGTGTGTGGAAAATTAAGAAACTTCGTCTTTTGCCGCTTCTATCCGCGGTGGCTTCTCTTCCCGTTTCAGCCAGCGTGTATATGCTCCTTATTGGGGATAAGCTGGAACTGCAGATGACGGCCGGACTTGCTATGCTTGTACCACTTTTTCTTATTATTGCATTCGCAAATTTGGGCGATAAGAAGAGTATAAGAACGCTTACGGTAATCCTATCATTCGCTCTTCTTTACGGAGGAGCAATGCAGGTGTGGTTCGATCAAGAAGCAATGTACGAAGGTCAAAACGCCTCGGAGACGATCATGGAGCAGGTTCTTTCGGATCTTGAAGATGAAAATCTTCTCTCGTCGGAATATCAATACTACTTTATTGGCGTTCCTTCTGAAAACCCACTGTTTTGCGTCAGCGATGTTTACTACTGCTCGAATGCATATGCACAAATCGGAAATTTTTGGGTAAGTGGTAATTGTTCACAAATGTCCTATGAAGGGCTTCTCAGCAAACGTATGGGGATTAAGCTGGATTTTCTCTACACTTCCTACGATACAGTCAGTGATGAGGTTGACGTTTCTTCTCTGCCTATATTCCCGAATAATGGGTACATAACTATGGTAAATGAAAAAACCATTCTTGTCAAAATCAGCGAATACAAACCGTATCAAGGTGACTCTAAATACGTCTTTAACAATTAACCGAATCAAAGAGCGGCATGATTTTTCATGCCGCTCTTTTCAAGTTATACGTCTTTTTCAATAATTTTCAAGTTTGCAGGCACGATACCGGCTTGTTCATAGACGATTTCGCTAATCTGTGCAACTTCATTCGGAAGAAGTCCCGATGTCTTAATGATTACGCTTGCCGTATTACCGTTTACTACCGCAACACACTGTTCAAATCCTTTTGCCAAAATCAAAGTCTCTATATTGGATTCGTTTTCGATATCCAAGGCAATCTGCGCCATGCTGTCCAAGGCTTCTGTTTTCATGGATTCAACAGCTGTTCCGCTTTCCGCTACGGAAAGAAGCACCTCCATCGCCTCATCACGCGCCTGTTTGCGGCTTAACTGCATAGCGGCGAAGTAATTGTACACCGCTTCTTCACTGCCGTCCAGCGCTTCAGAATCGCCCGCTGTGAGTGCGCTCATATCAACGGCCAGATTCTTTCCGGATTCATCTGTGCCCTCGAAAAGGATTACATTCAAAAACACAGCCGTACCTATAAGCATTGCGGCACAAATGATGACCATTCCTTTTTTGCCGATTTTGTTTATGGCAGTAACGCTCCGGTGTTTAAAGGTGGACAGTTTTTCTTTCCATTGTGTATCGTGATTCATAATAGGCCTCCCTTATCAATATGTGTTTTACTATATGCGCGTTCGTTGTAAAATATTACCGTGTGATTTTTATGTACCTGCGACCCGAATGCGAGCGGTTGAAATTCCCAAAGCTGCGCTCAAAAGTTCGGTTACTGTTTTTTGCATTTCGCTGTCATTCCCGTGTGAGCAGACGACGGCGACTCCGCGTATCTCTGGATATATCTCTTGTATCAATATCGGTCCTCCGGCCTCCTTCCCTTCGATTATGACGTACTCACGGGCAGATGCAGACGTGTCTTCTGCATAGATGAACTCACTCCCACCGTCCAGCGTCAAAAGGACGTGCGCTTCGGATACGCCCTTTATTTCGCGGCATATAGCTTCTATGCGCTTCTCTAATTCTTCTGTATAAAAATATACGGATTCATATGTTTTGGTTTCGGTGTTTTCCTGTGTTTTTTGTTCCACCTTTCCGCCGGATATGATAAAAATTAAGCCGGTGAAAGCCAAAAGTGCTATCAGAGCGGAATTTTTATGCCGTTTTAAGCGTGAAAAAAATGACAACTTTTCCTCCATTGTCTCTCCCCTTTCTAGGATTCAAAAATAACCTCACACGGACAAGCCAGAAGATTGCCCACGTAATCTTCCAGTATGTTTTCAGTGAGGATCACGTTGGGGAGAACACTGACGCGTACTTTCGAAAGAATATAGTTTCCTTTCTTGTCGGCTGTCACATTGACTGTAACCTCGACACTGCCGGGTGTTAATCCGAATCGATTTTCGATGGTAGCAGCAGTTTTGGATTCAATATTCTCTTTCGCGTATCGGATCACCCATTCTTCCGAATTTATTTGAACCTCCTCTACTTCCTCATTGTCCGGAAACAACAGTGTCAAAAAATGCTCCGGTATGCTTTTGAGTGCACTTGCATACTCAGTTAACGGTATTACGATTGCCAATATTAGAACGATCCCCGAAAGAAACGAGATGCCTTTTTTAAGCAGGCTGTCTTTTTTCACCGGTGCTAACATACCGATGATCGTACAAACCAAAGATAATGTGAGAAAATCATTCATATAGGCTCACCACCAAGAAGTGTGAAAAGGGATATAACGAACAAAAACAGCACAGATACGAGAGAAACAAGCGCTAATATATAACCGATTGTTCCGTGGATTTCATCGATGACCTTTCCCTCTGTTTCACATCCGAGTAGCTCTGCGATCCCCTTCAAAACGCTGAACACAAGACGGTGCAGAATCAGTTCAAGCATGACTGGTAAAAATAGAGCGGAAATTGCCAACACGAATAGTCCGCCGGCTGTGGTCCGGATAACGCCGAGAGCGGTAGTGACGGTTGACACGGCCTCCGACATAGCACCGCCCACCAGCGGTATAACGTTGCCAAGAGCGAATTTTACTGTTTTAATTGAAAACGTATCAGCGCTCCGTGCCAAGGCGTTTTGCGTTCCAATAATGAAAGCGACAGTAAGTGAAAGAAATGCCAGGACAGTTGTAAACACTTTGCGTATGCATTTCGTGATACTGTCAATACGGATAAACTTACCGACAGTACCGACGATACCTAAAGCATACGAGACCTGCACAACCGGTAAAAGCAGAACAGTACCTACATTCTGAATGAGTGTGAACAAGAGCATAAGGGATGCGTGCGTTACAGATGCGGCAGTAAGTTTGCCGGAGGCCGCGCTTAAGGCTACTGTCAGCGGAACTGTCGCCGCAGAGAATTTTGTGAGATTTTCCAGATATAAAATCGCATTTTTTAAAAGCGAGTCAATACAGCTTGTCATTAGAACAGCAAAGGAAAGTGTGATGCAAAAGGACACAGCATCGGCGAGTGGCTGTGAAGCAAGAGAGTTGTTGAAGTTGCGAAAAAGGCCCGCGCAAACAACGAGAACGAAGAGTCCCCAAAAAAGCGAAAGAACCGATGGCCAAACAGCATGCAGTGAATCTGTAAGCTTCTCGGTAAAAGCAGAAAACGATATGCTTTCTCGGAGTCTTTGTGCACCGTCAGGCGATGAAAGAATGCTGCTGTATTCTGTTTTAAGGCTTTCAGGCATCCCCTCAAGGAGTTTCTCAAAATCCGCTGTAAACTCGTTAATAATTTGTGATTCAGCGGCATGTGCTTCCAAAGCAAATATCTGAAGCAAAATACACGCAAAACAGATAACGGAGAGTCTTTTCATGTGATAAACTCTTGTAGTATTGTCAAGAGCTTTACGGCAAGCGGAAGTGACAGAATAAGGATCTCCGTTTTGCCGATCAGTTCAACTTGTCCCGCTAAGGTGCTCTCGCCGACGGTTTTGCAGATATCTGCGGTTACTTCCGCCACAGCTGCTATTCCCAAAGCTTTAATTATAGTTTCAATTTCTTCGCTAAAGGCGCTTTTTTGAGAAAGTTCCCGAATGATGAGAAGTGCCTCTCCTGACTGCGTCAAAACAATGAAAAATAAACACAACACACCTGCAGTAACAAGCAATACGGCTATCTCTTTCTGCTGAGGCTTCAAAAAAAGAGATACGAATACCACTCCGATTGCAAGGGCCGCCCCTGCGCTGATCATCATACACCGAACAGACTTCTGACTTTGTTGAAGAGGCCATTAACCTGCTCCAAAACAATCAGAAGCACGAGAACAATCCCTGCAAGTGAGACAAGCATCGCTTGATCGTCGCGTCCTGCGCGGTTTAACACCTGATAGGCTGCCGCTACTAAAATACCGATTCCGGCTATTTTTAAGATAATTTCCGCTTCCATGATTCTTCCTTATCAACAAAATTCAAAGTAGTAACACGATAACCGATACAGCAAGAAGCAACGGCAAGGAAACATAGAGATTTTTTCTGGCGTTGTACTTTTTCTCGAAATCTGCCGCGCGATCCGTCATTCGTTCAGTAGCGTAATCACACGCACGCACCGCATCTTCTTTGTATCCGGTAGCAATCTCATTATACATTTTTCTCAATATATCACCATCGACCCCAAGTAATGATGAGATATTATTGATTGCGTCTTTAGGATTTGCCGTTTTGAGTGCGTTTTTTAAGATCGGTAAAGTTGCCTCACTAAAGTCCCTGAATAACTCATTGATTGGCGTGGCGAACAAACTAATTTTTCGGCGAGCGTGACGAATTAACGAGATGACTTCTCGTAGAAGACAAAGATGATCCTTGTCTTTTTTTCTTATCGTAAGCCCTAGGATAAATGCTGCCATGAGCAATAAAGCGGATCCTATAAGTCCTAACATCTAGGTGACTCTCCCTCAGGCTTTGTGCATACGACCTCTACACCCGTACCTGAGCGGTAAAGGCCTGCAAGTGTTGGAAAAATGCCGCTTTCGATAATAGGGCGAAGATCGTGCCGCCGCATAAGCTCGTGGACGCTTCCTGCGTGTGCTGAGGCGACGACCGCGACACCGGACGAGGCACATTTAAAAACGGCAGCTGCATCCTCCTCCCCCGCAATTTCGTCACAGATCACGATTTGCGGAGACATGGTGCGTATGGCAATCTCCATTCCGATAGCCCGCGGATATCCGCTGAAAACGTCAAGAAGCCCGCCGCAAATTCCTTGTGACAACTCGTAGCGCGTATCAATGAGGGCTGTCCTGTATGGCGGCTCGGAGCAAGAGAGAAGATATGCTAACTCGCGGAGCGCCGTTGTTTTTCCCACGCCCGGCGGTGACCATATAAGCATTCCCTGTAATCCATTCTTACCCAAGATATATGGATACAGAGTATCAGCGGCACCGACGTATCTGCCGGGAATACGTATGGAAACAGAGGTTATGTTCCTAACGAGGTCAATTTTATTGTCGTGTACGATGGCACGTCCGCACACGCCGACACGCAACCCGGAATCGGTAAAAATGAACCCCTCGCGAATCGTGTCACTGTGTGTATATAGTGAGTTTCCGCTAAGGACTCTGACGCTTTCAACCAAATCATCCTCTGTGCAGATAACAGAAGTGAGAACATTTCTTCCGTTTATGGTTATGTATGCATGTCCACCCAAAGTCAGCCGTATTTCGTTGCACGCCCCTCCTTGTAATCCAATTGTGGATCGTATGGCATTCGCTATATGCTCAGGCAAGCACGCGATTGCCGCAGTGAGCGGCGAAAAAATTTGACCATCTGCCACTTTTTTCCCTCCTTTGATTACACACTATACATATGCACAAACAGAGCTCAATATGCAAAAAAGAAGGCACGAGATCATCTCGTGCCTTCTTTTTATAAACAGATCTTATTCAGCGTATACGCTAACCTGACGTCTGCCGTTTGCAATGTGTTCGAATTTAACTTTGCCGTCGATAAGAGCAAACAGAGTGTCGTCGGTGCCACGGCCAACGTTGTTACCGGGATGAATGTGGGTGCCTCTCTGGCGAATAATGATATTGCCGGCGATAACAGCCTGTCCGTCAGCCTTCTTTACACCAAGGCGTTTGGACTCACTGTCGCGTCCGTTCTTCGTAGAACCTACACCTTTTTTGTGAGCAAAAAACTGTAAACTAATGCGAATCATTGTGATATCCTCCGTTATTATTTGTTTGATCAATCGTCTTTGATTTCAACATCAAGGTACTCGTAATACTCTTCGAGCAAGTCATTGAGCTGGTAGTAGTACCCCATGAACAGGCCTGCGATCGCATACTGTTTTTTCTCGTCTGCACCGATCTCCGGCAAGGCGTCCATCGCCTTTACCTCGATTACGGTGTCATCCTCACTGATGTTGTAAGAGATATCGGAAGCGTACGCTACTTCGATCGTATTGAGAAGAAGCATCGTCATAGCGGAAATGGATGCGCAGAGAATATCTTCCCCGCTTTCACCGTATCCCGTGTGTCCTTCTTCGCGAAAGCCGTAAAATACGCCGTCCCGACGATAAAATATAACTTTAGTCATGCTGTGCATCCTGCCTTCATGTATCCGTATCCGAGATACGTTTTATCAAAGAGACAATCAGCCTTCGATCTTTTCGATCTGAAGTTTGGTGTACGGCTGTCTGTGACCGTTTTTCTTCTTTTCGTTTTTCTTCGGCTTATAGGTCATAACAACAACCTTCTTAGCCTTGCCGTTCTTTACGACATTTGCCGTAACCTTTGCACCGTCAACAACAGGGTTGCCAACTTTGAAACCGTCTGCAGTAGAGAGAGCGAGAACGCGGTCGAACTCAACCTTAGCGCCTGCTTCTACTTCCAGTTTCTCAACGAAGATGATATCGCCTTCGTTAACCTTGTACTGCTTTCCGCCAGTTTCGATAACTGCAAACATGGAAAGCACCTCTCTTTCATATATGACTCGCTAATCGCGGGCTGCATTTCTGCATTAGGCCCGCATTATGCGGCAGGATACATTGTATCACAGAAAAGCTTGCCTGTCAATACTTTTCTTAATATTTTCCTATAGTAGCAGAGCCTTTTTATTTACCCGTTCTGCGAGCGTACGTTTCAGCCGCCGTGAGTGTGTTGCGGAGAAGCATCGTGATCGTCATGGGCCCGACTCCGCCGGGAACAGGCGTGATTGCGGACGCTTTTGACTCTGCGGTGGTGAAATCAACATCACCGCACAGCTTACCATCTGCCTTGCGGTTCATACCAACGTCGATAACGACGGCACCTTGTTTGATCATATCACCGGTGATAAACTCAGGTTTGCCGATTGCTACAACGAGAATATCAGCACGGCGGGTGACCTCTGAAAGCTCCTTTGTTCTCGAGTGCGTAACGGTAACCGTTCCGTTTGCGTGGAGCAGAAGCATTGCCATCGGTTTACCAACGATGTTGCTGCGGCCAACCACGACGCATTCCTTCCCTGCCGGATCAATGTTCTCGTGACGGAGAAGCTCCATCACGCCTGCGGGCGTGCACGGGAGGTAATCAAAGTTGCCGGTCATAATGCGGCCGACGTTCTCTGCGTGGAAAGCATCTACGTCTTTGTGCGGCGGAATTGCGCGCAATACAGCTTCTTCCGATATGTGCTTCGGCACGGGCAGCTGTACGAGAATGCCGTGCACGGCATCATCCTTCACCAGTGCATCTATTTGTGCGAGAAGCTCATCTTCCGTTGTGCTTTCGGGCATCTCGATAACGCGGGAGTTGAATCCAACCTCCTCGCAGGCACGTTTTTTGTTACGAACGTATACCTGGGAGGCGGGATCCTCACCAACAATAATGACCGTAAGGCCGGGGGCAAAGCCGTGTTTATCCTTGAACGCCGCCGTCTCGGCAGCGATTTCAGCGCGAACTTCGGCGGCAATTCTCTTTCCATCAATTAAGCGTGCCATTTGTGTTCTCCTCGTTTGTGTTCTCCAGGTTTACTTCGATTTTCTTTTGTTTTGTGGCCTTTCGAGAGCCAAGGACAAGAAGCACGGTGCCAAGAACAAAGGTCGCCAAGGCAACCAATTGCGATATGCGTATATCACCTACTGCCAAACTGTCCGTGCGGAGGGATTCAATAAGCATACGGCCAAAGCCATACCACGTTATATACAAAAGGAACATCTGACCGCCAAACTTTTTCTTCTTATACAGAACGGTGATGAGAATGAGTCCGATAAGATTCCACAGGGATTCATACAAAAACGTAGGATGTGCGCCCAGGGTCCCACCCAATACCGCTTGATAGCCGCTAAAATCGACAAGGCCCTTTTTGAGGAAATCGCGAGCAACAACCTCAGAACACATGCGCCACGGCAATTCTGTCGGACCGCCGAACGCCTCAACGTTCACAAAGTTGCCCCATCGGCCGAGAATCTGTCCGACGAATACCGCCGGACCGGCAATGTCAGCTATAACAGGAAAATGGATGTGTTTTATTTTTGCGACGACGAGGCAGGCAAAAAAACCGCCGATAATGCCGCCGTAAATGGCGAGACCGCCGCCGGGGATGTTAATGATTCCAAGAAAGGTCTCCCATACGCTTCTGAAAAAGCCTTTACCCGTAACGAGATAGTCCTGCCACTCCATGGCAACGTAGTAGAGGCGTGCACCGATAATACCGGAAATGATGCCGGCAAGGGCCAAGTCAATCACGTCATCGGATTTCACGCCTTCAATCTTTGCATGCCAAAGTGCATACAGAACTGCCAGGATCATGCCGCACGTGATAATAATACCGTACCAGTTTACATCGATTTTTCCAATGGAAAACGCGACGCGCTCCATGTAAAACGGCTCAATCCCGAGGCCGGGGAAAGAAACGTATGCCATCGTAACTCCTCCTTTTGCTATGATGCGGATAACTGTAAGATTACAGAAGGTTTACGCCGCGCTCCGCGCAGTTTTTGACCATATCGGAAGGCCAAAACGAGGACTGCACCTCGCCGATGTGTGCTTTCCGGAGAAAAAACATACACATACGGGACTGACCGATACCGCCGCCGATCGTATACGGAAGTTCGCCATGCAAAAGTGCACGGTGAAAAGGCAGAGACGCGCGCTCGGAACAGCCGGCAAGCTCCAGCTGGCGTTTGAGCGACTCTTCATCCACGCGGATACCCATAGAGGAAAGTTCAAGCGCAATATCAAGGACAGGATAATAGACGAGGATATCGCCGTTCAGCGCCCAGTCGTCATAGTCGGGTGCGCGGCCATCGTGCGGCTTACCGGACGTGAGCTTGCCGCCGATCTGCATAAGGAATACTGCACCCTTGTCTTTAGTGATGCGGTATTCACGCTCTTTGGCGCTGAGTTCGGGATACATATCCTCCAGTTCCTGAGAGGTAATAAAGAATATCTCCTCCGGAAGCTGCTTGCCGATAAAATCGTACTCTTCGGTAATGTACGTTTCTGTGTGACGCAGTACGTTATAGATGCACTTCACCGTTCTCTGAAGCGTTTTCAGAGTGCGATCCTCATGAGAAATCACTTTCTCCCAGTCCCACTGGTCAACGAACATAGAATGGATCGCATCGGGATCTTCATCGCGTCGAATGGCGTTCATGTCCGTGTAGAGACCTTCACCGTTTGTGAAGCCGTACTCCTTGAGCGCCATGCGCTTCCACTTTGCCAGCGAATGAACGATCTCGATCACTTCCCCGCTTTTTACATCAAAACGGACAGGGCGCTCCACGCCGTTCAGGTTATCGTTCAGGCCGCTCTCGGAATCAACGAAAAGCGGTGCGGACACACGGGTGAGATTCAGTTCGATAGCAAGATCGTGCTCAAAAAAATCCTTGATTTTTTTGATGGCGACCTCGGTCTGGCGGAGGTTTAAAATGGACTTATATCCTTCCGGAATAAACAGTTCAGACATATCTGATACGCGGCATGCCGCGACTCCTTTACTGATGGTACAGCTTCTTTGTTTGGTATTTCGCTTCCGAGGTAAGGTTCATACCGAGCTTGTTGAATACGTTTTCGTCCACATGAGAAAGAATAACCGTGGAATGCGCTTCACAGTGTTTGAGAGACGCCAGGGCATCCATAGCCTTTCTCGCGTTCGGGTCAGCCGTTGCGGAAATAGCAAGTGCGATCAAAACCTCATCCATGTGAAGACGGGGGTTGTGGTTGCCCATATGCTTTACTTTGAGTGCGGAAATGGGCTCAATAACGCTGGGGGAGATAAGGTGAACGCTGTCATCAATGCCTGCGAGAACTTTTAGCGCATTAAGAAGCACTGCCGAGGATGCGCCAAGAAGCGACGAGGTCTTTCCTGTAACGATCGTTCCGTCCGGTAGTTCAATGGCAGCGGCAGGCTGTGCCGTTTTTTCTGAGACCGCGAGAGATGCGGCAACAACCGGTCTGTCTGCTACGGTAACGCCGAGGGAGTTCATGAGAAGTTCCTGAGAGTAAATCTCTTTGGGGTCGGCATTTCCCTTTCTCACGGTACAGCAGGTTGCAAAATAGCGGCGGAGGATTTCCTGCTTGGATGCCGCACAGACAGCCTCCTCATCGGTGATGCAGTATCCTGCCATGTTTACACCCATATCCGTGGGACTCTTATAGGGGGATTCATTGTAGATTTTTGTGAAGATCGCGTTTAATACGGGGAAAATCTCAATATCACGGTTGTAGTTAACCGCCGTCTCGCCGTACGCCTCGAGGTGGAACGGATCGATCATATTCATGTCGTTGAGATCTGCCGTTGCCGCTTCGTACGCGACGTTGACGGGATGCTTCAAAGGGAGATTCCAGATCGGAAACGTTTCAAACTTTGCATAGCCGCAGCGGACACCTCGCTTGTTCTCATGGTAGAGCTGCGAGAGGCAGGTTGCCATCTTGCCGCTTCCGGGGCCGGGTGCTGTAAGAACGATGAGAGAGCGAGTGGTTTCGATGTAATCATTTTTACCGAAGCCGTCCTCACTTACGATAAGCGGAATGTTGGACGGATATTCGGGAATGGGATAGTGACGGTATGTTTTTACGCCCAGAGCGTTCAGGCGTTTTTCAAACGCGAGCGCTGTGTGCTGAGAGCGGTAGTGGGTGATAACGACGCTTCCAACGTAAAGTCCAATGCCGCGGAAAGCGTCAATAAGGCGCAGAACGTCCAAATCGTACGTGATACCGATATCCCCGCGCCGTTTATTCTTCTCAATGTCGTCGGCGCTGATTACGATCACGATCTCTGCTTGATCCTTAAGCTCCATGAGCATACGGATCTTACTGTCCGGTGCAAATCCGGGAAGCACGCGGGATGCGTGGTAATCGTCAAAGAGCTTTCCACCAAATTCAAGATACAACTTCTCGCCGAAAGAACTGATTCTATCTCTTATACATTGGGACTGCAGTTTCAGATATTTATCATTGTCAAATCCGATTTTCAGCATTTTACACACCGCCGCATAACTGTATTTTTGTGTTGTTCAACGTTTCAGCCGCAAAAAAGAAAAACACCGCAAGCGGTGTACATCATAAAATTTATGCGACCACGTTTTAGTATACCACTTTTTTTCTTTGATTGCAACCGTTACGGAGAGATTTTTTCATATTTTATTCAAAATATAAAGATAAAGCCCGCGCCGGAAAACACGCGGGCTTTGAAGAAAGCGTCAGTGAATCAGAGGTCTTTGCCAAAGGATGCCTCGGCAGCCGCTTTTACGCCGTCGAGAGCTGCCTTCATGTCGGGTGCACGGAAGGAAGCGGTGCCGACTACGAATACGTTGGCGCCGGCGGCAGCGGTACGTGCCGCATTCTCCTCATTAATGCCGCCATCCACCTGGATATCAATATCTCTTCCCTGACGGTCGATTTCCTTGCGGATTGCGGCGATCTTCGGAAGCATATCTGCCATAAATTTCTGTCCGCCGAAGCCGGGTTCGACAGTCATAACGAGAACCATATCCACGTACGGGAGAAGCGGGAAAACGCTCTCTGCGGGAATCTTCGGGCGAAGGGAAATTGCGGGCTTCATGCCACATTCGCGGATCTTTTTGAGCGCTTCGATCAGTTCTTCATCAGAGAGTCCGATATCGTTGTGAATAGTAACGATCGCGGCTCCGCTGTCTCGGAGAACCTCAATGTATTTCTGGGGTGCTGAGGTCATCATATGTACGTCCAGCGGCACGTCTGTGATGCCGTGGATGAGACGGATCACGTCAAATCCAAAGCTCATGTTTGGAACGAACATACCGTCCATTACATCGGCGTGCAGAAGATCTGCACCGGATGCTACGGCGCGGCGGATCTCATCCTCAAGATGCAGAAAATCGCATGCAAGGATAGAGGGGGAAGTCAAAATTTTCGTGTTCTCCATGTTAAACAAAACTCCTTTTATGTATTCAATACCCTCCAATCAGAGGGACAGATTTGAAAAATATAAATGTTTCAAAATAACCGTCTGTGCAAGGTTGTCCGAGCTTTCGTGTCAATTTATCGGTGAGGCTCATAAGATAATATGGGATCCCATCGAAAACACGAGGCGCGAGGGGCGGTCAGGATGTGCATGCAAACGGAATATAATAGAAAAAGCCGCCCTCTCCGCTGATTTGTATAACAGGATGCTCTTTCAGGGCATCCTGTCTTTCTGTCATTCATTCAAAAGACAGACGGCGTGAGCGGCGATGCCCTCCCCGCTTCCTGTAAAGCCCATCTTTTCTTCCGTCGTGGCCTTTACGTTCACTCTCGAAACCTCTACGCCGCAAGCGCGTGCGATATTCTCCCGTATGGCGGTAATGTGCGGTCCCATCTTCGGGGCCTGAGCGATAACCGTACAATCAAGATATTCAAGCGCAAAGCCGTCTTTGTTGATTTTCAAGACAGCATCGCGAAGAAGCCCCATACTATCAGCGTTATCGTATGCCGCCGCGCTGTCAGGATACTGTGCGCCTATGTCACGCATACCCGCTGCCCCAAAGAGCGCATCAATGATGGCATGGGCAAGCGTATCGCCGTCCGAGTGTGCGAAGATGCCGCGATCATATGGAATTTTGACGCCGCCGATCACAAACGGACGATCGCCGCCTAAACGGTGTGCATCATACCCGTGTCCGATACGCATTTTACTCTTCACCTCGTGCTTTCAGGATAGCTTCGGCGATCTGCACGTCGATTGGTACTGTAATCTTTATATTTTCGCTTCCGCAATCTACCACGTGCACTTTGAAGCCTATCCGTTCAACCAGCATACTGTCGTCCGTTGCACGTACGTGATCTTTTTCCGCTGTATAAACGGCAGCGCGGTACATATCGGAGAGGAAAATCTGCGGTGTCTTTGCGAGCCAGATCGCGCTGCGATCGGGTGATTCCTCGACAACTCCTGCTACTGATGCACGTTTAACCGTGTCGCGGCATTTCTCGGCGGCCACAGCCGCTCCGTGCTCGTACGCGGCACGCACGGTGTTTTTGATAATATCTTCGGTGACAAGGCACCTGACGCCATCGTGGATGGCGACGAATCTGGCGTTGGGGCTGATTGCATCAAATCCAATCTTGACGGAGGCTTGTCTGTCTGCACCGCCGGGAAGAATTTTTGAAATCTTCGTGAGAGAGTATTCCTTTTTGTATTCTTCGCACCGCTCAACGTCATCTTTGCCCGTCACTAAAATGATTTCATGAATGTACTCGGACGCCTCAAACGTGCGAAGAGAGCGCACCACGGCCGGCACACCTGCGATATCGTAAAATTGTTTGCGCCCGTTTTCATTGCCGAAGCGTTCGCCGCTTCCGGCGGCTAGGATAATGGCTGACGTAAAATATCGCCTCTGCTCCTTCGGTGAGAAAACGCGCAAAATATCCGTTATTTTATTGACGACTGAGCTCATATACGTCCTCCCATCTCGGCTACTCAAGATATTATACCACACATCACTGAGAAATGAAACGGTTTAAAGAAATTTTTTCATTTTTCTTTTTTATCTCCACCTTGCAAATTTTGCGTTTTCATGGTAGGATAATAGAAGAAACACGGAGGTCAGTTATGAACGATTCGATAAGGAAATACTTTTATGAAATCAGTGCCATTCCCCGCCCGTCCGGTAAAGAAGATAAAATTGCGGACTATCTTATGGAGTTTGCGAAGGCACACGGTTTGTCCGCCGTTCGCGATGAAGCCAACAACGTTCTCATAAGAAAAAGTGCCAACGGTACTGCCCGGGATGCATCGCCCGTGCTTCTTCAGGGGCACACGGATATGGTTTGCGAAAAAAACAACGGTACTGTCCATGATTTTCTAAAGGAAGGCATCAAAATCATCCAAGACGGTGATTTTCTCCGCGCAGACGGAACGACGCTCGGCGCTGACAACGGATATGCAGTAGCTGTTATGCTCTCGCTTCTTTCCGATACAAAAGTCGTGCACCCGCCGCTCGAATGTCTATTTACTACCGCGGAAGAAACAGGCCTTGATGGTATGCAGTCATTCGACAAATCTCTTTTAACAGCGCGCGCAATGATTAACCTTGACTCCTGCGACGAAACGGTTGCGACCGCGGCATCTGCGGGCGGCATGACGACACATTTTCGCCGCAATCCCACTACTGTTACGCCGGCGTATAAAAACAAAATTCTTTTGTCTGTTACCGGACTTGCGGGCGGTCATTCTGGCGAGGATATCAACAGCGGGCGTAAAAATGCACTCAAACTTTGCACGCGCCTCTATCTCGCTGCGGCAAACGTAACTGATACGGAGATTGTCTCTGTGTCGGGCGGCAATAAAGACAACGCCATTCCACGCGAGTGCAGTTTTGCATTCACTTGTGCGGATCCCGATTCGGCTGAAGTGGCAATCCGCGCGGAGGAAAAGAAAATCAGAGAAATCCTCGCTGAGACAGACCACGGCTTTACTGTAACGACCGAGCACTCGTCTGATGAACATCACGTGCTTTCACATGCGGACAAAGAGGCGCTCATTTCACTTCTCCGGCTTCTCCCCTACGGTCCGATCGCAATGAGCAACAGCGTTAAGGACTTAGTTGAAACCTCGTCGAATATGGCGATCGTTCACGCCGGTGCTGACGGCATTGAAGCAATATCCTCTTCCCGCTCGTCGGTGGAAGCGGAACTTGATGATGTTTCCGCTCTCCTTTCTTTGATTGCCAAACAGTCCGGATTTGATGCAGAGCACAAGTCTCGCTATCCCGGCTGGGCATTCAACAAGGATTCACGCCTTCAAGAGGTATATCTCACCTCTTACCGCAATCTTTTTGGTACGGATGCTTCAATCATCGGTATTCACGCAGGACTTGAGTGCGGTCTTGTAAAAGAAGCAATTCCCGATATGGATATACTCTCCATCGGTCCCAATATGTACGATATTCACACACCGGATGAACGGCTTTCCGTCTCGTCTGCCGGCCGTGTATATGACCTGCTTTTGGAGATGCTTCGCGCGCTTGGGAAATAATACAAAAACGAACATGCCGCGAGTCATTCGCGGCATGTTTGCTAATTTAGCGAAGAAACAACAGGTGTCGGAATCCTGTAACCATGGTAACGTCGGGTTTCAATAAGCGGCATTTCCGTCATATAGCGCGCCTTTCGGTTGATACTTGAAGCGTGAGTGGAAACAGTACTCCCACTGCCCTCAAAACACGCTGCGGCGATCTCTTCGGCGGAAAAATATTGACCTTGCGCGTGAAACAAAAGTCGCACGATCCGGTACTCCGTTTTTGTAAGGCACAGCTCATGCCCACGAAAGAACACGCGTCTGTCTGAAAAGCGAACACAGCTTCCCGTAGCGAATTCGTAGTCATGACCGAACTTTTGAAAATAGCGCAGCTTCACCATTTCGACCAGTTCTGTGCCCGTTACGGGCTCCAACGCATCCATAACCCTATCCTGCGAAATGCTTTTACGAAAAGAGTCGGCAACTGCATCGCTTTGGGAAGGAAAAAGGATAAGCGGAAGCGTCTCAGCCATTGAAGCAAAGCCTACTTCAGGGCCGAAAAGAACGCACGGAATTCCGGAGGAAAGAAGCGAATCTCTCGCGTCATATACCCAATGGTCAGACTTTTTTCCGTAAATGGCGATCATACAGCGAATAACGCCTCCTGTCATATTTCAGATATGAGTACATATATTTATAGCGCGGTACAGTACCGCGCCGGCCGCGTTCCCCTGCGCGTACGGGATAAAACGCGGGGAGAAAGGATCCTATGTTCGTATACGCACTTCGTGCAAATACGCTGCGATTTTTCAGTATCATCGGCATAGCGCTGATTGCACTCGTATCATTAATTCTGTTTGTGCCGGGGTATGAGATTACCACAACAAGCAGTATTCTGGCAGAAAAAGAAAAAATCAAGTATGATAAAATCAAAACGGAAGAAGACAGAATCGCATTTTTGAATCAGTTCGGCTGGGAAGTGGACGCATCACCTGCCGAAGAAACAACCGTTACCATCCCCGAAGAATTTGACAAGATTCTTAAAACGTACAATGAAGTGCAAAAACAGCAAGGGCTTGATCTGAGCAAATACAAAGGAAAAAGCGTGACGCGGTATACGTACGAAATCACAAATTATCCCGACTACAACGGGAAGGTATACGTAAATATGATCGTCTATAAAAATCGGGTCATCGGCGGCGACATATGCTCTGCGGATGTAAACGGATTTATCCACGGATTCAAAAAGCCTCAATAAACACAGATGCCACAGTTCGCTGTGGCATTTTTTTCATTATAGCATAGTAAAGCGAAAATCGCAATAGAATTTTCCTTTGGCAAAAATGCAAAGAGGGATTGATTGAAGATATAAAATCTGCTATAATAGTTCCAGTTTTAAGTTTTAAGGATAATAAAATGCAGTATATAGTTCTGGATCTTGAGTGGAATCAGGCCTTGAACCGTGAATCCATGCGCCAAAAAGGATTCCGTTTGGTCGGTGAAATCATACAGATAGGTGCCGTGCGCATGGATGACGATTTTAACGTAACGGATACGCTCAGACTTATCGTTGCACCGAAATATTACAAAAAAATGCACTGGAGCGTCAAAAAGCTTACGGGCATCACTACCAAGAGCCTCGAAGACGGGCTCACTTTCCCTGAGGCCTACGCGCAGTTTGCCGCGTGGTGCGGCGAGGACGTAACGCTTCTCACATGGGGACCGGATGACCTGCCTATGCTCCGCGATAATCTCAGAGTGCACAATATGAGCACGGCTTCCCTTTTACCTTCCTTTGATTTACAGCGAATTTTTGCACGGCAGATCGCGGGCAGAAAACAGCAGTTTTCCCTGGCCGATGCTATGGAACAGCTCCACATTGAGCAAATGTATCCCGCGCACGATGCGCTTAACGATGCCTTGAGCACTGCCGCTGTCTGCAAGAAGCTTGATCTTTTCGCAGGCATCGAGCACTATAACGATCCTTTTCCTAAAACTGAAAACGTGTTCGACGGCGCAAACGGATTGCAGCGCACCATCTATCCGACCTACACCGAGATGGCTGAATCGGAATTCACGCACACTTGCCTCTGCCCTGCTTGCTGTAAGGAAATCACCGTTGGGAAATGGATCCGCCGCGCACCGGGGAAACGCATCACGCTTGCCATTTGCTCCTGCGGTGCTGAACATATCATCAAGGTTCGCTGGAAAATCGACCAAACCACCGAAGAAGTCTTTGCAGTAAAGACGGTTGAAGGGGCAACCGAGCCGCAAAAAGAGGCTTATATGCGCGCACTCCAGCAAAGACGCCACCCGCACAGAAGAAAATCGAAAAAACCGTCCACCGCAAAAGAAACGGTTTCGGTATAAATAAAAAGCACGGCTCTGAGCCGTGCTTTTCGTTTTACGTTTTCTTTTTAAGCCGAAACAGGAGACTTGCGAGCGCCTTCCCGTTAAATGGTATCAAGGGATACAGATAACTCCGTTTTCCGTTTGCGGTTTTGTTTGTGGCAACCAACACGAGAATCAGTATGATTCCGACGATATATCCCCATATATTGAAGACAGCCGTCAAAAGCAGAAGGAGCACGCGCATATATTTGAACGCGTATCCGAGTTCATAACTGGATTGGGTGAAATTCGCTATGGCGACGAAGGCCATATAAAAAATGACGTCCGGTGATAGCCATCCCACAGTTACCGCGAAATCGCCGAGAAGAAGTCCGCCTACAACGGAAAGTGAATTTGAAAGCATATTCGGCGTGTTGAGAGAAGCAAGCTTTAAGCCGTCGAGAGCAAATTCTGCAAGGATAAGCTGTGCTAAGATCGGAAGACTGCCGGGATCTTTCGGGATTACCATAGAAAGCCACGGCGGAATCCACGTGGGATTCATGAGCAGAAGATACCACGTAGGTGTGAGAATAACGGTCAACCAAAACACAATATGGCGAAGAATTCGGAGATACGATCCCGTAAGCGGCGGAAAATAGAAGTCGTCCGTTTCCTGCAAAAAATCAAAAAACGATGTTGGGAAGATCATAGCCTCAGGGCTGTTGTCGCATATAAGGATGATCGCGCCTTCGAGGATCGATGCCGCGGCGGCATCGGGACGCTCTGTCATCCGGATTTTCGGGAACGGATTATACCACCGCGATTGAATCAAGCTTTCTGCTACGCTCTGGTGACCCAAAACCAACGAATCTGTCTTCAGATTTTTGAGTTTATCGGATAACGTTTTCACATACTTCATATCAGCTTTATCAGCCATATATAAGAGAGCAACGTCAGTTCGTGAACTCTTGCCGATATTGAGATACTGAACAGTAAGCGACGTATCTCTGATACGCCTTCTTATCATAGCGGTATTAAAAATCAGGGTTTCTACGAAGCCGTCACGGCTGCCGCGCATCACGCGATCATTTTCCGGCTCGCTCGCTTCTCTTGCCGGATAAGTGCGAAGATCGACAACGATCCCGCTTGCGCCAAATCCCTCACATAGAATGACGGTGCATCCCGACAATGCCATCAGAATGAGAGAGTCGACGGAGTCGGTAACGTCCACCTCAACGGTCGGAACGTGATGCTCTGCAAACTTTCCGGCAGCATCCACTTCCCTGTTGCCGAAATTCTCTTTTTTTAGCGTAACGAAATAAAGCATCAATTTTTGAAGACTAGCCGCTTGTACGAACCCGTCGATGTAGTACAGCATCATCCGGACGCCGTCCACTGTGAGCGGCCTTCGTATAAGATCAAAGCTTTCCTCAACACGTAGAAGTCGATCCATCGTTAGAACGTTTTCGTCAAATGAATCCGTCAGCTTCTGATTGAATATCTGCAAAAAATCAACTCCTGTCTCTTTTCCATATACGGAAAGTGTTGACAGGAGTGATTCTTTTTATACGTTATTTGCTTTTAAAATACTGATAGAACAGACACGGAATCATGCCGTTATAGAGCTTTCTGACTTTATCGGCGCGCCTTCCGTACAGCCGCTCAAACGTCTCGCAGGGCGTAAGAACGTAAATCTGCCAGCGGCCGAGACGAGAGAATGCACGTCCCATGTCTTTGTACAGTTGTTCTGCCTCCTCGGGACGCATAAGACGTTCACCGTATGGCGGATTTGTTACCACTGTGCCGCGGCGGTCACCTGTCTCGATGTCAAGCGCATTGGCTTCGAACACCTTAACGTGATCACTAACACCCGCGCGCGCCGCTGACTCGGTTGCGATCCGGACGCATTCCGGATCGATATCAGAAGCGAGTGCCATAAATGCGCTGTCTCGGATAACCATGTCGCGCGCTTCTTCACGCGCTGTGTCCCAAAGTTCACGGGGGAATGCGTCAAACTGCTCTGCCGCGAACGATCTTCCCACACCGGGCGCAATCTTAAGCATTTGCATAGCACCCTCGATGGCGATCGTGCCCGATCCACAGAACGGGTCGCGGAGAATAACATCTTCACGCGGTCTTGAAAATGCGGCAAGCGCGGCTGCGAGTGTTTCTCTCAGTGGCGCCGCAACCGTTTCCGGTCGGTATCCCCGTTTGTGGAGAGGGACGCCTGACGTGTCAATCATCAGAGAGGCAGTATCCTTAAGAATGAAAAACTCCACTTGATACTTGATACCTGTTTCCGGCAGGGTTTTCATACCGTACTTCTGACCCAGTCGGTCTGCGATCGCTTTTTTGACAATCTTCTGACAATCCGGAACGGAGAAGAGCGTGCTTTTAATGGCGTGGCCTTTCACGGGGAAAACGTCATTGGCGCCGATATAGTTTTCCCACGGTAAGGCGCGCGTTCCGTCAAACAGCTCTGTAAAAGAGCTTGCCTCAAATGAGCCCAGATTGATATACAGGCGTTCCGCGTATCTAAGACCGATATTTGCCCGTGCGGCGGCGAGTGCATCGCCTTCAAACGTGACGCGTCCGTCGATCGTTGAGATCCGCTTGTATCCCAGCGCATCAATTTCTGCACCCAGAAGAGCTTCAAGTCCAAACAAACATGTGGCTGTGTATTGAATCATAAACCGTAATTCTTCCTTGCTATCGGTTATTTTTTTAATCTTTATGAGCGGCCGCCGAATGCCGTACGCGGTGGTGCTTTCGGGAGTGTGAATGTGAAACGGCACCAGGCGCCGTGACTGCTCTCTACCCAAATCTTCTCTCCGTGTGCCTCGATGATCGTGCGCGAAATATACATGCCGAGTCCCACGCCGGTCTTGTCAAGGCCCCGGCTCTTATCGCTTTTATAAAATCTGTCAAAGATATGCGGCAGATCCTCTTCGGGAATTCCGACACCGGTGTTGAAGACACTCACGGAGATTTTTTTGTCCTTTTCCGTCAAAGAAATCTCGTATTTGCCGCCTTCATTTGAGAACTTAATTGCGTTATCACAAATATTGTACAGGACCTGATGGATTGAATCGCGATCTGCCAGAACCTCCATGCGATCAGCATCGCACGTGAAAGAAACGTCCAGCCGCTTTGATTCAATTTTCTGCTCAAAGGAGATAAGGATCTGCCGTGCTAACTCACAGACATCGAAATTCGTCATCGTGAATTTTCTCTCTCCGGCCTGCATGCGGGAAATATCGAGAAGTGCAGAGACGAGCCGCGAAAGTCTCTTCACTTCGGAAGAAATGACCTCCAAATAATGTGCCTGCTTCTCCGGAGGAATAGCACCCGAAAGAATCCCGTCAATAAAGCCTGAGATCGTCGTCATCGGGGTGCGAAGATCATGAGAAATATTCGCTACGAACGATCGCTGCATCTCGTCAAGTTTTTCGAGAGATTTCGCCATATTATTGAACGCCTCTGCTAACTCGGCAATCTCATCCGATCCCGTGACCGGCACACGCACGTCGAATTTTCCGTCCGCGAACAATTTTGCCGCGCGGCTCATAGACCTGAGCGGGGCAACCATGCGCTCCGTGATAAAATAAACTGCCACCAATGCGGCAAGCATTACCCAGAGCGTGGACATGAGTACCGTTTTGTTCATCGCTTCGAGAAGCTCGCTCATACCGTCGCTGACAGTTGACGCCACAACTGCGCCCAAGAAGACACCTGACTTGCTTTCGATTGCCAATCCGTATGAACAGTGCTCCGAATCAAAATGGCCGCCGAGTGTACTCTTGTCGTTGATATAGCCGTTAGATCGGAGTATCTCGGTAACACTTCGTGGGAGCACGTCACCCACCTGCAAGCGCGGTGCAACACCGTCAGTTTCATCCGAATCGTTACCGCCGCTCGCAATAATTCGTCCATCTGCATCTACAACACCAATGACGATGTCGTCTGCCGTTGTGGATATAAGATTAATGACAGGCGTTGAGGACGGTGCGTAAACCTCGATATATTCCTCCAAAGTTTCTGCATCAGAGTACAAAAAGTTGTATTCGAGATATCCAACAACAGCGTAAGCGGCATCTGCCATAGTGTTCATTTTGACGTCTGTATTATACGCGGTAACCAGAGAGGTTAGAATGGACGTAAGGACGAGAAAACTAAGCAAAAGAATCAGCATAAAAACGGAAATATACTTCGTAAACACACTTTTAAGCATAGTGACCCTCCTTACGGTAAAAATTCTTAATTGCTCGTATAAGCGGATGAAAACAGGCGGTGGTGGCCGCCTGTTTTCGTTTTGTTATTGGATTTCAAATTTGTATCCGACACCCCAGACGGTTTTGAGCATCCATTTGTCGGAAACGCCTTCCAGCTTTTCACGAAGACGTTTTACGTGTACGTCTACCGTGCGGGAATCGCCAAGATAATCAAAGCCCCATACTTTATCGAGGAGCTGATCTCTCGTGAACACGCGGTTTACATTGGAGGCGAGGAAATAAAGAAGCTCAAGCTCCTTCGGCGGGATGTCAACCGCCTTGCCGCGCAGTTTAAGCTCGTACTTCTGACGGCTGATCTCGATGTTCTCAAATTTCACGACTTCATCATCGTTCTGCGTGTCGTGCGCGGAATAGCGGCGAAGCACTGCTTTCACACGCGCGGAGAGTTCTTTCATGTCAAACGGTTTTACGACGAAATCATCCGCACCGAGTTCAAGGCCGAGAACCTTATCGAAGACCTCGCCCTTTGCGGTAATCATGATGACAGGCTTTGAGGAAGATTCACGAATCTCGCGGCAGACCTGCCAGCCGTCTTTCTTGGGAAGCATGATATCGAGAAGAACGATATCCGGCTCATACACTTTGAAATAGCTGACACCCTCGGCGCCGTCGTTGGCGGTTTTTACCTCGTATCCTTCGTTTTCAAAATAAAGACGCAGTAAATCGCAAATATTCAGATCGTCATCCACAACAAGGATTTTTGTTCCCATCACAGTTACCTTCTCTTTCGCTGAATTTCATGAGTTCTTACTTTTTGACGGTTTTGTTTTATACATCGTCCGTGTCGGAACGTTTCATTATCAACAGTACAGATAATTATACCATTTTATTAATCAAATGTAAACAGTTTTTTATAATCTTTTTCGGAAATCCGTCATTTTCCTTCTTTACATATCAAGTATACCGCTGCAAAGTGATAGTTTTGTGATTTTTGCGTGATGCGCGCATAAAAAATTGAAAAAATGTCGCTTTTTGCATATTTGACCACATAACACTTGTAAAGTTGAAAAGAATGATGTATAATAGTAAAAGAATTTCAAAAACGACTTGACACGCGAAAGGAGTCCCAAAAACTGGGAGCTTATCACATATGAAGCTTGGCATTATTGGTTTGCCGAATGTAGGCAAGAGTACGCTCTTTAACGCAATCACCGGTGCAGGTGCGACCTGCGCGAACTACCCTTTCTGCACGATCGATCCAAACGTCGGCGTCGTCGCCGTTCCGGACAAACGGCTTGACGTTTTAGCGGAAATGTACTCGCCGGAACTTTATACTCCGGCAACGATAGAATTCGTAGATATCGCAGGACTTGTCCGCGGCGCGTCCCGCGGTGAAGGTCTCGGAAATAAGTTTCTCTCCCATATCCGTGACGTAGACGCGGTCGTGCACGTTCTTCGCTGCTTTTCTGACGGAGATATCGTTCACGTTGACGGATCGGTGGATCCGATCCGCGACCTTGAAACGATCAACATGGAGCTCATTTTCTCCGATATAGAACTCCTCGAACGGCGCATCGACAAAACGCAAAAACTGATGAAGGGCGATAAAACGCTGGCGGGCGAGCTTGCCCTTTATCAGCGGATTTTGGCGTCTCTCAGCGAAGGTAAAACCGCTCGCTCGCTCGAATACACTGACGACGAAGCTGCCCTCGTTGAAGCACTTGAACTTCTTACCTACAAGCCGATCATCTACGTTGCCAACGTGAGCGAGAGTGAAGCTGGCGGTGTTTCCCCCGACAATCCTTTCTTCCCTCGCATTAAAGGAGCGGCAGATGCTGAAGGCGCAGAGGTTATTCCCGTTTGTGCGCAGATTGAAGCGGAGATCAGCGAACTCTCTCCCGAGGAAAAGAAGGATTTTCTTCGTGAACTCGGCATCCCCGAAAGCGGTCTTGACCGCCTGATCCGCGCGAGCTATTCCCTGCTCGGTCTCATAAGTTACCTTACGGCAGGCCCAAAAGAGGTTCGCGCTTGGACGATCCGCCGCGGCACGAAGGCGCCGCAGGCTGCCGGCAAGATCCACAGCGATTTTGAGCGCGGATTTATCCGCGCAGAGGTTGTAGCGTTCGATGATCTTATCGCAAACGGTACAATGGCTGCCGCTAAGGATAAAGGACTTGTTCGAAGCGAAGGTAAAGAGTACGTCATGGCAGACGGCGACGTCGTGCTGTTCCGGTTTAACGTGTAAATAACAAAAAAGGGGCTGTCGCGTTTATGGGTGACAGCCCCAAATATTTGCGGCAAAGCGGAGTTGTTGCTTTTATGAATGCAACAACTCCTTTTTTCTTTCATGAATAATCTTCCGCACTGCATCGGTAAAGGTCTGTACATCCCGCTTCGTATTGAAAACAGAGAAACTCGCGCGCACAGCACCGGTCTTTATAGTGCCAAGCGCTCTGTGTGCCAGGGGTGCACAGTGATAACCGCTCCTCACACAAATTCCCTCTCTGTCAAGTAGCGCACTCACGTCTGCAGCGGATAGACCGTCTACGTTAAACAGTATCACGCCACCGGGATTTTTTTCATACAACCGTACGGAGGGCATTTCAGAAAGGCGATCGTACGCCTGATGCCACAACTCCGCTTCCGTATCGTGAATTTCTGTAATTCCAATACGTTTTACGAAACGTATCCCCTCAAGAAGTCCTGCGATTGCCGGTGTCGGCAAGGTTCCTGCTTCGTAACGTTCGGGCAATACGTCGGGCATTCGCCTATCAAGCGAATGTATTCCGCTTCCGCCTTCCATGAGCGTGCTTCCGGATAAAAGTGCATCGCTTCCCGCAATGATCATGCCTGTTCCCTGTGGCCCGTACAACCCTTTGTGCCCGGGAACGCATAGCATGTCGATGGACATATCCCGGACATTAATCGGCACGTGTCCCGCGCTTTGTGCCCCATCCACGATGAAGAGAATTCCGCGTTTACGACAAAACGCTCCTATCTCGGCGATGGGAAGTTCAATGTTCGAAGTGTTCGGTATGTGCGCGCATACTAAAGCACGCGTGTTTGTTCGTACCGTTTTTCTGATATTACCGAGAATTTCCTCCGTCGTGCCACGCATGTTAAACGCAGTGTATGTGATCTTGCCCTGTTCAGAAAGAGCAGCCACAGGCCGTAAGACGGAGTTGTGTTCCATATTTCCTGTAAGGACGTGGTCTCCCGCGCGAAGCACACTTTTTATGGCGACATTCAGTGCGTGCGTGGTGTTCATTGTAAACACGATTCTCTCTGCACCGCCAGCACCAAAGAAGTTCGATGCCTCCTCGCGGCAAGCGTAAATAATCTCCGCTGCGCGCAGAGCCATTCTATGGGAACCGCGCCCCGGATTCCCGCCGGCCTCGCGCATACACCGCACTATCGCATTCGTTACTCTATCGGGTTTCGGAAAGGTAGTCGCGGCGTTATCGAGATATACCGTTCTTTTTTCACTTTTCATCAGCGATCCTGTGCTCCCATGAGAATGCCGTAAGGAATATTTTTTGCGTTAAGAATTCCTTTAATCTTTGATTCTAAACCGCACAAAAAACGAATGCCGTAAGCGCATCCTTTGTCCGTTAGGTTCGGATCAAGATTTACGATTGTCACCCTCACGCCGTGCGCTTCAAGCACATTTTTTGCCTTCAAAGCGTGCGTCATCGATTGCATAGTCAGTATACACATTTTTTCTCTCCTTTGGTTCCTTCCATCTGCTTACAGTATATGTTGGGCGTCGAAATTTGCCATAGAGCAGGAAGCAAAAGAACACCGACAGGCGGTGTTCTTTTCTCTTTTATTTCCCGATACTGCACTTGAGGACGGACTGGGCAATACTTTTCATAGCGCCTGCGTCATATCCGTTCACATTTGTGGAGAAAACATCTACGGTTACTGCTGAATAAAGCGGTAGTTCAGGCAATAACCGGTTGTGCATGGCGGCAAAATTGTTGAACTTTGCAAGAAAAGCATGATCGTCGCCGGAAGACACGCCGGAGGCAAGCTTCGAAGCATCCGAAAAAGCGGGATCATAAAGCCCTACGAGATTTTCACCGCTGAAGCGTCGCGACGGATCTGCCGTGTATAAGCCTGACACATCGTATACGGTGCCGAAGCTGTAAAAGACGTCAAACATACCGTACGGCTGCGCTGCAAATTTTGCCTCGCGGCTGTCATCACGGTAAAGAACGGCGAGATATTCCTCGTACGGAAGCTCCGTTCTCGAGAACGAGATGCCGGTATCTTTGGCTTCTGTCGAATCGGTCATCAAAAAACGCAGATATGAACCGACTGTGCTTCCCTGATACGTGCACCAATCAATGATAAGCGGCATCAGATACCGTCCGTTCAAATATACACACCGCGCAAACGTCGCCGCTTCTTCAGCTGTTACTTCTTTGTAGCGGATCCCGCTTTCATACGGCTCGCCGTTTTCGCCGAGAATAAATCCAGCGCGGACAAAACACCCCACTGCTGTTTCCGGGGAGTAAGCATACTCTCCAAGATACGTTTCAGCGTAATCTTCTATGTCGTCATACAGTTCGAGAACCGGTCCGTACGGGGCACGTACTTCTACACCGTAATCATCCAAAAGCGTTTCCGCAAGTGTTTCCCGATCTAAAAGGTACGCGATTCCGCGACGCACGTCTTCATACTGCGTAGGGCCGTAATCACAGCGAAACAAAAGCGAATCACAGCCGTCGCTGTCATACCGAATCGTTTTATAATCGCCGCTTTCTTCAAGCTGGAGCGCATCATTAATCATCGAAGCACCGGTCAGTCCGTGTAGCACATCAATCGTTCCGTCCTTCAACTGCGCGAACATAGAGGAAGCCGGAACTTCCTTGTACACGATCTGATCAAGTTTGGGCTTCGTGCCATCATACGATCCTTTGTAATACTCGTTTTTCATAAGGATTGCTTCACTCTTTTCCGGATCGTAAGACGCGAGACGGAATGCGCCTGTTGTTACACGATCCGTATGATCAAAACGCGCGGCGTTAATGAAATCGCGGCAGGAGTCAACAGTGAAATCACCGGTCAGTTTCGCGCCGTAGGCGGTGTCAGTAACAGAAATATCCGTCGGAAGCCACACATGCAAAGCAAGCGGTTCAATGCGAATATTATATAGTCCAAAGTAATTTACGGCATCCGCCGAAGACACGGTCAACGACAACTGATACGGACCCAGAAGACGAACGCCTAAAAACACATCCGATTCACCGTTAAAATAATTTTCCCAACCGACAAAGTGGACGCCTGCCGTTCCGTTACCGCCGGACGCGCGGATCACCGGCGAGGAAAACAACAGCACCCATGCGGCGTAATGTGCGGCGTTTATGGGAGTCCCGTCCGAAAAGCGCAGATCTTCCGCAAACGTAAGCGTATACGTGCGCGATCCGTCCGTGTTTTCTGTTTCTCCGAGATCCGTAACGATCTGCGGATTGACGATCAGTTTCCCATCTTTATCCATAGCCACGGTGCTGTATCCTTCAATCAAACTCACAACTTCCCTATCGCCCATGCAATCGGTCCACCACGGTTCAAAATCTCCGGTAATCTGTGCGGTTGTGCCGATCGTCAACGTTCCGCCCTGTGTACTACATGACGTAAACGTTCCGATACACCCGAAAAGTACCGCAAACAAGATTAGCCCGGCAATAATTCTTCTCATACAATCCTCCAAATTAAAATCGGAATGATACGGTTCTGTCCATATCATTCCGATTCGGAAGAAAATTATGCAAGCGGTTTATCCGTTGTCTTTCGGCGTCTCTGCGGCCTCTTTCTTTTTAGGTGTGCGTTTTTTAAAAAGACGTCCGAGCAGACCGCGCACAGCGACAAGCGCTACTGCGAGTACTACCGCCCAAATGATGAGATACGGTAGATTGGTGGTAAACCCGACGAGCAGATCCTCGGAGTCTTCCCGAATTTCACGGAAGGTCTCGCTTATGCCGCTCCTGATACGCTCACCGACAGTCTGTTCAGTAACGATCGTTACTACCTCCACCTCGGAGATGCTCATTGACACCGTGCTGTACGCCACGAGATTGTCGTAGTTGTTCAGCTGTGTTTTGTAGGATTCGATCTGATACAAAACGTCTGTGATACGTCTCTGTACGCTTATCACATCCTCAAGTTTCGTGCACTTTTCAAGAATGCCGATCAGCGTATCGTACTCGCTTTGGAGTGCCTTCATGTGACTCTCCGTGTCGTAGTACTGAAGCGTAACGTCAGAGGTATTCTCATGGCGGGAGACAACATTTGCGCGTCCCGCAACGCCGTCACAGAACATATCAAGGTTTACAGCCGGAATGCGCGCCGTAACGCTGGCGTTGCGCAAAGGAACGGCATAATCGCGGTAACTGTATTTGCCGCTGTTTATGTTTGATGTTTGAATGTAACCGCCTGCCATTTCGATCCGATCGTACACCTCGGCGAGAAAAGTGTCAAATTCTTTCGTTTCCATATCCATCGAAACGTTTTTAATAAGCTTGCGGGCGCTGTCGCCGACTGTCGGCTCCGTCTGGGTTGTCGGTTCATACGAGCCGCTTTCCGTAACGACATCATACGAGACATCACCTTTGTAATTGCCGGAACTATTGGAATCATATTTGTCGTAGATACCGGCGGCGGTCGTCTCTGACGGGCTCAGATAAAACCCATCATCCATGGCGTTCTCTTTTGCTGCACAGGCGAAAAGCGTTGTGCACAAAATAATAGCCGTCATAATAAAAGCGAGCATGCGTCCGGATGTTTGTAATCTTTTCATAAATACCTCCTTGGAATAGTAAGTTTTCTGCGGGACACCGCCCGTCTGTTCATACATAAAAACGCATCATTTGCATAAATCTTACAAAAAAAATTCATTTTGAAGAAATTGTTTCTCCGTCAAAAGAAAATGGTGTGAAATGTGTGAAAAAAACGCACATTCTTCTCATTTGTCATTGACAACATACCTTTAGCGTTGTATAATTATTAATAACCGCATGTATGCTTCGCGTGCGCGGAAATTAATTTTATATTTCTTTTCAGAAAGGATCATATTCATGAACAGGGTTTATAACTTTTCGGCAGGCCCCTCCATGCTCCCCCTCACCGTACTCGAACAGGCACAAAAGGATCTCTTGTGCTACGGCGATACCGGTATGTCTGTTATGGAGATGAGCCACCGATCTCCGGCTTTTGAACCGATTATTGCAGACGCAGAGGCAAAGCTCCGCGCCGTGATGTCCATTCCGGACAATTACAAGGTGCTGTTTCTGCAGGGCGGCGCTTCCACCCAGTTTGCAGCTGTTCCTCTGAATCTTATGAATAAAAACAAGAAGGCTGACTACATTCTTTCCGGTCAGTTCTCTACGAAGGCTTTCCAGGAAGCACAGAAATACGGCGACGTTGTTGCAGCCGCTTCCTCGAAGGATGTAAACTTCGCAAAGATTCCCGAGACCACCCGCGAATCATTCCGTCCCGATGCCGACTACGTACATATCTGCTATAATAACACCATCTACGGCACCAAGTTCAACTACATCCCCGATACCGGTGATATTCCGCTTGTTGCCGATATGTCCTCCTGCATCATCTCCGAGCCGGTTGACGTTTCCAAGTTCGGTATGATCTACGCGGGTGCACAGAAAAACATGGCTCCCGCGGGCTTGACCGTGGTAATCATCCGCGAGGATCTCATCGGCAACGCCCGTCCCGATACTCCCGCTATGCTCGACTACAAACTGGCGGCCGATAACGGTTCTATGTATAATACACCTCCCTGCTGGCCGATCTACGTGGCAAAGCTCGTTTACGAGTGGATTCTCGATCTTGGCGGTCTTGAGAAGATGAAGGAGTTGAACGAGAAGAAAGCTAATCTCCTTTACGACTACCTCGACAGCCAGGATTACTATGTTGCCCCTGTTGAAAAGGCAAGCCGCTCCATGATGAACGTTACGTTTGTCACCGGAGACGCCGACCTCGACAAAAAATTTGCATCCGAGGCCGGTGCGCAGGGCCTTAAAAATCTGAAGGGCCACCGCTCCGTCGGCGGTATGCGCGCTTCTATCTACAATGCTATGCCTTACGAAGGCGTAGAAGCACTCGTCGCTTTCATGAAGGATTTTGCGGCGAAGAACCCCAAATAACAGAGTACACATAACCTAGAGGAGAACACTAAAATGGCTAAGATTCAGCTTCTTAATAAAATTTCCCCCGTCGGTCTTGCGCAATTCGGTGCGAATTACGAAGTCGGCGACGCTGTAACGGCACCGGATGCTATCCTGGTCCGTTCCGCCGCTATGCATGATATGACGTTCGGTCCCGAGCTGAAAGCAATCGGCCGTGCGGGTGCCGGCGTTAACAATATCCCCGTTGAGGCTTGCGCCAACCAGGGTATCGTTGTTTTCAACACACCGGGTGCAAACGCCAACGGCGTAAAAGAGCTTGCAATCGCCGCATTGATGCTCGCATCCCGCGACATCGTTGGCGGTATTCAGTGGGCTTCTACCCTTACCACTGACGTTGCAAAATCCGTTGAAAAAGGCAAGTCCGCCTATGCAGGATGCGAGATCGCCGGCAAGACGCTTGGCGTAATCGGTCTCGGCGCGATCGGCGGTATGGTAGCAAACGCCGCCAAATCCCTCGGCATGAACGTTGTCGGATGTGATCCGTACATCACGATCGACGGTGCGTGGCATCTCTCCCGCGCTATCCAGAAGGCTGCATCCTATGACGAAGTCTTCGAGCAATGCGACTACATCACCCTGCACGTTCCGGCTACCCCGCAGACGAAGAACATGATCAACAAAGACACGATCGCAAAGATGAAGGACGGCGTGCGCATCCTCAATCTCTCCCGTGCTGATCTTGTAAACATCGCCGATCTGAAGGAAGCTTTGGCTTCGGGCAAGGTCGCATCCTACGTTACCGACTTCCCCACCGAAGAAAGCATTAATGTTAAGGGCATCGTAGCCATCCCGCATCTCGGTGCTTCCACGGAAGAAAGCGAAGACAACTGCGCAGTAATGGCCGCTAACGAAATCATTGATTTTCTTGAAAACGGCAATATCAAAAACAGCGTAAACTATCCAAACGTTCGTCTGGAGCGCACGGCTGACCACCGCGTCGTGATCCTTCATAAGAATATTCCGAACATGATTTCTCATATCACAGGCTCTCTCGCTGAACAGAACATCAACATTGAGAATCTTGTCAACTCATCCAAGGGCGATTTCGCCTGCACGATCGCAGAGACCAATTCCGATATCACGGACGCCATGCTTGCAAGCATCTCTTCCATGGAAGGCATCATCCGCGTTATCAAAATTGCTTGATTACATATCACCTAAAACCGGCGGCGGATTCGCTGCCGGTTTTTGCATATAAAAGGAGGTAGACATGGTTGCAAAAAGAAAACGGTGGCGCAGGCTCCTTCTATTCGTTCTGGTTTTGGGACTGCTCGCCGTATCTGCACTTCTTATTATCAATATTTGTTTGGTTTCGGCAGCAAAAGATAAGATTCTATCCGCCGACAAGGCGGCAAGTTTTGATGCCGACTGCATTCTCATCCTCGGTGCCGGCGTGCGCGATGACGGTTCACCGAGTCATATGCTGGAGGATCGCCTGAAAACAGGACTGCAGCTTTATGAGTTAGGCGCACCGGATAAAATTCTCATGACCGGCGATCACGGGCGCCAAGAGTACAACGAAGTAGGCGTAATGAAAGACTTCGCGACAGAACGCGGCGTACCTTCCGAAAACGTATTTATGGATCACGCGGGATTCTCTACCTACGAAAGTCTGTACCGTGCTCGCGATGTATTCAAGGCAAAGCGAGTGATTATCGTTACGCAGGAGTATCATCTTCCGCGAGCCCTTTATATAGCTGATCGGCTGGGCCTCGAAGCCGTCGGCGTTTCGGCTGATCTCAGAACGTACAGAGGACAGGGGATGCGCAATCTGCGAGAATTTGCAGCACGCACGAAGGATTTCGCCAAATGCATCTTTATGCCCGAACCGACCTATCTGGGCGATGCAATTCCTGTAAGCGGAAACGGAAACCTTACAAACGACTAATAAAATGGAATAAATATTTTTGACAAATTGTGTCCATTTTTCTCCCATTTGTGGAAAATATTCATATTTATTTTGCAAAAAAGTAAAGTATAACTTGACCTTCAGAGGTTTTTGTGATAAAATATTTGCAGTGTGGAATGATAATTCCGCATAATACATTAATTTTTTAGGAGGACCTCACATGCGCACTAAGACCAAACTTCTTGCACTCGCACTTGCAACACTGATGCTCTGCACCAGCCTTGCAAGCCTTGCAAGCTGCGGTCCCACTGGCGACGACGAAAAGTCCTATACGCTTAACGACTTCTTGGGCGCCAGTCCGCTGAACTGGAATCCCCACACCTGGGAGACCAACGCAGACAACTACATTGCCGGCTATGCCGAAATGGGTCTCGTTGATGTTTCTATCGCAGAAGACGGCGTAAACTACCAGTGGGTTTACGAAATGGCTACTGCCATCGACGACATCACCAAAGACTTTGCCGATAAGGAAAAATGGGGCATCACCGAGGACGAAGGACGCGTCTACAAGATCACCCTTAATCCCGACGCAAAATGGGCAAACGGCGACGTAATCAACGCTGACACTTACATGTATTCGATCAAGGCTCTGCTTGATCCCAAAATGCAGAACTACCGCGCTAACACCTATTACAGCGGTTCTACTGCCATTCTGAATGCTAATAAGTACTTCAGCTCCGAAACCCCGATCTACGCAGCAGTTGTTCCCGCTTACGGCGAGAATGATACCCCCGATTACTCCTATGACATCGAGAACAACACCGTATACATGCACCTCACCTCTTACGGTATGACCCTCACCGGTTCTTATTCCGTATACGATCTCATGGATATGGGTTACATCGATACCGCTGCATACGGCATTCTCGCTGACAACCAGAACTCCTTCGGTTACGTTGAAATCAACGACACCACGAAGGAAGCCGCTAAGACTGTTGCAACCAACTTCCTGGCTGCCTTCGGCCTTGCGTACGAAGAGAACTACTTCAAAGAGATGCTCTTCTACAACACCGGCACCTTCTCCGAACCTTATAACTTCGAGAACGTAGGTATCTTCAAGTCCGGCGAGTACGAGCTGACCTACATCACCGCTCAGCAGGTTCAGATGTTCTACTTCTTGACCAACATGACCTCCAACTGGATCGTTCATGAAGGCCTCTACGAAGCAGGCAAGGACACCACCGGTGAACTCGTTACTACCAACTACGGTACTTCCGTTGACACTTACATGTCCTACGGTCCGTACAAACTCTCCGCTTTCGAAACCGACAAGCAGTTCGTTCTCGAGAGAAACCCTGAGTGGTACGGCTATACCGACGGTAAGCACGAAGGTCAGTATATGACCACTGCTATCAAGTGCGACATCATCGCTGATCACAACACTGCTCTCCAGCTCTTCAACCAGGGTAAGCTGGACGGCGTAGATCTCACCAGTGACGATATGAACACTTACAGAATGTCTGATTACCTCCTCAAGACCGATCAGACTTACACCTTCCGTTACGTCTTCGCTACCGACATCAACAAGCTCGCTGCTCTTGAGCCGAGCGCAGATGTGAACAAGAAGGTTCTCTCTTACGACGATTTCCGTAAGGCAATCTCCCTTTCTATGGACAGAACCACGTTTGCACAGCAGGCTACGCCCGCTTACAAACCGGCTTACTATCTCTTCAACAGCCTCTACTACTACGACGTTGCTAACAACCCTGACTCCATCTACCGTAACACCGATGTTGCTAAGAAAGCAGTTCTCGATCTGTACGGCATCGAATACGGCGAAGGTAAACAGTATGCAGACATCGACGCCGCTTACAACGCTGTAACCGGTTACGACCTCGAAGAAGCTAAGAAGCTCTTCCAGGCTGTATACGAGCAGGCTAAGGCTGACGGTAACTACACCGACGGCCAGAAGGTTGTCATCAACTGCATGGCTTCCGCTGCTACCGAACTCACCGCTGACGACCTCAAGCAGGAGCAGCTCCTTAACGAGTTCCTCACCGCTGCTACCGTTGGCACCGGCTTTGAAGGCAAGGTTTCCGTTGTATTCAACTGCGGTGCCGCCAACCGTTACCTCGACGTTGCGCAGGGTAAGATTGAAATGATCCGCGGTGCATGGGGCGGCGCAGCCTTCTACCCGATCTCCACCATCCGTTGCTACACTGAGCCGGATTACATGGGCGGCATCGATGCTATCCATGAGTCCTGCGGTTGGGATCCCTCCAAGGAAACACTTGAGTTGACAGTTGATGTAAACGGCGACGGCACCGCTGAAACCGTTACCCATACTCTCCAGGATTGGGCTAAGCTTATCAACGGCGGTATCCAGGACGCAGAGGGCAACACCATTGAGGCTGCTATCCTTGACGCTGACGTTCAGCTCTCCATCTTTGCTGCTCTTGAGAATGCAGTTCTCGGTTCTTACCAGTGCATCCCCTTCGCAGCTGAGACCGCAGTTGCTCTCTACTCTCAGCAGATCCAGTACGCTACCCTCAACTACAACATCATGTACGGCTACGGCGGAATCCGTCTTATGACCTACAACTACGATGATGCAGCTTGGGAAGCATACGTTGCTGAGCAGGGCGGCACTCTGAGCTACGAATAATCCAAAAGAACAACTAAATAGCAACACTACACCGATTTAGCAAATTTCGGGGTGTCTTTACGATGCCCCGAAAATTTTGCTATATCAACATCCGCGATACCTGTATGCAAGCCACGAAAAACGGGGATTTTAGTCCGTAAAAAGCGCTTGCATTCGGATGTGACGGATGTTGCCTACGTGAAATCGGTTCTCGCAAGACAAATCAGATTGGGGATTTTATACATGTCTACTTTCACATATGTATTAAAACGACTCGGTGCACTCATCTTGACCTTTGCGGTCATTATGACAATCTGTTTCATTTTGATCCGCCTCTTACAGCCTGAGGTAGGACTTGGTGAAGCGGCTAAAATTGAAGCGGCCCGCCGCGAAGCGCTCGGATACAACAAGCCCATTTTGGTACAGCTTGGTATTTACGTAAAAAATGTCGTTACCAAATGGGATTGGGGTTCCTCATGGAAAATCGACTATATGGGTGATGTTGGCGACGTTATCGCTTCCCGTCTCCCTCCGACTATCATTATAAACGTCGGCTCGATTCTCTTTTCTGTGCCGATCGGTATCGCTATCGGTATTTTTGCCGCGGTCAAAAAGAATAAATGGCAGGACCATCTTCTCTCAACGCTCATCATGATTTTTGTATCTGTGCCCAGTTACGTGTACGCATTCCTGGTACAGTATCTCCTTGGTTTCAAGCTCGGTTGGTTCCCTGTCATTATGTCTTCGCTCTATGATGCCGGAGGCAGTTGGTTGTCGGGGAAAATGCTGCTCTCTATGGTGCTGCCTGTTCTTTCCCTTTCTTTCAGCACGATCGCAGGTCTTGCACGTTTCACACGTGCAGAGCTTACGGAATCACTTACGAGTGATTACATGCTCCTTGCACGCACAAAGGGTCTTACTCGCGCCCAGGCGACGGTACGCCATGCACTGAAAAACGCTATGGTGCCGATTCTTCCGTCCATTCTCTCTATGTTTATCAGCATTCTCGGCGGCTCTCTCATTATTGAAAAGATTTTTGCCGTCAATGGAATCGGCGGACTCATACTCGCTTCCATCAATCTTCTTGACTATGACGTTTTCATTGCTACTACTGCATTTTATACTATAATCGGACTTGCCGGAACCATCCTCATTGACCTGAGCTACGGTTTTTTGGATCCGCGAGTCAGAATGGGGGAACGCTAATATGGACAAGCAGTTCAATATTCCAAAAGAAAAGCTGGCGTTTGCCCAACTGGATGAAAAACTTCACGACAAAAAATTCGAAACAAAGCCAATCGGCTACTTCATGGATGCTTGGCTTCGCTTCAAAAAGAACAAAGCGTCTATTACTGCGGCAATTATTATTATTGCCATCACTCTGTTTGCCATTATCGCTCCGATTTTCTCCCCGTATGAGATTTCAACCAATGACGGTGTGTACGTAAAAATCCGTCCCCGTATTGATTCCTTGAGTGACACACCCTTCTATAACGGCACACTCGAAAAGAAAATTAATGACAAATTCCTTATTTATTACAACGCGATCGGTGTAGGTGCCGCTGACAATATAGCCGGCACGGGCAACCGCGACTGGGAAACCGGTTTTACTAATGAATTTTCCCCTATTTACTCCGTTGACGAAGAGTTCACAGAGGGTGGCCGCACGTACCGCTACGCCCGTATTGACTCCTGCCATGAGATCGGCTTCAAGTATCTGACGATTACGCTGGATCAGTACAATGCAATCAAAGAAAAAGAGCGCGAGCTTGGCCTTCAAATCATCTACCCCATGGTTGATATCAACAACGCCTACTGCGCTGACCCTGCGGATGCAAACTGTTGGTACAAATCCGACACATATATGCCGCTCGACGAGAACGGCAACGTTATGAAGCTCGCCCAGATACAAAAAGGCGAATATGTGGATAACTATATTCGTAACGAAAACGGTGAAGTCATGGATTATCTCAAAAAAGATAAAAACATGATGCAGGTCCGCGTTCTCTATTATAACTACTACGTTATGAAAACTGGTCATCAGCCTACTTTCTTCTTTGGAACGGATGCACAGGGCTATGACATCTTTACCCGTCTCGCATACGGCGTTCGCCTTTCCCTTCTGCTCTCTATTTCCGTGTCTGTTCTCAAC
The DNA here is from genome assembly GCA_045611685.1 of Eubacteriales bacterium. Classification (GTDB taxonomy): domain Bacteria; phylum Bacillota; class Clostridia; order Oscillospirales; family CAG-272; genus SIG701. The sequence continues at coordinate 71,266 of JAZKXO010000106.1, read as the reverse complement.
CTGATTATCGGTACGATTTACGGTGCAATCGAAGGCTTCTACGGGGGATGGCTCGATATCGTTCTCGAACGCATTACCGAGATCCTTAACGGAACGCCCTTTATCGTAGTGGCGACACTGTTTAATCTCCATCTCGTAAAGACGGGCAAGGTATCAACCTTCGTCGGCGTCCTTTTCGCGTTCGTCCTCACAGGCTGGATCGGTATCGCTTACCGTGTGCGTACCCAGTTCTACCGTTTCAAGAACCAGGAGTACGTGCTCGCCGCTAAAACGCTTGGTGCGAAAGACCGCCGCCTTATGTTCAAACACATTCTCCCGAACTCCCTCGGCACAATCATCACGTCGAGCGTGCTTATTATTCCCAGCACAATCATGACGGAGTCTACCCTTTCCTACCTTGGCATCTTTAACTTTAACAGCCAGAATATGACTTCGCTCGGTACGCTCCTCGGCAACGGTCAAGGCTACCTTGCGACCGACCCGCATATCATTCTTTTCCCCGCGCTTGTTATTTCTCTCCTTATGATTTCCTTTAATCTGTTTGGTAACGGCTTGCGCGATGCATTCAATCCGTCTTTGAGAGGAGTTGACGAATAATGTCAGTATTGAGTGTACGTAACCTTCGCATCTCCTTCAAAACAAACAACGGTACTGTTAAGGCAGTCCGTGACATTACGTTTGATGTAAACAAAGGCGAGACCATCGCAATCGTCGGCGAGTCCGGTTCCGGCAAAAGTGTTACCGCCCGCGCGATTATGGGAATCCTTGCGGGCAACTCGATCGTCGAAGGCGGTGAGATCTTCTACGACGGCATGGATCTTATGAAGATCGAAGAGGAAGATTTCCATAAGCTCCGCGGCAACCGCATTTCGATGATATTCCAGGACCCGCTTTCCAGCCTTAACCCGATCGTAAAAATCGGTAAACAGTTGGATGAGGCTATGCTTTTGAACGGCAGTGCCAACCAAAAAGAAGCGCACCGTGATTTTGACACCAAGCTGAAGCTTCTCCTCGACTACACTTCGAAGGCATATACCGCAGAAAACAACACGTCTGCAGCGACTGCCTTTGCAAAAAAAGTCAACGATTTTAAGAAGTACTCGGATATCGGCACAAAAAAAGAAAGTCTCTACAATGAAGCGCGTTCCTACGCAACCGGTGCGCTTTCTGATATCGAGGGGCTTCTCATCGAGCTTATCGCCGGTCAGCCGAAGGACGTTGTAAAAAAGATCAACTACACGCTGAACGCTGTTCAGAAGGCAAAAAACCAATATCTCACGGTAGATGCAGATCGCTTTGACGCTGTTCTTTCCGACACGAAAACTGCTAAGGACGGATACCTGAATGGCGACAAAACGGCCATGGAATCCGCTCTCAAAAATCTGCAAACGTATCTCACTGAAATTCTGGATGCAGAAAAAACAGACTTCTTCGCCCTCGGCTACTATCTCATGAACGGCGGTATCGAAGCTAATCTGCCCGTCCATGTTTCCGAGAAAAATCGTCTCCTCAATGAGCAAATGACATCCGCATTCACAAACGATTTTCTTGCTGATATGGAAAAGGGCGTCTCCTTCTCCTCCGCTGAAGCAGCCACCGCCAGAGTAACCGCACTTCATGCGCTTCGCTCTGCACACGCTATGCTTTCAAACGGTGAAATCGATCTTGCGAAACTGAAGGTTCTCGCAAAAGAATTAGGTGTTGCCGTTAGCGCCGGCATTGATAAACTTGCCATCGTAAAAGAAGGCGTTTCCTACACCTTCGCTTCCTCTCTTGAGAATGCTGTGGAGATTTACGAAAAAGCAATTATATCTGCGCGTGCGAATCCGGAAACGGATGTCGAACTTCCCCGCCGAAACATTCTTGATATGATTACTCGTATGATCGAGACGTACGAAAATGCACCGACGGAATTTAATGCAGCAGCGGCCGCCGCTTCCCTCTTAAATTATCTTGAAAACCGCGCCTCTGCTAAGGTATATCGTATCACAAAGCAGATGGCAAAGGCGCGCTCCATCAAGTTGATGCAGGAAGTTGGTATTCCCGAGCCGCACAAGAGATATTATCAGTATCCCTTCCAGTTCTCCGGCGGTATGCGTCAGCGTATCGTAATCGCCATCGCTCTTGCCGCAAATCCCGATATCCTTATCTGCGATGAGCCGACAACCGCGTTGGACGTTACCATTCAGGCACAGATTCTTGATCTTATCAACGGTCTGAAGAAGGAACGTCAGCTGACTGTCATCTTTATCACGCACGACTTGGGTGTTGTTGCAAACATGGCGGATAAGATTGCTGTTATGTACGCCGGCAAGATCGTTGAATACGGCACTGTCAACGACGTTTTCTACGATCCCCGTCATCCGTACACGTGGGCGCTTCTTGCCTCCATGCCCGATCTGGATACAAAAGAAAAACTCGAAGCCATTCCCGGCACACCGCCGAACATGATTCTCCCGCCCAAGGGAGATGCGTTCGCGGCCAGAAATAAATACGCGCTTCAGATCGACTTTGAACAGCAGCCGCCCATGTTCGAGGTCTCCCCCACTCACTACGCGGCCACGTGGCTTCTCCATCCGGATGCGCCGCACGTGGATCCCCCGAAAATCGTTACCGATCGAATTAAACGCATGAAGAAATACGGAGGTGCTGAATCATGAGCGAAATGAACAACGCAAATGATGTGCTTTTGAGCGTTAAGCACCTCAAACAGCATTTCAAAATGGGTCGCGGCACCGTAAAGGCTGTCGATGACATTTCGTTTGATATCCGGCGCGGTGAGGTCTTCGGCCTCGTTGGTGAATCCGGATGCGGTAAAACAACCACGGGCCGTTCGATTATCCGTCTTTACGACATCACCGGCGGTGAGATCGAATTTGAGGGCAAAAAGATTGGTATCGGCGCGGCAGACATGAAAGCAAAGATCTCTGCCCTTCGTAAAGAAGGAAAAACCGTCGAAGCCGCTGAACTGGAAAAATACATGAAGGAATCCGTAGCCGAGGTCAAAGCAAACGTAAACGGCAAAGATAACCTCATGACGAAGATCCAGATGATTTTCCAGGATCCAATTGCCTCTCTCAACCCTCGTATGACTGTGCGCGAGATCATCGCAGAGGGACTAATTATCAAAGGTGAAAAACGAAAAGAAGTCATTGACAAGGCTGTAGCCGAAGTTCTTGAAATGGTTGGTCTCGTCAGCGAGCACGCAGAACGCTATCCGCACGAGTTCTCGGGCGGTCAGCGTCAAAGAATCGGTATCGCACGCGCTATCGTTCTCCATCCGGAACTTATCATTGCCGACGAGCCGATCAGCGCTCTTGATGTTTCCATTCAGGCGCAGGTCATTAACCTTATGAATGAGCTCCGCCGTGAGATGGGGCTTACCATTCTCTTTATTGCGCACGATTTGTCCGTCGTTAAGTATTTCTCCGACCGTATCGCTGTTATGTACTACGGCAAGATCGTAGAACTTGCTTCCTCGGAAGAACTTTTTGCGCATCCGACACATCCGTACACCAAGGCGCTTCTTTCTGCGATTCCCCTGCCGGATCCGAACTATGAGAAACAGCGCAAGAGATCGGTCTACATTCCTTCCCTTGCGCACGACTATTCGAAGGAGCAACCGACACTCAGAGAGTTATATCCGGACCACTTTGTCCTCTGCAACACAGAGGAAGCAGAGCGCTATCTTAAAGAATCCAACGGATCCCTCTGAAACCATGAACGATAAGTTTTTAAAGTATGCCGCCACGATATGTGGCGGCATTGCCATAAGTCTCATTATTCTATTTTATAACGATGTGTTCGAATCTACGGACAAGGCTTACATTGTAAAATGCATAAGCGATGCGTTACTTGCTCCTGCTGCTGTCTACCTTGGTATATCAGCACTGCATGCTATCTCCCTTTGGGGCACCTTTGATATGCTTGCCTACAGTACCAGAAACTTTTTCCGTCTTTTTCGACGCGGAATGGTCGACGAGAACCTTCCGAAGGATTTCTACGAATATCAAAAGTCAAAAAGCGACCGTACCTTTGAGGTTTGGAACCTTCTCTATCCAGGTGTTGCTTTTCTCGTCCTCTCCGTGTTTTTCGCTGTTCTCCATACAACGCTGTAAGGCAGTAAATCATCAAAACCACATAATTAAGAAAACTCCCGTGCAATGCACGGGAGTTTTCTTTTGAAAATTACTGAATAACGATGAGGCTTACAGTGTCACCGTTCAGAACAAACTCAACGGTTTTTCCGAACGCGTTTTCAATCTTCTTGTTTACAACCTTGTTTTCAGCGTTAATAGTAATGATTTTGGTCTGAGCATTAATCTTATAGGTTTCATCGCCGATCGTTACGGTAGATGCGGTGTAACCGCTTACCTCGCCGGTAGCAACATTGCCCTCTGCGTCCACGATCGTTCCGTCAGAGCCAATCAGGTAGATTCCGTCAAGAGTCAGACCTACGACAGTAGTCAGACGGGTTTCAACAGCACCGGTCATGTAGTTGAAAACGGTGTACTCAAGGTACGTAACGTTGTTTTCGTATACGATGCCGTTCAGAGCCAGAAGACGAACGGATTGGGCGGCAGAGTCATAGTTGCCAAGGCTACCGTCGCTGACATACAGGTAACGGAGCGTCTCGACAGAGCCGGCCTCGTTTCCGAACACAGCAACAACCTTCGCGCCGTCATTTACGTTGATCTGAGACTGGTATGCACCCGTCTTGACCTGAAGAACACCATCATTTACAACGATAATTACCGTATTATTATCGGTAACGAACTTCATGGAAGCAGCACCGTTCTGAGACGCTGCGAAAGAAGCATCGCCTGCCGAGAAAGTGTGGAAGGTGTTCTCGCCCTTTCCGATGGTGGTGTTGTTGGCAGAATCAACAATCACTGCGATTTCATCCGTACCAAAGCCGCTCTGTACAAACTTATTGATACCGGTTGCAATCTCACCGCCCGAGATTTCGGGCGCGATCAGGGTGTAGATATCGCCGTTTACTGTGTAGCGATATACATTGCCTGCGGTAATATCGGCATTCGCCGTGTAGATATTTTTGTTTACACCATTAATGTTTACGGTTACAACGTAGCGGAATGCGCCATTTGTAAATACAGGGAGAGAGTTCGTCATTGCGATCAGGTATTCAGAATGATCCGTGAGAATCGTCTCACCAATAACAGCGAGAATCTCACCGCCGCGTACGACTACCTGTGCATTGGCACCAATCACAAGCGCAGATGCGATGGAAGATGCGGTAATTCCTGCTTTTTCATTACCGAGCTTATAGGTTTCACCGCCGATCTTTGCAACCTCGGAGGTAATGCGGGTGACAGTACCGAAGGCGATATCAAGAACCTCTACGATGTGGAGTTCTTTCGTCTGGGAATTAAAGTAATACAAAACATGATCGCCGTTTTTAGCGTTGGCTTTGTTGTAATAACCACCGACAAGCTGTGCTGCCGTAAGGTTGCCTGCAATGTTAATCTTACCCGCAGTATTCACCTCAAGCTTTCCAAGCTGGAAATTTCTAAGGATTGCAACGGAAGCGGTATCGGAATCGCCATAGAAGAAAAGATCGATTGTGTAAAGTCCGAGTCGTTCGTTGAGAGCGTTAAGAGTGGTAATCTGAGTGAGAGTCTTGTCATTCTCGTATGCGTATACGATCAGCTCATTTGCATTGGTAGCGAGAATGTCGGAGTATTCCTCAACAACGGTGTAGTTCGTGCCGCCGATCGTAGCATAGCCTTTGTCCGTATTCACAACTGCCTCAAGGAAGGTTTCCTTTTCGCTCACTTCGATCGCGCTCAAAACATTAATCAGCTTCGTAGCGCTATTCACGGAATAGATCACCTTAAAGGTATGGCCAAGATAATCATCCGCTTCGCCATTAAGACCAAGCTCCTTGAAATTGACTGTCATAGTGCGCGGTGCGTTGCTGTCATCATAGTAGCGAAGAGTTACGTAGCCGTCCTTCACAACGGTCGTGCCGACGATTGCATAATCGTTAGTAGCAATAACTGTCGCTTCATCCATTTCGTAGCCGAATACTCGTTCAATAATGGTCGTTGCCTCATAAAGCACGTTTCCCCCTGCAAGATTCTTGGGAACAAGGTACTCAGCAGTAAGTGCATTATAAAGGATGATAGCAGTCTCTGCACGAGTGAGCGTTTCGGTGTAAGAAATATGCTCAAGTCCACGATCAAGGCCGAGTTTGATGCCGGCATCAATGTAGGTCCAAGGATAACCACTGTTCATAGAGGCACTGGACTGACCGAGCGCACGAACAAGAATCGTCATGGCATCCTGCATGGTAATGCCGGAAAGAGGCTCAAAGGTGGATCCGGAGGTACCGAGTATGTATCCGGAAGCATTCGCCCAAGAGATCGCACCATGGTAGGTGTCATCATACAGATCCGTAAAGGGCGAGGTGTTTACCCTGCCACCATTTTGCTTATTCAGCATGAGGCGGAACAGAAGAAGTGCCATCTGTTCGCGGGTAACGTTTTCGTTGGGAGAAAATTCGTTTTCCGACGTACCGACGATTACGCCGATGTCGGAAAGAATGTCAATTTCATCCCGAGCTGGATTTTCCACGGTAACGTCGACGTATTCACGGGCAAAGACTGCCGGAATACCAGTAGAAATGATCATAGATGCTAAAGCCGCGGAAAGAATGCGTTTGAAACTTACGTTTCTTGCTTTTCTCATAAAATGAGTTCCTCCTGTGGTTTTCATATCCGAGAGATGCATTTCTCTCTCGCAACGATATGATACCACAACGAGTTTAACGGGGCAATAACTTTTGTGCACATGAAACAATATTGAAACAATTATTCAAATAATATTAAACAATATGCACAATACTACCAAAAGAAGAAAAAATCGCCAAACGACATCTGCCATTTGGCGATCACTATTATGCAGGTTCTTTGTTTTCGTAATACGTTTTATGAATCTCGTTTATAAGGCGCGTGATTTTGTGTATGTAGGAATTGATTTTGTTGCCGCCGCCATCGTAATCGGTCATAATTACCAGGATATACGGATGTTCATCGTAGACAATAGCCACATCGTGATATGCATCAACATCCCATCCATATTTATGTGCTACGGGAGTGGGGGAGACAGCGGGCGTTATCATGACAGGATGATTTGAGTGGAGCATCGCTTCTTTCATAACAGCTCCATACTGTTCGTTGTCTTCCATAAATGAGTATATCTCAAAAAGAAATTTGCCGCAATCTTCTGCTGTCAACTGCATATATCCCTTTTTGTACCCTTGTATCCCCATAATTGAGGCAATTCTGTAATAATCCTCAAAGCCGAAGGTCTTTCGAAGCTGCGCGAAAGCTATATTATCGCTATACAGAAGCGCATACTCGATAAGCTCGAGATACGTAAGCTCTAAACCATCCTCCGCATCCCTCAGAATACCGGACCCCTCCACCATCATTCCTTCTTTCTCAAAGGTCCAGACGCGTGAAAGGTCGTACTTCTCCTCGCCGGGAAGATATATGATACGCCCCTCCTCATCAAGGTTTGGATGCTTGCCCTCAAACAGCGGAGTTCCGTCTTCGCCGTACAAGGGATTCCCCTCGCTGTCAAAATAGAGTTTATTATTTTCAAAGCCTACAACGGAATAGAAGATTGAATATATATATGAGACTTTGATCAAACTGGCAGCATACATAATCTCGTTATCATTATAGCCAATCGTGTGTCCCGTTATGAGATCTTTATAGTAAAATGCCACCTTCCCTATCTTCTCGTCTGAAGTAACATCGATGATCTCGCCCGTTTCTTCATTAAGATGTTCAGTATAAACCGTACGCATGGGACGATTTGGCTCTGTCATAAGAAGTAAAAGATCGCTGATCTTTTCAGAATCGTATCCGAAGTTGTCAGCGGCGAACCTTTCAAAAGTGCTAAGAAGCGTGTCGAGTTCTTTGATTCGGTTAGAATCGGCTTGCGCTTCCGTTTTAAGCTTTTGAATTTCATCAAGAAGGATCGCTGTATACGCATCAGACGCGACACCGTTCTCAATCAAAATGCTTACTTTCTGTTCAAGCAACGCAATCTCAGCTTCATTCTGCTCCTGCGTAAGACGCATATCGGAACTCAGCCCCAGAATCGCTTCGTTTGCACACTCCAAATCTTCCGTTAATTGAGAAACCCTTGCCTTAAGAGCTAATTCTTCGGGACTCTCATATAAAGCGTAAAGCCAGTATGAGAGCGTGCCCAACAGAAGGAGCACGATGCACAAAAGAGAGATAATTATTTTCGCCGGTCTGTTATCCATTATTTTTGATACTCCAAAACTTGTTTATACAGAAACGCCATCCTCGGTTGTCAATGACGAAAGATATTCCGCTACTTCTACGGCCGCAATCGCACCGTCCGCGGATGCGGTAGCGATCTGACGAAGTGCTTTGGCACGGACGTCCCCTGCCGCGTACAAGCCCGGGACGCTGGTGCGACATCTATCGTCTGTCACGAGATATCCACCGGGATCCCTCGCGAGATTGTCAAATGCCTCCAATGATGGAAGCACCGGCACGCTGCCAACCGCAACGAATACACCGTCCGTAGGAAGAACCATCGGGGACGGCAAAGCGATCTCACCATGTCGAATAATCTCCACGGATTCAACACGGAGACTACCCATAATTTTCTCAACTCTCGCCTTCATAACTGTTTTTACGTTTTCGCAAGCATTAAGACGTTCGATAAGAATGCGATCCGCCCTGAAAGAATCACGGCGATGAACCAAAGTTACACAATGGCAAATTTTAGAAAGATACAATGCATCACCCACGGCTGTGTTTCCGCCGCCGACAACAACAACATCTTTACCCGAAAAAAAACGCCCGTCACAAACGGCACAGTACGAGACGCCGCGACCGATGAATTCATCTTCGCCGGGGATAGAAAGCTTGCGTCGGCTTGTCCCGGTTGCCAGTATAAGAGCCCTGTGAATATATGTCTCCGCATCGGTCGATACGGAAAATCCGCCCTTGGTCGGCGCAACGGCCGTAACGGGAGAATACGTAAACGAAGCACCTAATCCCTGTGCCTGTGCAGCCATTGCATCAGCCAATTCGATGCCGCTGATTTTTGTAAATCCAGCATAATTCTCGATTTCGTGCGCCAAAAGCATCTGGCCGCCCAAGCCGTTTCCATCATATACGGTAACAGAAAGCCCCGCGCGGACAGCATAGATCGCCGCAGTGAGACCAGCAGGTCCACCGCCTATAATCGCAACGTCGCTTTTAAATTTCTTCATATTGCTCCTTTATGAGAAGAACTGTGTCGTGGCCCCCTATGGCAACCACGACACAAGTTTCAACAGTATTCAACTTCCCGCTTGCTCAATCGTTTAAATCGTTATAAAAGACAATTTCCTCAGGCAAGCGCAAATTCAATTTTTCTCTTGCAATTTTTATAATGTATTCATCGTCAAAGGGAGTGTCAAGTGTTGTCTGTATCGCCTCAATACGATTAGCGGTCGCTGAGATTTCAAGTGCCAAAAGTTCCTTTTGCGCCTTTAGACGATTGTACCGAAGCTGTAGGGTTACGATCATAAAAATGCAAAAAATCACGAGCAGAAGAACCGCAATCTTAAAAAAGACGTTACTTTTAATCTGATACATCCCCCACAACTCCTTCCCTAAAACGTAATTTGCAAACGTAAGATTAATCGAAAATATGCGCGATACGAACAGCATCGCACAAATGTTTACGGGCACGTCCTGTATACCGTATACGCCATGCGTGAACAATAACATTCCATATCGGCTCAAGAAAATGCACGGCAATCAATTGGCATACAAATCGTGCGAAGCGAAAAACGGCACGGAATGGCAGACGCAGTAACCAAACCAAATAAAGAAAAAACAGATTAAGAAAAATATTAATGGTCTCAGAAAGCATCATTACCATTCTACCAACGGATACATAATACGCAAAGAAGCCTGCAAGAGCCCCTAAAATATAAAACCAGCGGAAACATCCACTTGCTGCATGGAACAAAAAAACACAGAAAAAACATCCTGACAGTGTGAAAAACAAAAGATCACCGAAAAAAAGAATCACCGATTTTGAAACCGAACTTTCGTTTTTTAAGGCTAAATTTCTAACTGTTCCGATAAGAGGAAAAGAAACTTTTCTAAGTGTTTTGTTACACCCCGTATAAGAGGCAATACCGCAGAGGACACGCGATATGCGGATAACGTCTAAAATGCACCCAAGGATACACCCCGTAAGTACCGCATACAGAAGCGCGTACAACTGCTGCTCATAAGAAATTCCCATCTACTGTTACTTTGCGCGTTTACGGAAGAAACCGTCGGCTGTGCGCGTTGGCTTTACTTGCCTCTCGTAATAAAAAACACCGGTTATTTTTCCATCAATAACAATCTTTCCGCTTTCAACGGAAAAACTTTCAATGCGCAATGACTCACCTTCGATGGCGACAGCGCCGCAGTCCGAAATCAAATCAATGCCGGTTTCGTTAAAGTTTTCCACCTCGGAAATTCCGGTCAACTCAATCCGCTTGCATTCGCGGATCATAACAGTGTGGGATTGGACATTTTGAACATTCATGCAGACACCTCCCCGCTATTCTGGTTCAGTATATGCAATAAACAAAAAATTATGCCCTCAGTTGGGTAGAACTTCGTACAGCGAGGCTACATCAGCTTTTGTAACATGCTCGCGGACATCAAGAACGCGGATTTTCATCGTACGCTCGCCGAATGTGATTTCAATAACATCTCCGACCTTAACATCATAAGATGCTTTTGCTCGTTTTCCGTTAACAGAAACATGCTCGGTATCACAGGCATCATTGGCAACGGTACGACGTTTGATGATACGCGATACTTTTAAAAATTTATCCAGTCTCATACGCGTGCTTTGTGCGGCAAACAGCCCCAGTGGAACACCGGAGCTGTCAGCACACAAAATTCACCTGTTAATTATTTGTTTACCTTGTCCTTCAGAGCCTTGCCGGCAGAGAAAGCAGGATGCTTGGAAGCGGGGATGGTGATAGCAGCACCGGTAGCGGGATTACGGCCAGCTCTTGCACCTCTTTCCTTAACTTCGAAGGTGCCGAATCCGGCGATCTGAACCTTTTCACCGTCAGCGAGTGCATTCTCGATTGCACCGAGGACAGCAGCTACAGCAGCTTCTGCAGATTTCTTTTTGAGTCCTGCCTCTTTGGCAACAACTTCAATGAGCTGAGTCTTATTCATGGGATGCATTTCCTTTCTTTTCGCAATTATGCGTAAATTAGCGTTGGAGCCCAACGCCGGGTATTATATAAGCAATGATATTATATCATTATATTGGAAAAGAATCAAGAGTTTTCTCCGTTTTTTCTCAAAAATACATCAAATTTTATGAGAAAAATAGGCATTTTGCGCTACAATTCGTCTCTTTTCATCCACAAAACCGGAAAAGTCACCACTTGTGCGTTCACATTCTGTTAAAGAGTTGACGAAACTGTTTGATTCTTTTGATAATAATTCCTCTACATCACAGCCAGCATGCTGCCCGGCGGCAGCAGTAAGAAACGCCATTTTTCCGGTCAACTGTGCGATCGATTCTTCGTTAGCATTCGAAATCGCATTTGAGAGTTGAGCGGCAACGGCACTAATCTCTTTTGCGAGTATATCCGGGTCGGGTACTATACCAGCCTTCCCTGCTTTCTTCATCAAAGCCTGTGCGCGCATAAGCGCCGGCAAAGACGGCGGAACTGCACCAAGCGTCCCAGCAATTCCAACGCGCTGTTTTTCTTCTTTTTTGATAGCTTCCCAGTTTTTAAGGACTTCGTCGGACGTATCCGCTTCCACGTCAGCAAAAACATGCGGATGACGGCGTATGAGTTTCTCCGTAATATCGTGTATGACATCCTCAATAGAAAAGTCGCCCGCTTCCTCGGAGATGCGTGCATGGAAGACCACTTGGAGAAGCACGTCGCCCAGTTCTTCCCTTAAAAGAGATGCATCTGACGTATCAATCGCTTCGATAACCTCGTACGTCTCCTCAATGAAATTTCCGCGGATAGTCTCGTGCGTCTGCTCTCTGTCCCAAGGACATCCGCCAGGTGCACGGAGAAGTTCCATCACGCGGACAAGAGACTCAAAGTCGTGTCGCTCTTCATTCAGCAAATCTAGAGCTGTCTGATTCATTTTGAACATCCTTTCGGCTAAGCCGTATAATCGGTTTATACTCTTACGAGTTTAATTTTTTTAAGAACGGACAAAATCCTCTCACCCTTGGGGAGAAGGAGAATATCGTCTGCCGTAATGGCGCGTGTAGTGAAAACAAGCCCCCCGTACACAATCACAGCAATCAAGATAGCGGCAAGCGTGATCACGCGTCCGCTGAGCCCCAGAACGTCGCTGAAAAGCGTGTAGGAGCCGAGCGCGGCTAAAGCGCACAGGACGGCAGCCAGGAGCGGGCGGAGGAACACGCGGCTTACTGAGGGCATAACACCCGTCTTCTTCGCAACAAAGTACAGATTCATAGCCGTTGCGGTAAGGTAGCAAAGGAATGTACTGACGGGCGTACCGTACATACCGATTGTGCGTATCAAAATATAGTTGGACACTAATTTTATCGCCGCGCCCACAAGCATAGAATACAGGGGCATCCGCTCATATCCGCATGACTGCAGAATCGCGTTGGTAACTGACAAAACGCAAATGAAGAAAGAGGCGGGCGCCAAAAGCGACAAAAGCGGCCATGCCATCTCCACAGATTCCATAGGAAACAAAAGCGAAAGGATCGGCTTAGAAAGAGCCGACATTCCGAGTGCGCACGGCAATCCAATCAAAACAGATACACGAAGCGAAGATTCCATGATGCGGTTCGCACGCACAGTATCCTTCGTGCTGCGTGCCATAGTCAAGATTGGAATAATAGAATACGATATCGGATAGATGAGATACGGTGGCAGGTTGAACATAGTGACAGCAAGGGTCGTATAGTTCCCGTATACTTTTGTTGCCTCTTCGGCCGTCATCCCAATATCCTGCAGTCCCGTGGAAACGAGTCCTGAATCAATCAGGTTTGTTATACTCATAACGGAGGAACTGAGTGTAATAGGAATTGCAATAATGGCAATCCGTTTCAGTATGGTACCGGTGGAAGCAGTATACTCGGATATGGTATTTCCCTCAATGATCTGCGCATTGTACTGCTCTTCCTTTGATCGAAAAGCAAGTTTGGCAAAAAACAAAAATATCATTCCGAGTGCTGCGCCGATCGTAAGACCTGCGGCGGCGTATGCGGCAACGATATGTACACCATATCCCTGTCCTTTTGCATACAGAGCAAAAAACACGCCTAAAAACAACTTGGAAAGGACCTCCGTAAGCTGTGAAACAGAGGTGGGAAGCATCTGCTGATAACTCTGAAAATAGCCACGATAGGCACTGGAAATACTGATAAAAAAGATTGTGGGAGCAACGGCAAGGATACAGTAATACGCCTGATCTACCCGAAGAAATTCAGATGAATATATTCTTGCACCGAAAAGCATGACGAGCATGCTGAGAAGACCGACGGCGAAAAACAGTCCCATAGCTATACGGAAAATCCGCTTTGCCTGCTTGAACTGTCCCTTCGAACGGCTGTCTGAAAGCATCGTTGCCAAAGCAACCGGCAATCCGTTCGTGGCAATCATAAAGAAACAGGTGTAGAGCGTGTATGCCTGCGAGTAATACCCCATGCCTTCGTCTCCGACGAAATGGCTCATTGGGATTTTAAAGAGCATACCGATCACTTTAATAATTAAATTGGAGATAGTCAAAACAAGCACACCGGAAAAGAACAGATTGGTTGTGCTCTTAACGCTGGGTGAGCCGCCGCTGTTGTTTTTTCTCTTCAATGATTTTTCCTCCGAAAGACTTGGATGTTATCCTAAAAACTCACGATATAAAGAATTTTCCGGTAAAAGGTCACTTGAAATCGGAAAGTTTTCCACAGCGCGAAATTTTTCGCGGAACGTCTTCGCTTCGGAATAATAGCGGCTGTGGGCCGGAATACTTTCCAAAAGGGGGATAAGAAACGGAGATATCATAAAAGGTTCATAGGGCATGAGAGAATCGATACAGTAATCACACGTATCCAGATACGGTGTAATATTCTTCTCTTCGTTTTCGCGCACGCCCCTCCAAATGTGGAAAGTGAATTCCGGAGAAGCCGAGCGGAATTTGAAATCACGGACGATTCGTCGGGCAAGTCGTATCTCTTCGGGAGAAAAAATGGTGCCGTTCACCGACAGCGCCTCGCGCACGGCGATAGAAAGTGATTTGTACGGATAGCCCTCCATAAGGGCCAGCACCTCGGGATAAACAGTCTGGATCCCCTCAAAAATGATAATATCGTCGGGGGTGTGTCTGTAAGGCACGCCTTCTTTCCTTGTGCCGGTAACAAAATCAAAGGACGGTAAAGGTGTATCTTCACCGTTTAAGATTTTAGAAACACATTCAGCAAAATAGAAAAGATCGATTGCGTCAACAGAATCAAAATCAATCCGGTCACCAACGCGCTTCATTGCAGAGTGCTCTTTGAAAAAGTCGTCAACCGATAAAACAATCGCTTTCTTACCTGCCCCTGTGATCTCACTCGTCAGTTTCGCCGCCAACGTTGTTTTGCCGGAACAGGTTGGTCCTGAAAGCATAATAAATTCAACGCGGTCATCACACACGATGTGGTGGGATACCTCGGCGAGCCGGTTTTGAAAATCGGACTCTGAGGCATCAACAAAGGCTTTTGCTGCAGTTGAACTGACATCATACATCTCTACTATACGCATAGACTCCTCCGAAAACGCAAAGGCACGACAGAATCAGAAATACCGATTATAAAAATCAAGGGCGGTTTTCTCATATTCGAGAGCACGCCTGACGCCTGCCTCATCCTTGTAATCTTTTAGATATTCATATGGATATTTAGACTCAAATATGCGGTCGATGCGGCAATTCCCTGCGGAGTCTGTCGGAGAAACAAGCTTCGTAACGGCGGATGCACCTGCGGCAAAAATGCTGTGGACTTCTTCCATCATGTAAATGTTGTATAGTCCTTCGGCACCGGGAAGTGCATATCCGACGTTTTCAAGATTGCCGACAGTGTTCTTTTGGCGATACATATAATACGGCAAATAGCCCGCAGCCGTCAGCGACTTTTGTGAGTACGCAACAGATGCAGCCGCAACCGTGCCTTCCCTGTCATAGACGGAGGCATTCTCCTGCCGTATTTCAGCGGACTTCTTCACGGCAAACGTGTGTACCGTAATGTTATCGGGATGAAGATCTATGATGCGATCAACAGTACTTGAAAAACTCTCCGTGCTCTCGCCCGGAAGACCCGCAATGAGATCGACGTTTATATGCTTGATCGCTGCTTTGCGGGCTGCCTCAAAGGCAGAAAAGAACTGCTCTGCCGTATGCCGGCGGCCGACGGAAGCCAACACCTCGTCATTCAGCGTCTGCGGATTCACACTGACACGGCTTACGCCATACTCCTTGGCAACCGCGAGTTTCTCGGCTGTGATGGTATCAGGCCGTCCCGCTTCCAGCGTGAACTCGAGAAGAGATGATGTATCCATCTCATTCGCTACCGTCGATAGCAAAAAACGCAGCTGTTCTGCACTCAAAACCGAAGGTGTGCCGCCGCCGATATATACAGTTGATACTTCCCTGCCGAGCTTTCGAATCGTTCCAAAAACGGTTTGGATATTTTGGGCAAGCGCCCCAAGGTACTCGGGAATCAGATCCAAAAGCTTCTTCGACGTATACGAAACAAATGAGCAGTACGAACAGCGACTTGGACAAAAAGGAATGGCGATGTACACGCTGCACTTGTTCACAAGATCCGGCGTGATGAGTTCCCTCTCTGCTGATGCAACCGACGATGCGAGCAATGCTTTGATCGGCTCCGTCAGATAACGGGATGTGATCCACTCTGCGGCTGCTTTCGGCGTGTAGCCGTATCGAAAGAGTTCCGAGGCGATCTTCGCCGGCCGTACGCCGGTCAAAACGCCCCACGGCGGTCGAACACCGGTCAAAGCAGATGCCGCTTCGAAGAAAGCACATCCTGCGGCAATCTGTCGCGCACGGGCGCGATCTATGCCCGGTTCGATAGCGCAGTAACTCTCGCGAGACTGAGAAACACCGTTTAACTGAAGCGCTGCAGAGGCAAACGCCCCGCCGTCGTCCTCTCGGATAATGAAATGCGCCTCAGGTACATCTTCACCGGGCATCTCTCCTTCGGGGAATTTCACGCCCGGAAAAAAACTCATACAAAGCGTTTGCGCGTAATAAGGCTTTAAATTTCCGTCGATCGTAAGAATCATACCGTTTCCTCTGTTTTGCTCCTCTGTGCCTGGCTCTTCGGCAATTTCAAAACGTCGCTGTCAAGCAGTATGGTAACGGGACCGTCATTAAGAATGGACACTTGCATATCTGCCCCAAACGTACCGCGTGCAACGTGCGGAATCGTGCGGCCTATATAATCGCAAAAGTAGTCAAACAAGGGACTAGCCTTCTCGGGGCGCTCTGCCCCCATGAAATCAGGACGGTTTCCGCGGCGGCAGGATGCAAGGAGTGTAAAATTGGAAATCACCAAAAGTTCGCCGCCTATATCGCTGAGGGAAAGATTCATCTTCTCATCCGCATCTTCGAAAATGCGCATTTTTGTAATCTTGTCAGCCAGAAGCTCGGCTTCACGCTCACTGTCGCCTTGGGCCACACCGAGAAGCACAAGAAATCCCGTACCGCACGCACCGGTAACTTCACCGTCAATCGACACGCTCGCGTTTTTCACCCGTTGTATAACAGCGATCATAGTGGACCTCCTCAGCCAATAGCGCGGTTTACGGATTCTACGTTACGGATAGAACGCAGCCGCGACAAAATAGAATTGAAATGCTCGGTGTTTTTACATCCGACAGTCAAATGGATGATAATAACAGACTGAGAACGTTTCTGTGTGTTGATAGACAAAAGCGAGACCTTCATCTCAGCGAGAGCGGTCGTGATCTCCGCGAGCAAAGCAATGTGATTCTCTGCTTCAAGAACGATGCCGGACTCAAACATAGAACGGCCGCTGTCGTCTTCGCTAAGATCCCACTCTGCGTGTTTCCAGCGCCCGCGATTCTCTTCATTCTGCATACCGCTTATGACGTTCGGGCAGTCACGCTTATGCACGGAAACGCCGTAGCCCTTCGTTACAAAACCAATCACGTCATCACCCGGAAGCGGATTACAGCATTTGGCAAACTTAACGGCACAGCCGTATTCGCCGTCGATAATGATGCCACCCGTGTGGGCGTGGTGATGTTCAACAGTCTTCACCTGCTCTGCCTGAACGGGCATAGTAGGTTCAGTATCGGTGAGCAGCTTCACATAGCGGTCATACTCATCGCGCAATTTGGGCAGAATCTTGCTGACAGCCAGTCCACCGTAACCGATTGCGTTATACAAGTCGTCCAGATCCTGCATACCGATACGTCTTGCAACTGCGTGAGCGATCTCACCTTTCTGCGCATCAGTGAGCTGGCGCCCGAAACGGGTGATCTCGCGCATGACGTCACCTTTACCGACAACGATATTCTCGGATCGTTTTTCTTTTTTAAACCACTGGCGGATCTTGCTGCGCGCTTCACTCGTACGGACGATCTTGAGCCAATCGCGGCTCGGTCCTTTGGACGTAGACGAAGTAAGAATCTCCACGATATCGCCGGTGTGCGGTTCACGGTCTATCGGCGTGATCATACCGTTGACCTTCGCACCGACCATCTTGTTGCCGACACCGGAGTGAATCGCATACGCAAAGTCAATAAGTGTAGATCCCTGCGGCAGAGAGATTACGTCTCCCTTCGGCGTAAAGACAAATGTTTCGTCATGGAAAAGATCAATCTTGAGGGCGTGCATGAACTCGTCCGGATCGGCGGCGGAATCCTCTGTGTCGATCAGTCTCGAGATCCACGAAAGTTTTTGATCTATTTCCGCCTTTGAGCTCTCGCCAGTCTTATACTTCCAATGTGCGGCGATACCGTATTCAGCCACGTGATGCATGTGTCTCGTACGGATCTGCACCTCAAATGGAACACCTGCGCTGCCGATTACCGTAGTGTGCAATGACTGGTACATATTCGGCTTCGGCGTAGAGATGTAGTCCTTGAAACGGCCGGGGATGCTCTTAAACATCTCGTGAATGACGCCGAGCGCGGTATAGCACTCGAGCTCCGTTTCCACAATGATGCGCAGTGCATAAAAATCATAGATCTCATCAAAGTTCTTGTTTTGATTAAACATCTTGCGGTAGATGCTGTATACGGTTTTTACGCGCTCTTCCACTACAAAGTGAATGTTGTATTCGGAAAGTTTTTCGGAAATATAAGAACGGATCGACTCGAGAAAATCGCGGTTCTGTCCGTATTTCTGCTCAATATTGGTATTGACTTCCTCGTATCCGATCGGATCAAGATAACTGAGTGCAAGGTTCTCAAGTTCCTGTTTGATTCGCTGGATACCAAGACGGTGTGCAAGCGGCGCATATACGTTCATCGTTTCAAGTGCCGTCGTTCTCTGCTTCTTCTCGGTTTTTGCAGAGAGCGTCCGCATATTATGAAGTCGATCGCACAGTTTAATGAAAATGACGCGTATATCCTTGGACATTGCAAGAAGCATTTTTCGGATATTCTCCATATGCGCTTCTTCTTTATCCTCAATATTGATATTCTCCATTTTCGTGAGGCCGTCAACGAGCATGGCCACTTCCTCACCAAAATAGGATCGGATCAGCCCGAGATTCGTTTTATCGGGGCAATCCTCGACCGTATCGTGGAGAAAAGCAGCACAGATAGAATCCGTATCAAAACCGAGCGAGGCTACGATCTCCGCTACTGCAATTGGGTGAGAAATGTACGGATCTCCGCTTTTGCGAAATTGTCCTTCGTGCAGCTTTGCGGCGTACTCAAACGATCTTTGGATTTTCTCCAGATCGTAATTCCGTCCACTCTGCCGAAGTTTTTCCATAAGCGCATCAATATTGACAAAGCCTGCATCGCCGCTCATCTTATTTATCGTATCCGACATGATCGCCACCTCCTATATAGAAAGTTAGTGTTATTGCTCCGCCGATTTGCGAAGCCATCTGAGAATTTCTGATTTATCCAAACTGGTTTTTTCTTGCATATACACGTACTGAAAAGCGAACACGTCCTCTTTTGCCGGGTTTTCCTCAACCCGCAAAAGACGAAGTTCATCAAAAATACGCAAAATGAATTTGAGTTTTGCATACGGGACAGGCGTTCCGTGTGAATCGAGAAGATGTCCGAGCGCCCGCATACTGAACACCTCGTGCCCAAGCGTAAGCTCCTTTTTCAGCGTGTTGTATACAATGCCGCACTCCGAGCGATTGGGAAGAACGGCCGCGGTATCAATGGGAGAGGCTTCTGTTTTATTCTCAAAGGCATCCGAAACACGCCTGTACAGGGAAACCTCCTCTTTTTCACACGTCAAAATCTCTTTCGAAAGACGGAATTCTTTTACGATAAGCTGAACTGAGCGCTTACCCTGGAACTCATTGACGTCAAGATTATAAAGCACGTCGATCTCATCACCGGGATATACGTCAATATCTGAAAGGCCGTGGCGGAAATACATAGCCGTAAGTTGGACGCCATCCTTTTCGAGTTTAAATCGTATATGTTTGCCGGCACCAACCGCCGCCACGTCGCACACTGTCATCCTGTATGTAGCAAAAAGCGGAACGGGATTTTCAACACCGAACGGTTCAAGCGCACTGAGCTGCTCCGCCTGTCGTATCGTAAAATCAGAGGCAGTCAGCTCGCAGTCAACATCGACCGCAGGAATCGGAATACCGTTCTCAAAATGGGTGCGGGCGTATTCATTCAGCCGTTCCTTTAAAGCAGGAAGATTCTCTCTGCGAACAGAAAGTCCGGCCGCCAATTCATGACCGCCGAATTTTTCCAGAATATCCGAAGAAGCGGCAAGCGCTTCCACAAGATTCATTCCCTTTACGCTTCGGCCTGAACCTTTTCCTATATCGTCGCCCTTCGGATCGTGCACCTCGGCATCGCTGTCAAAAGAAACAAGAATGGACGGACAGCCGTAGCGATCGGTGATACGCGATGCAACAATACCGATAACACCGTGGTGCCAATGCTCGTCCGCTAAAAGGATAACCGGATCTTTTTCAAAATCGTGTTCAGCATCAATGCGAGCGTAAGCTATATCGACAATTTTATTTTCCTCATTTTGTCGTTCACGGTTGATGTCACAAAGCTTATAAGCAAGATGATCAGCTTTTTGTGGATTATCCTCAAGGAAAAGTTCGACAGCTTCAGTTGCATTTCGGATACGCCCCGCGGCGTTGATACGCGGTGCGATCGTGAATCCGATGAGAGAAGACGAAATTTTTCGTGGAGATTTGCTCTTGGAATCACTCGCAGCAGCATCAAGCAGAGCTCTGACACCTTCGCGCGGCGAGCGTTCGATCAACTGAAGGCCCAAGGCTATAATGAGACGGTTTTCATCTCTCACCGGCATCACATCCGCGATCGTACCGATCGCAACAAGATCGGCGTACGCCATCGCTACCGTCCGTACGCATTCAGATAAAGACGCCTCCGGCCGACGCAGGGATTCTATAGCACACAAGAGTTTAAACGCAACGCCCACTCCGGCAAGCTCCTTGAAAGGATACGTGTCGTCGGGACGGTGAGGATTTACAACGGCAGCGGCCTCGGGAAGTTCACCGTGGCATTCGTGATGGTCGGTGATAACAAGGGTAACACCCAATTCTCTTAAAAGAAGCGCCTCTTTTTGCGCGGTGATTCCCGTATCAACTGTGATAATCATTTTGACACCGTCTGCGGCCAGTTTTCGCACAGAGGCTTCGGACATTCCATATCCTTCCCCGGTACGGCAAGGAATATAGTAAACGACATCTGCGGAGAGTTTTGAAAGGTACAGGTATAAAATACTTACAGACGTAACACCGTCAACGTCATAATCTCCAAAAATAGCGATTTTATCGCCGCGTTTGACCGAATTAAGAATGGTCTCGGCAGCAGCACGCATATCCGCAAGCTCGAAGGGATCGTGAAACAATTCCTCTTCTTTGGCAAGGAAAGCACGCGCTTGTTCAGGTGTCTTATAGCCTCGGTTTACAAGAAGCTGTGCCGTAGGAAGCGTAAGTGAAAGCGTCTGGGCAATTTCGTGTACTGCCTTACTTTGCGAGATTTCTTCCGCCGAGGCATGAAGGATCCACTCCTTCATGGCGTGTTTGTTATCGTCAAAATGCATGTCAATCAATCCATTTCATCGCTTTTGTGCCAAAATGCTTCACGCACGGCAGTAAAGCGCTATTTATGCTGAGCCGATCAAAGATCGGCGATGATAGGAATGTGGGTGCTACTCAGTCTCATCTGTCTTTTTGTAACGAGCCAGTATAGCCTCTGCTACACGGATTCCATCAACCGCAGCACTTACAATACCGCCTGCGTATCCCGCCCCCTCACCGCACGGATAAATGCGGTCAAACCCAGGAGCAAGATACGACGCGTCATCTCGAAGGATGCGTACAGGTGAAGAGGTTCTCGTCTCAACACCTGTGAGCGGGACGGAGGCATCCGAAAATCCGCGGATTTTTCGTCCGAAATCATGAAGACCCGCCTCAAGCATAGACGTAACAAACGGCGGGAAGATTTCTCTGAAATCCGTCATCACGACATCACCGCCGCGATAAGAAGGCTGAATCTTCGTGGGCAGTGTTCCGCGATTTCCGTTGAGAAAATCGCCGACAGTCTGGCAGGGGGCTGCGTACGTTTTGCCGCCCTTTTCAAATGCTTTGCGTTCGAGATCGCGCTGGAACGCAATCGCTTCCATAGGAGTTGCGCCGTAATCAGCGGGATGGACAGATACCGCCAGCGCTGCATTCGCGTTTTTGCCATCACGGGCGTAATGACTCATACCATTGGTAACGACACTACTGATTTCCGATGCCGCCGCAACAACCTGTCCGCCGGGGCACATACAAAACGAATAAACACCCCGATCACCCATCCGATAGGACAGAGCGTAATCCGCGTGGACAAGTCCGTATTTGCCGGCAAAGTTGCCGTACATAGCGTAATCAAGCTCCTCTTGGAGATGCTCAATCCGGACACCGACAGAAAAGGGTTTAGCATTAACAGAAAATCCGTTTGCAATCAGCTCGGCGTACAGATCGCGTGAACTGTGGCCTGAGGCAATTATCAGCGCGCCGAACGAAATCCGTTCCGCACCAACGTACAAATGATCGCCCGCAATACGCGCAGCACGGGCGTGATAGCGGATCTCGCCGCCCAGAGCCCTGATTCGTGCGTCGGCACAGCGTACGACCTCTCTGAGAATATCCGTGCCAATATGAGGCTTCGCGCGCCACAAAATATCTTCCGGTGCGCCGAAGCGGACAAGCTGTTCCATGACGTAGCCGCACCGAGGATCGCTGATACGCGTTGTCAGTTTCCCATCCGAAAACGTACCTGCACCGCCGGCACCGAACTGAATATTCGTTTCCGTATCAAGCATCCCGCCGGATGAAAAGTGATCAACGATAGGAACTCGCTCATCTACGGGAGCACCTCGCTCCAAAACGAGCGGCTTGAAGCCACATTCAGCCAAAAGAAGCGCAGAAAACATTCCGGCAGGCCCAAATCCGATGATAACGGGGCGGCCGTGCATGATCTCTTCGCCCAGAGGTAAAGAAATCGACTCGCAGTCGCTAAGCTTTACAGAAAACTTTTTCAGCTTATCATCACTTAATGTCTTTAGGGATTCCGCCTCAGCGTACACGGAGCAAACAAACGTAATAGCGTCCTTTTTGCGGGCATCAATGGACTTTTTGTGCATTCCCATACGAATCGGCTCACCAAATGCACCGGTTTTTTCGAGAATGCGGCGCGCCTTTTGAAACACCGCTTCGTCAGAATCCGAAACGGGTACACGAATATTTTCAATCAGTAAGTGTCGCACGTTTCGAGTAATTATGTCGCTCAATTTAATCTCACCTGTACGGAATATTCACCGATTTCGTAAACTCCACTGGCATATGCGGAATCAATATGAATAATGGCATTTTTGGTAATCACACCCGTAGCATCGCTCGTGTATCCGCTCAGATCAACGACAGCCGTAAAGTCAGAGGTTTTCAGTTTGGCAAGTTCCTCTATCGTGCCGCGAACCTGCACCATCAGAACGGTTGTCATTATATCATAATCCAGCCCGACGGCACCGGTGACGTCAATATCGGTGACCGTGAAGTTTTTAGTGTACGTGTTCACGTGCTCGACCTTAACGGATGCCATAGTCGTTCCGTTAACGACTTCTACACGCGGCGGTAATTCAAGTTGTACCTGTCTCGTAACGTTGCCGAGAATGCTCTTCTCATCAAGCGTTGTTATTACAATTTCATCCATCCCGCTAAGAACCGCAGGATCACCACGGAACAAGAGCGAGGCGGGCTCTATTGTTATCTTTACGTTTTTATCGTTGAAATATCCGTATTTACTGTTGGCTGTAAGCACAAGCTGCTTCGTGGCATAGACGGGGATATCAACGCGCACTTCAGTTCGCGCAAGACGAAGATACGGGTTGTTGATCAAAGCGCCCGTTTTATCGATGAGGGTCAACTGCCCGGTGGCCGTCATTGATGCATTAATGCTGCCAAGGGAAAGTTTGACCTCGGCATAGGCAATCTCGTCGAGCGCCGATTTCGGACCGGTTACTACGACAGTGTCGTACTCGGGCTCAAGCTCCCCCATTTCCAGCTGGCTTTCCATCGTAAACGAAGTAAGTTTCGCACGAATCTCGGTTACAACCGTCGACCTTTCATCCACATAAACCTGAATGTAATTCTGAGAAACGGAATCAAGGGTGAGACCTGAAGGAAGATCAACATCGATCGCAACGGAGTGAAACCCCGGCTCAGATATGCCGGACAAGTCCGCTGTAACTGTAAAATCGTCGCCGGAAAGCTTTCCGATCACGCTCTTTTGACCAATGACAGTAATATCTACCGTAATGCCGTATCCACTGTAAACCGAAAGACCGCGCTCGCCTTCAAGCACAGAAACATTCGAGAGAGAAACATCCACGGAATGGAAGGTTTCCGTATGCTCGGGACTATCGACCTGCATAACGTAAAACCAGATAACAAACGCAATTAAAAAGCAAGTGATTTTGGCAAGCCAGTCTCCGGAGGAGCGGCGTGTTACCTCGGAATCGGCGTCAAGGACGGTCGCCGTATTGTTTTCACGCTTCATGAGAATCCTCCTTTGGATTAGTTATTTCTGGCGCATTCGCAGACATTTTCCTGATGCGTGTTACGCGTTTCAGACGGCTGACAGCCTTTCCAACCTGAGATTCGGTCTCAGGGATAAGGAATGCTTTGAGTTCCTTATGCAAGGACTGTGTCTTGAAACCGCGCTTTAAGACTCCCTCTCGCGCAACGGAGATTATACCGGTTTCCTCGGACACAACGACAACCAAGGCGTCGCTGTTTTCGCTCATACCGATTGCGGCTCTGTGTCGTGTGCCAAGATCTTGCGTAATATCGGACTTTGCCGACAGCGGCAAAAGACACCCGGCAGCATACAACCTTCCGTCGCGCACAATAACAGCACCGTCGTGAAGCGGTGATTTATCAAAAAATATGTTTTTAATAAGGAAAGAGGAGGGGTCTGCGTTGATGACAGTTCCGGTAAGTATAAGATCACCGAGCTTCGTTGTCCCCTCAAACACGATCAAAGCGCCGGTACGCTTGGCGGACATATCGGTTACAGCGGACGTTACAGCATCAATCAACACCTTAGCGGATGCTGCGCTTTTCTGCTCGGATATGCTTCTGAATCCACGGAGAGATTCACCGCCCATTTTTTCAAGGGCAGAGCGGAATTCCGGCTGAAACAGAATTACGAAAGTGATAAGACCAACTTGAAAGACATTTTTGAGAATATATTGCAGTGCATGCATTTCAAGAAAATCGCTCAAAATCAAAAAGAGAAAGACAAAAGCAACACCCAGTGCCAGTTTTCCGGCCCGTCTGTCGCGTATAAATCGATAGACATAATAGAGTAAGAATGTAACACAGATAATGTCTATGATATCAACAAAAGAGATTTTGATGTTTCTTGAAAAACTTTCGAAAAAGTCGGTCAACCAATTTGGCACAACAGAAATCCTCCGTATGAGCGTATTCATAATTTATTGTACCACATTTCTGCCTGTATTTCAAACCTTATTTTCTGATTTTACTCAAATTTATCATTTTTTCTGATATTTTTAATATAAACGATACGTCAAGGAAAGAATAGACAAGATGAAGCAATATTGTTACTCATATTCCGCCTGTTTCAGCATACATTAAAGGCAGCGAAATTATCGAAAACACACCAAAGGATGTACAGAATGAAAACAAAATTAATTCATCCGCTCAAGGCGGCGCTATCGTGGCTTTTAATAATGATAATGCTCCTCGGTACAGCGGACTATCTGATAGAAGACACCATATCCATTCGCAAATGGGATGCATTACCTGCAACCAGCCTCCTGGAAATTGAGCCCTGCTCACAAGCGCTTGCTGCCTCCACAAATGAACGCATATCTCATTCCGCCAAATTTTTGGGCTTTCTTCCCGTTAAATCTGTAAACGTACAACGCTTTGATGATATAAAACTCTGTCCCGGCGGAATGGCGTTTGGGGCAAAAATGTTCACGGACGGTCTTATCGTAGTTGGCTTCTCGGAAGTGGATTGTGAATCCGGCTCGAGACAGCCTGCATATGACGCCGGCATACGAATGCATGACGTAATTTTAAAAATTGATGAAACAGATCTTACCTCAGCGGCTCAGTTATCCGAAATCTTAGAAAAAAGCGACGGCTCCCCTTTAGATTTCACAGTCAGAAGAAACGATGCAGAAATGCACTGCACCGTACTTCCCTCTCTCTCCGTCTCGGAGCAGACTTATAAAACCGGCATGTGGGTGAAAGACAACACGGCGGGTATCGGAACTGTTACCTTTGTTGATCCAAAAACCGGTTCGTTTGCCGGACTGGGGCACGGAATCTGCGATACGGAGACAGGGGCGCTCCTCCCTCTCTCCCGCGGAATGATCGCAAACGTAAGCATAACCGGCGTCCGTCGAGGAACGGCGGGGGTCCCGGGCGAACTGCAAGGCTATTTTTCCTCGGGTAAAATCGGAACGCTTCTGGGCAACACCTCAGCCGGCGTTTACGGCTTCATAACTGAATTCCCAAAAAGTGTATCCGCTGATACCGCAATTCCCATTGCGCTCAAAAACGAAATCAAAGATGGTGCCGCCAAACTCTACTGTACGCTGGATGAGTCCGGTGTATGCGCGTATGAGGTTACTATAAAGAAAATCCGAAACGCATCCGATAATAAATGTATGGAAATCACGGTTACCGATCCCGCGCTGATAGAAAAAACGGGCGGGATCGTACAGGGGATGTCGGGCAGTCCCATCATTCAGGACGGAAAGCTTATCGGTGCGGTAACGCATGTTCTGGTTTCCGATCCCTCGAAGGGATACGGAATCTATATCGAAAACATGCTTGAAGCGGCGGGGTAAAACGAAAGCCGGGGTGGTGAGCCTCGGCTTTTTTTGGGTATTGTAAATCACTTCGATTCATTTACTAGTGATTCTGCTTTTAGTAAAACCTTTTGGTATCTTTCTTCATTTCTGACACGTACGAAACCATCCCAATTCATCTGCATTTTCATAACTTTCTCCAGATAGTCACACTGATCAGCAAAGGCGTACATATAATTGGAATATTCCTCTTTTCCGTTTGCAAGGCGATAGTTCCATTCATTTTTCAGAGCTTTCACACCGTGGAATATCCAATCGTGTCCTACATCAAGCGGACTTCCGTCCGGAATGGTTGTCCATTCTGCAAAATTACGATAAGCATCTTCTAAGCAAGCGTAGCCCTCTTCTTTTCTTTCGAGACGGAAAAGCTGATCTGCTTTATAAGTAAGCATGATTGCATAAAATCCCTGCCATGCCGATGGGATAATTCCGTTTTCACCGAATGAATACATCAGTTCAATGCGAAAATCTATCCAGGCTATGGACTTGATTGGATCGTGCCAATTCCCACAGTTTGACTGCATCAGATGGCAAAAATACTCAAGCTTATTTACACCTTTTCTCAAGATGCACTCATCATACTTTTCCTGTTCAAGCAATCTGTTCTCAAGTATCTCACCCCGATAAGTCTTGTAGTCATGCGCACACATCTTTGACCACTTTTCCCAGTCATCGTCGTTTCCAAGAGTACACATCAATTTGACTGCAGATTCACGGTAAGTTTGAACGGTACATTCTGATATGATCTTTTCACAAAGCGAACGGAGGAGTGGGAGGTTTTCCTGTCTCTGTTCTTTGTCTGACCAATTGATTATCCAACACATTTCATGGGCAATATCATAATTTTTGGGGTATTTCGATGTGTATTCTTTTCCCAATCGGATTCGCGATTCCATATCATCATTGGGCAGTTCTTCACGAATCAGTCGGAAAAAATTTTCTATATCTTCTTTTTGTGCGTCGCAATCATATTCGAGAAGTGTATCGATTGTAGTAGAAAATAATCCAGCAAGAATTGGAAGCTGCGAAATATCGGGCGCCGTCCTGTCACATTCCCATTGTGACACAGCATTGGCGGTAATACCGAGATATTCCGCCAGCTGTTCCTGGGTCATGTCGCGTTCACGGCGGAGTTTTTTGATAGTTGATCCAATAGACATTGTATCTACCTCCAAATTATATTCAAAAGCGCTTTTGTGATTCTATTATACCACATTTTCATGTGTTTTCCACACAGCAGATTCATACTCATACTGAAGCGATACTTTAGTTTTGGTAGAAAGTGTGTTGTCCCTAATGAACATCGAACGTGTCCGGCAGTCCCATCATTCAGGACGGAAAGCTTATCGGTGCGGTAACGCACGTTCTGGTTTCCGATCCCTCGAAGGGATACGGTATTTATATCGAAAACATGCTCGCTGCGGCGGGATGATTATCACTCATTACAAAAACTCCCGAATTAAGGTCGGGAGTTTTCGTTTTCACCCAAGCGGTTTCTGTATCGAATCGGCGTTAAGCCGGTGGATTTTTTAAAGATCTGGCTAAAGTAAGATGTGCTTGAAAAACCGCATTTTTCCGCAATCTCGCTGATAGATATGCGATCAGATGCAAGGAGATTTTTTGCAGCCGCGATTCGGGTTTTAAGGAGATATTCCATGATCGTCACACCGAGCGCTTCTTTAAAGCGACGGCATAAATAGTACTTACTCATATGCACTCCGGCGCTGACATCATCAAGAGTGATGGGAGAAGCATAACTACGGTTTATAAAATCAATCGTCCTTGTCAAAGAATCGCTTCTGTTTGTGATGCGGCCTGACGAATAATCCCTCAAGTAAATAAGTAACTGAAAGAAACAGCATGTAAAAACTGTCTCGTCAATTTTGTCACCCAACGCATCAAGTGCCTTCTCGTATATTTTTTCCACATCCGACCGATCACTTTCCGGTATTTGCGCATAAATTACTGAATTACTCCGAAACAAGCTGTTCAATACATCATCTCCGTATGCAAGATTCAGCATATCGTTGAGTTTCTTTTCGGAAACAAATATTTTGCTTCTGTCATATATTTCCGGCTTATCAGGGAGTGTGTAGTGCTGTTCCCCCGCACGGATGAAGCAAAGTCCACCCCTTTTTATCGGATATATCTTATTTTGAAAGACTACGTTACCGCCGTCGGAGTAAAAATAAATGATCATGCATTCCTCAGAAGAATTCCAAATGTTATAAAGCGGGTCGCGCCCTCTTTCATGATGTATGATTCGCATATCTGTCCCTCTTTTCATTGCTTGATCCTTATTATATCACATTTTTGCAAAAAAGCAACCACAATAAAAAACATGGCAAAATACTCAAACTTATGTGGAAAAATTTATGTTATAATTGTGTATAAGAAGGAGGATTATATATGAGAATTCTTGTAATGGACGTGGGAGGTACGGCAATCAAGTCAGCTATCATTGATGACACGGGCAAGTTGTCGGACGTTCGCACAACATCATCTGATAAGAACGTTGAAGTCCGCATGGAGAAAGTCATCCATATTGCGGGCGAATACGGCGACTTCGATGTTCTCAGTGCCTCGATGCGCGGGCAGATTGACGACAAAGCAAAAACTATGCTTTTCCGATATAATAAAGCCGCCGGCGAGGACGCACAGGCTTACCCTGCCGGCGAAATATTGGAAAAAGCGCTCGGCCGCCCCGCTTTTATCCTTAACGATGCGAATGCCGCCGCCTTAGGTGAAGCACATTTGGGTGCCGGTCGTGCACATAAGGATTTTCTCTGTCTCACTTACGGGACAGGCGTTGGCGGTGCCATTATTCAAAACGGAAGGCTGTTCACAGGCACAAAAGGAATCGCGGGGGAAATGGGACACATGGTAACGCATAAAGGCGGCCGTCTCTGCGGATGCGGACACCGCGGATGCTACGAACAGTATGCATCTACAACGGCGCTCCTGGATAGCGCAAGAAAACTCCGTCCCGAACTCGAAAACGCAAAAGAAATTTTCAATGAGGCAGAAAAGGATCTGAGACTTCGCCGCGTCATCACCGCTTGGGAAGACGAAATCACAGAAGGACTCCTGACCCTCACGTACATATTTAACCCGTGCGCGATCATTTTGGGGGGCGGTGTTATGCAGGAGGAAGTTCTTCTTGCCGATATCAAAAAACGTTTTTTAAAAAGAGTTATCCCCACCTTTGCGGACGTAGATATTCTTGCAGCTGAACTTGGAAACAAGGCAGGCATGATTGGTGCCGCCGTATACGCAAAACAACGGCTTAATGAAAGCTAAGCAATAAAAGGAGACAAAAATGACGAAACAAGAACTTATGGAGAAACTGCGCGGCGGGCTTATCGTATCTTGCCAGGCACTCGCCGATGAGCCGCTTCACAGCAGCTTTATTATGGGACGTATGGCGTATGCCGCCTATCTCGGCGGTGCCGTCGGCATCCGTGCAAATTCCGTTGAAGACATACGGGAAATCAAAAAGACCGTCCCTCTCCCAATCATCGGTATCATAAAACAGGATTACGAAAACTGCAAAGTCAGAATCACCCCGACTCTCAAAGAAATCGACGCTCTCGTGGAAGTAGGCGTTTCCATCATCGCCACGGACGCGACATCAAGAATCCGCCCCGACGGCAGTACGGTCACCGAATTCTTCAAAGAAGTCCGCAAAAAATATCCCGAACAGTTATTTATGGCCGATTGCGCCACCTATGAGGATGCCCTGCGCGCCCAAGAACTCGGGTTTGATTTTATCGGCACGACTTTGAACGGCTATACGGATGATACACGCCATCTGCCGCCGCCGAATTTCGATTTTATGCATAAACTCGCCGAAACGCTCCACACGCCCGTTATTGCCGAGGGTGGTATCTTCTCTCCCGAGGAACTTCGCACGGCGATGGATCAAGGCGTGCACGCGTGCGTTGTCGGCTCAGCGATCACGCGTCCTTTGAAAATCACACAGCGCTATGTGAAGGCACTCAAATAATCTTCCGTACAAAGGAAAATTCAAATGAACTCAATTTATGCAAAACAGGTATGGACTTCAAGCGGCTGGCTACATAACGCACGTGTCTATATAGAAGACGGAATCATTGACCATATCAGCGCAAGTGAAGATGCGAATACGTACGACGTGCCCATTCTCATCCCCGGAATGATTGAATTGCACGCGCACGGATCGCTTGGGTACAACGCCGCTTCACCTAACAAAGAAGAGAATGAACAGTGGCTCAAAAGATTGGCTTTACACGGCGTTACAGGCATCCTGCCGACGCTCAGTTCCTCGCCGCCCGAAAAGATCCGAGATGCGGTTGCGTTTTATGATGAAATAATGAAGAACCCTGTGGATAACGGCGCGAGAGTCCTCGGTGTTCATCTTGAGGGACCTTTCCTTAATTTCGAAAAAAAAGGTGGGATCAATGGGCAGTACATCACGCTTCCCTCTTTGGAGCATTTCGAAAAACTCACGGGTAACCACGCATCGGCAGTAAAGCAGATCACACTCGCGCCGGAACTTGAAGGTGCTTTAGAATTAATACGTTACTTAAAAGAAAACAATGTTCACGTGAACGCAGGTCACAGTAACGCAACAGCTGAAGAAATGCGCACGGCGATAAAGGCTGGACTCGACGGCATTACGCATTTCTTCAATGCAACGCGCCCAATCAACCATCGCGATCCGGGACTTCTCACTGAAGCTGTCATCAATGACGGCGTGTTCTCGGAGATCGTTTGCGACCTTGTGCATCTTGCTCCTGAGATTATCCGCTTGCTGGTAAAGGCTGTAGGTCCGAGACGTCTTTCGGTAATCACGGACGCTGTGACGTTGACGGGCATGCCGGATGGCCGATATGATGACCGCATTGTTAAAGACGGCAGTCCGCGTCTTGAAAACGGCACCTTAACCGGTGGACGGTATTTGATGGATGACTGTGCACGTGCTTTGATCAGTATCGGCATCGATCCGTGGGACGTTTTCTGTATGACCTCAAACACGCCCGCAAGACGGATCTCAAAAAAAACACTCGGCGACATCGCTCCCTCGTTTAAAGCGGATCTCGTCGGCATGGACACTGACTACCGCATTCGGTTTACGATGATTGACGGTAGTATAATCAATATTTAACTTACATAAAGGAGAACTATTATGGCTGTACAGAAAAAATACAGAGGCGTATTTCCGGCTTTCTACGCCTGCTACGATGAGGAAGGAAACATTTCGCGCGAACGCGCGTCAAAGCTCGCGTCGTTTTATCATTCCCTCGGAATGAAGGGCCTTTACGTGACGGGTAGCTCAGGCGAATGCGTCTTTCACACGATAGAGGAAAGAAAGGCAACGCTCGAAGCGGTTATGGAAGCAGTCGGCGACAAGATGACAGTGATCGCCCACATCGCGGCGCCGGCTACAAGGGACAGCATTACCTTAGCACAGCACGCCGAAAAAATCGGTGTCGATGCGATCGCCATGGTGCCGGGATTTTATTACGGACTCAGCGAAAAGGTCGTTTACAAATACTGGACGGATGTGCTCCATGCAACTGATGCCGTTCCCATGTTCATCTACAACATCCCCGGCACGACGAACGGCTTCAATCTGCCGACGGATCTGTTTTTAAAAATGCTCGAAACGGGACGCGTTGCCGGTGTTAAGAACTCGTCAGGATCCGTCCAGGATATTATGCGTTTTCGCATGTTCGGCGGCGAAGACGTCGCAATCTTCAACGGTCCGGATGAGCAGTACCTTGCAGGACGCCTCATGGGCGCCTCGGGCGGTATCGGCGGTACGTACGGATATATGCCCGAACTATTTATGAAACTCGAAGATCTCATCACAAAGGGTGACACGGAAAAAGCGGCATCTCTGCAAAAGGAGATCACGGGACTGATTTACGAAACGAAAAAAGCGTCTTCCCTTTATGCTGCAGCCAAGGGCGTTTTGCGGCTCCTCGGTATCGAGTGCGGCAGCGTACGGGCGCCGTTTATCCCCCTGTGCGCGGCAGACGAACCTGTTATCCGTAACCTCTACGAAAAAATCCGCGAAACTGAGAGCCGTTATTAATGCAAAGAGCGGGTGTTTACTCACCCTCTTTTTCTTTCCCAATATGGAAATAAGATGCATACGCTCATTTGCATAACCCATATCTGAACTCGGCAATACTGTCTGTATCAACTTGCGAAAGTAAGGATTGAATGCGGACATGTATTATAACAAAGTAGAAATATGCGGCGTTAATACAGCAAAGCTGGCAACACTCACAAGCGACGAAAAGCGCAAGCTTTTGATACAAACGAAAGCAGGTGATGCCGAGGCACGGCAAAAACTGATAGACGGTAATCTTCGGCTTGTTCTAAGTATCATTCAGCGTTTCACAAACCGACGTGAGAACATGGACGATCTGTTCCAAGTTGGATGCATAGGACTTATAAAAGCGATTGACAATTTCAATATCGAGCTTGACGTGAAATTCTCCACCTACGCAGTTCCGATGATCATCGGCGAGGTCAGACGGTATCTCAGAGACAACAACACGATCCGCGTGAGCCGTTCTATCCGTGATCTTGCGTACAGAGCACTTCAGATGCGCGAGCAACTGTCAAAAAACGCGGATTCTGAACCAACGATCGCGCAGATCGCCAAAGAACTCGGCGAAAAAGAAGAAAGCATTCATCAAGCCATTGAAGCGATCATAGAACCGGTATCCCTCTACGAACCGGTCTACAACGACGGCGGAGATTCCATTTACGTGATCGATCAAGTGAGTGACACATCGTCGAGCGATGAAGCGTGGCTAGAAAACATTGCACTCAAAGAAGCAATGAAAAAGCTTTCCGACCGCGAAAAGAAAATCATCCAAATGCGTTTTTACAAAGGAAAGACACAGATGGAAATTGCCGAAGAAATCGGTATTTCGCAAGCCCAGGTATCCAGACTCGAAAAAGGTGCGCTTGACAGAATCCGAAAACAAATGTAGCAAAAAGGCGTCTGCTTTTGCAGACGCCTTTAAATTATGCAGCTTATTTCTTCCGCTTAACAGAAACCCTTACAGCCACAAACACAAGAACAAGTGCGCAGAGTGAAACCACGACAAGGATGATAATCGGAACAACGCTTGCTCTCGTACCGGGTTCAACAGGATCGGTGCCCGGAACAACGGGATCGGTACCCGGGACAACAGGATCGGTATCCGGAACAACCGGATCGGTACCCGGGACAACCGGATCGGTATCAGACGTGTGGACGATGGTAAAAGTATCAACGACCGTGATATTATCGGAATCCTTGGGACCGAGGTTGTAGGTTATGAGCGTAAGCTCGTTCTCAGAGACGTCAATACGCGTCAGATGACGCTTATCGGCAGTTGCCTTGACCGCAGTATAGATGTTTTCATACTGCGCTGCGTTCGGCAGAGAACCCGTGCTGTTTGCACCGGTAACGTGGAGAATACCATCAGGATTGATAACCTTTACGGGCTTGGACTCAACCTTCAGATCCGTGTGGATCTTACCGGTATCATCCTTCCAGGAAACGAATTTCGGCGTTGTGGAGCCGTCCTCGTAGACGTATGAACCATCCTCATACGGCGTGATAATAGAAGCGTCGATGTAATTGCCGTTTTCATCCGTAGCGGGCTTCAGGATGTGCGTACGGGTATAGCAGTGATCGTGTCCGGAAAGAACGAGATCGACACCGTTTTCATAGAGGATGGGCAAGAGATACGTTCTCATATTGATGAACGCATGCTGCTCAGTTCTGTTGAATTCACCGGACGAATTTACGGTGTAGTTTCCATGATAGCTCGAACCGTAAGGGGATTCATGGTACAGTACGATCGTCCAGTCAAACTCCTGGCCCTTCGTTTCCTCCATTACACGCTTCACGAACTCACCGTGCTCCTCAGCGACAGCCTTATCGGCAGCGGTAGCAGCTGCGGAAGCACTCGTCGCTTTGAAATTGTTTACGTTAAGAACGATGAACAACACAGAATTGTAGGTAAAATAGTAATCTGCGCTATGGAGGTAGTTGCCGGCTCTGGTCTCATAGGTGGCGCCGTAGTAGGTGCCGTCAGGCTTCTTGAGCATATTGGGCTGATTCAGGTGAGAAGGATACACAGCGTACGGATCGTTATCGTGGTTACCGAGGACAGTTACCGTCGGTATGCCGAGAAGCTCCTCCTGATTTGAGTACGCGTCCCATTGAAGCTCCTGACCGATAAAGTTCGACGCAGCATCGGTGAGGCCATAGTAGTCCTTATAGTATTCGATAAGGTGCGTGTTGGTAAGGTCGCCGGCGACCATCAAGAAATCAACGCCTGCAAATTCAGGGGAGTTTTCCATTTGAGAAAGAGTTCTGCCCCACGCTTCGCCGTCAGCCTCAATGCATTCCATCGCCTTGGAATAATCACTTCCGTAGCCGCGGCCGATCTGCGGGTCGCCGGCAAATGCAAAGGTGAAGGAATCGGAATCGGAGGTAGCGATCTTCGTAAGATCCGTTTTGTCGGTTCCGTTTGTGATCTGGTAATAGTATGTAGTGCTCGGCTCAAGACCTTCAATCGTTGCCTTGTTGCCAAAGTAACCGGCTTTTACAGACTCGGTGCGGTCAGCCGTAACAACGGTCGCATTTGCGGGAAGCTGTCCGTTCACAAGTTCAGATTCCTTGGCAAAGGAAATCTTACCGATAGCATCGCTGAGGGAAAACCATGTGAAGTTCAGTTTGGACTCGTTCTCACCGAGCTGGATCACGATGTTGGTGAGAGACGGGAGCACGGTGTATTCAATAAGAGTCGTAACCGAGGTCTTGCCATTATGCACGGTTACAACGATATCCTGCGTGGCAGAGTCAAAAAGAGTACCATCATACGGAACCGAGGTAAATGCGCTTCCGCTCTGGCCGAGATACAAAAGCGTGTGAGAGGCAGCGTCGTAACCGGGAATAGCCTCTTTCGTCGCAAAGTTCGGTACAGCGTACACAAGGATAGAGTACGCATCGGCCGTACCGGTGGGCGTCATAGCGGAAGTGATCGCAAACGACTCAGTCTTCCCTGCCGCGGTACCTACTGCGGGATCGATCTTATCACCGATTTCGACAGGATTTGCGTACGGCTTTGCAGACTGCAGGTTCTCCCAGTACAGTACCTTTACAGATTTGGATGCCTTCAAAGCGTCCTCATACTGAAGCATAAAAAATTCGGATTTGGTCGATTTTGCAGTATCAACCATCGCGCCTGTTACCATAGCGGTAACTTTACCCTGGGAGTCGTAACCTACGAGAATAGGCGTTACTTCGCCTTTGATGGCGGTATCGGGAGTGAGAACGGCAGTGATAGGCGCTTTGCTTTCCGTCGTCAGAAGGATGTTATCGATCTGAAAATGCGTCTCTTGACGGCCTTCGCTGACATCGCCGCCTCTGGTGATCGGAATGATCGAGATCTTATTAAAGCTACCCGAGCTCATTCCCGCATGGTGGTTCCATTTCAGTTCCGTCACAGTACCGGCCTTGTCCGTAGCGGTAACGGTAAACGTCTGACCGCCGTTTGCAGCGGTTATAGTAATCTTGTACCATTCACCTGCCTTGAGCGGCTCGGTGAATATCTCAAAGCCTTTTCGGTTGTTCAGTTCGGCATAATAAGAGATGTGGAGGCGCTCCGTTTCTTCTTTGCCGGTAAAGACAGCATCCGTTACTTTGCGGAAGTCCAAAGAGAGCACGAAGCCCTGTTCAAGCTCCGGAAAATCGTACTCTTCGCCTGTTTTGGTGGAGTTAGATGATGAAATCGGGTTTCTGACGGCAGTGCCGCCCTTTTCGGCGATCTTGCCCCAATCGAGTTTGCTGTAATCAATGTCAAGGACACTATTACCGGACTCTTTCTGCTCGGTAACACACTTTTCACCGCTTTTATTGTACGTCTTGCCGGCGGTAGATTCAAAAAGGGATGCCGTGCTGCCCTCGAAATCCTCCGAATAGACAGTCATTACTGCCGACGAGGCAGATGCCGGCACGGTTGCCGTGATGGATGGGAAGCCGCCGTCAGCGGCAGAAATTACCGCAGTGAGTGCGGCAGTAGGCACAGCCAGGGTGAGCACCAAGAGAAGTGCCAGAAGACGAGAAAAACGCATTTTCATAAAATTCTCCTTAACCCGGGTTCTATTTGAAAGAAAACTACCATTACAGTATACCATATTTTTCGAACTCGCGCAAGAAAATTTGTGCAATTTTCCTTATTAACAATCTGTTTACACTATATGAATAAAAGCACGGTCTTTTTCAAGACCGTGCAAAAATTAGTTGTAATTTATGACTTTTTCACCATCAAAAAGAAGAATTCCGTAGCCGATACCGAATGAGTTCCCCGCCTCGAGATACTCTTTCAAATTCTTCTGGAGAGGTTTTTCTGCCGTAATCTCGCGGAGTGTTTCGGGGCCTTTATACTCCTTATTGAATACACGCCAAAAATCGCGGTTCATTGGATCTTCCTTCGTCCCGATCAGATCGAAGAGATCGCAGAATTTCTTCGTGTTTGAATTTTCCCCGAACAAAGCAGTAACGGGCGGATACAAAAGCCACGAATTGCATGCAACCGGCATAAGTCCGTTTTTCAAGTCGTCTTTATAATAGGCATACACCTTTTTAAGCGAATCCATAACGGACTCGGGAGTCAAAGGTCCGCTTGAAGGGATATGGGACCGATAGTACGTGTCACCTGGCATCAAAACGCCTCGGTAGGCATCTCCTCCCCATTTAAGTACGTCATAATGGAGTCTTCCGAACGTCATACGTTCAAGAGTATAAAACTTCGAAAACCACGTAGAAAAAACGCCCCAAATTCCGTGCAGATTATAGCACTCCATGAGTTTGTATCGGAGATCCGCCATAGCATCCCAATAGAGGTTTTCAGGAAGTTTTTTCTCGTTATAAATGTAATAAAGCGGTTTTGCGCTCATAATCCAAAACACGAGATCGGAGGTATATCTGTGGATACCCGTTTTCTCGGAAATTTCTTGTAAAAGCGGGACAAAAGAGTTGTCTTTTACTTTGTAGACAATATCCATAGTTTTATAGATTAGAGAAAGCGCCTCGGGGTCGGATACAATTTTACTATACGCCTCGGTGAGACACACTGTGGCTTCTGTCGGAAAAGCGAGTTTTTTACAAAAATCCTTAACCATATCTGCTCCTTTTAGTAAAACAAATTCACTATACAAGATATTAATATTATAACATTTTCTCGCCGCATGTCAATAATTTCAAAAACAAAAGACTTAAAACCAAAAGGCTTTAAGTCTTCTGCGTGGTGCTCCATCGGAGATTCGAACTCCGGACACCTTGATTAAAAGTCAAGTGCTCTACCGTCTGAGCTAATGGGGCATCCAAAACGCCTATATATAATACCACGAAAAATCTGTTCTGTCAAGTAGTTTCCCCACATTTTTTCAAAAAAATCCCCCGAAATATTTCCTCGGGGGATTTTCGAAAAAGTGCTGTATTACTGCGGTTTATAACTGTCCTTCAGGCTCACGGAACGGTTGAAAACAAGATGCTCCGCGGACGAATCCCGACTGTCCGGACAGAAATATCCGAGACGCATAAACTGATAGGATGACGGTGCCTTTGCATCCTTCAGAGAGGCCTCCACCTTGCATCCGGTAAGGACTTCGAGAGAGTTCGGATTGAGACACGCGATAAAGTCCTTTCCCGCAGCATCGGGGTCGGCGTCGTCAAAGAGATTCGAATACTGGCGTACTTCCGCTTCTGCGCAGGTTTCGGCATCTACCCAGTGGATGGTAGCCCCTTTGATCTTGCGTCCGTCGGCAGGATCACCGCCGCGGGAATCGGGATCATAGGTAGCAAGGACTTCGATGACGTTGCCGTCATCATCCTTTACGCATCCCGTACAGGTAATGACGTACGCCCCCTTCAGACGGCACTCGGGGCCACCCGGATAGAGACGCTTGTATTTCGGCACGGGTTCCGCGAGGAAGTCATCCTCCTCGATCCAGAGATTGCGAGAGAAGGCGACCTTGCGGGTACCGGCCTCGGGATCGTTAGGATTATTCTCGACGTCAA
Source organism: Eubacteriales bacterium (assembly GCA_045611685.1). Taxonomy (GTDB): domain Bacteria; phylum Bacillota; class Clostridia; order Oscillospirales; family CAG-272; genus SIG701. The sequence goes on along the minus strand of JAZKXO010000106.1, from coordinate 32,491 downwards.
AAATCTCCGTTTTTCCTTCGGGATAGTTGGTGATCGTCAGTTTTACCGGCTTCAGAACCGCCATAACGCGCTGTGCCGTCTCATTCAGATCCTCACGGAGGCAATACTCCAAAAAGCCGAATTCAATGGTATTGGGGCTCTTCGCAACACCTACGCGATCGCAGAAATTGCGGATAGCGCGCGGCGTATATCCACGACGGCGCAGACCGCAAAGCGTGGGCATACGGGGATCGTCCCATCCGGATACGTATCCGTTTTCCACAAGGGCGCGGAGTTTGCGTTTTGAAAGAACGGTATGGTCGATGCCGAGCCGTGCAAACTCGATCTGACGGGGGTGATGCGGCACAGAGACGTTCTCAACGACCCAGTTGTAAAGCGGGCGGTGATTCTCAAACTCCAAAGAGCAAAGGGAGTGCGTGATGCCCTCCAGTGCAGCCTGAATCGGGTGAGCAAAATCGTACATCGGATAAATGCACCACTTATCGCCCTGGCGGTGGTGATGCATATGTCGGATACGGTAAATAACGGGATCGCGCATATTGAAGTTACCCGACGCAAGATCGATCTTGGCACGAAGCGTATATTTGTTGTCCTCGAATTCGCCGGCACGCATACGGGCGAAAAGATCGAGACTTTCCTCGACGGGACGGTCGCGCCACGGGGATTTCGCGGGCGTGTTCAGATCACCCCTGAACTCTTTGAATTCGTCGGGTGTCAACTCACAAACGTATGCGAGTCCTTTTTTGATCAGCTCAACTGCGTATTCGTAGTCTTTTTCAAAATAATCGGAGCCGTAGTAGAAGCGGTCACCCCAATCAAAGCCGAGCCAGCGGATATCTTCCTTGATCGCTTCAACGAACTCCACGTCCTCTTTTGTCGGGTTCGTATCGTCCATTCTGAGATTACAAAGACCGCCGAATTTTTCGGCCGTGCCGAAGTCAATAATGAGCGCTTTGCAGTGTCCGATGTGCAAGTAGCCGTTCGGTTCGGGAGGAAAACGCGTATGGACAGTCTGCCCCTCGTAACGGCCGCCCTCGGCAATATCTTCTTCAATAAATGCGTGAATAAAATTCTTAGATGTGTTTTCCATAGACACTCTCCATTATAACGTTCAAACTCAAAGTGATTCCGCCATCGCCTTGATACGGCCGAGAACGCGTTCTTTGCCGAGAATCTGCATGACGCTGTACATATCGGGTGAATTCATTTTTCCGGTAACGGCAAGTCGTAAAAACATGCTGACGTCCGCAACACTTCCCTTGTAGTCGTCCGGATTCTGCTTATAAAGCTTCATATCGGCGGCAAAACCGAGTTTTGCACCGATCTCTTTTATCTTTGCGAACCACGCTGACGAATCGTCTGTGGGATCGAAAACGTACGCGAAATTAGAAAGGACTGCCTTAATATCCTCTTTGGAAAAATTCTCCGGATACACGTCTTCCACGGTAAAGTATTCGTCGTAGAAGAATCCCATATACGGTTTTGCGTCCGCCCACGTTGCAAGATCCTTGCGCGGCTTGTTGCCGCCTCTGCCGATGGCAAATATGCTCTCTGCATACACACGATCACGCTGAAGGGCCGCACCGAATGCGGAATCAAAATCCAGCGCCCACGCAGTTACCTTTTCGGTAACGGCCGCGGCGTCCATACGGGAGATGATATTTTTGGATACGTCGTTCAGTTTGTTGAAATCGAACAGACAGCCCGAGGTGGACATCTTTTTGATGTTGAATGGGAAATCGGTATACGGCTTCTCCGGATTTTGCATATGCCACTCTTCATAGTTGGAATTGAGAAGCGTCATAATATATTCGCACACCGCTTCAGGGCAGTAGCCCATGCGGGTGTAGTCGTCCATGTTGGCGCCCATATCGCGTTTCGAGAGCTTCTTTTTGTTCCCTGCCTCGTCCAGCTTCATGATCTGTGCGATATGCATATACTTAGGCACTCTGAATCCAAGATAGCGGAACAGCTGCAGGTGCTTTGCAAGGCTCGGGAGCCACTCCTCGCCGCGGATCACGTGCGTTGTCCGCATAAGGTGATCGTCCACAGCATGTGCGAAATGGTAAGTGGGGATTCCGTCCGATTTCAGAAGAACAAAGTCTTCGTCATTTTCGGGGATCTCCATATTTCCTTTGATGAGATCGGTAAATTTCACCTTCGCATCGGGCGTGCCGTCAGCCAAAATACGGATAACAAACGGATGTCCTGCCGCGAGATGCTCTTTCACCTCGTCGAGAGTGAAATTTCTTCTTGCAAGCATTTCAAGGCGGCGCGCTTCCGCCTCCGCCTGCCAGTCGGTGTTTTTCAGTTCTTCTTTCTTGTTTACCTGCGAAAGCTCGTCCAGCTCTTCCTCCGTAGTAAAGCACGGATACGCCTTTCCCTCACGGATCAGTTGCTTTGCAAACGTCTGGTAAATCTCCGCACGCTCGGATTGACGGTACGGACCGTACGCACCTTTATCGGAGATTTTACCGTTTTCATCAAGGATTGCACCCTCGTCGAAATGTATACCGTACGTGGCAAGCGTGCGAATAAGTCCTTCCGCTGCACCTTCTACCTCTCGCTTTGCATCCGTATCCTCGATGCGGAGATAGAACACACCGCCGCTTTGGTGCGCCAGGCGTTCACCTACCGTAGACGGAAACAATCCGCCAAAATGAACGAATCCCGTGGGACTGGGAGCGAATCGGGTGACTTTCGCGCCCTCGGGCAAATCCCGTACGGGATAACGTGCCTCTATATCTTCGGGAAGCGTTTTTATATCGGGAAACAGAAGTTCCGCCAACGTGTTTGTGTCTATTCCGTTCATGAGAGCCATTTTTCGTTCTCCTTTGTGAAAATCAAATGTTGCTAAGGTACGGATTGTTCTTTCTTTCGTGCTCAAGAGTCGTAACGTTGCCGTGCCCCGCGTAGAGAGTGTATTCCCCTCTCATTGCCGCAATGCGGCGAAGTGATTCATTGAGAGCGCGTTCGTCGCCGCCGGGCAGATCCGTGCGTCCTATGCTGCCCTCGAACAGTGTATCGCCCGTGAAAATGCGTCCGGGTAAAACGAAACAGACGGAGCCTTCCGTATGTCCGGGCGTATGGCGGACAGTTATGATATTGTTTCCAAGCGAGAGAGCATCCCCTCCGTGCAGAAGACGATCGGCCGGCTTATACACGTTACCCTCTCCAAAGAACAGCGCCGAGGCGTTCAGTGTCGCATCTGTGAGCATCGGGGCATCTTTTTCGTGAATCATAAGCGGCGCATCGGTTGATGCACGCAAAGTATCCGCCGCAAAAATATGATCAAAATGACCGTGGGTGAGAAGGATCATCGAGAGAGTCAAGTTTCCCTCACGAAGGAGTCTCAAAACTACCTCCGCATCAGCCGACGGATCAATGACCGCCGCCATGCGGCTTTCCTCATCAAAAACAAGCCACGAATTAGAGGCAAAGCCCCTGACGGGCAGTTTTCGTATCTGCACAGCAACCCCTCCCTTATAACATAATATTATACCATATTCTTCCCCTTTCGTCCATAGAAATTTTCATGAAATCACAGATTTCAGAAATGTTTTTGATAAAAAACAGTAAAATACACTTACTCTGTTGCAATTTGACAAAAAATATGATATAATGTTATAGACAAACTTGAATCAGCATCGCCCCCTTACAGCAGACGGAAAGGAAGCACCATGTTCGGTGCAGGATCATTTTATGAGTGAAACGAAAAACGTTGCCTTTCGTTCTTCCATGGGTGGGTATAATCGCCAAGATGTGAATAAATACATACTGGCGATAAACCGCGAAATGGAAGAAAAAGATCACCTTTTAAAGAATGCGCACCTCGAGATGGAAGCAAATGCCAAAACCTTCGAAACGGAGCGCACCTCTCTAGAGGCTTCTATCTCTTCCCTTAAGTCCGAAAAGGAAGCGCTCGAGAGCGTTCTCGCGGCGACGCGTGAATCCGCCGATCAGCTGAAGGAAGAGATTACGTCCCTCCGAGAAAAGCTTCTTTCCGCAGAAATGACCGCCGATACCCTCAGAACGGAGCTTCACCAGAGGTCGCTTCCCGACGGAACGGACGACAAGCTGGAGAAATACGATCGCATCAGTGCACAGATCGGCGATATCATGATCAGCGCCAACACCTCCGCCGATGCAATCGTTGCCGCCGCCAATGAGCACGCCACCCGCATCGTGTCGGAAACGGAAAAAGAAGCCGACTACATCCGCACCCGTCTTTCCAAGGCGGCGGACGAGATGCTCTCACAGATCAGCAATGAACTGCACACCTCGACAGACAGCTGTCTTTGTGAACTCATGACCGCTCTTCGTGAAATGCGCGACAATACTGCCGCTATGATAAACGATTTTGAGAAACGCAGTCAGGAACTGAGCGTAAAAGTGGAATACTATCAGTCCACCCTTTCTGAATCTGTAAACGAGACACTCAAAAACATGGATGAGAAATACGGCATCCGCCGGACGAAGTAATGCGTCGTTCATTCGAAAACGCTGAACATATGGACGAGCAGAATAAACGGATCGGAGAGAAAATCCGCGCACTTAGGCTGAACCGTGGACTCACGCAAGCCGCACTCGCCGGAGAAGCGATCACAAGAAACATGATCAGCCTGATAGAAAACGGAAGCGCCGCTCCCTCGCTCTCCACTCTGACAGAATTGGCGCGCCGCCTTAACGTACCCGTCGGTTACTTTTTTGCATCCGATGAAAAGGAGACCTCACGTTTTACGAAAATGGGGATGATCGACGAGCTTCACCAACTATATCTTGCCGAAGAATACAGTGCGTGTCTTACCCGCATATCGGAAGTTCCCCGAGCAGATGACGAAATTCTATATCTCACGGCTATGTGCCATTGGAACTTGGCGCTTGACGCACTTAAGAATGATGCACTTCTTACCGCCGCCACGGCACTTGAAAGTACCAAAGAATCAGCGCGAAACTCTCTTTACACACCTGAAGGTTTCCTTGCAACAATCGAGTATATTCAGTTTTTGATCAAATCCGCGGGGCAAAAAGAAATCCCCGCTCTCCTTTCTTCGCCATCTGCCTTCCCCAATGCACACGTCCCCGCAGAGTGGTTTGCATATATGCGCGCATTAACCGCGCTTTCCAATGGCGACATTGAGACAGCATCCGCCGTTTTGGCGAGTGGTCTCATTTTCACCCAAGCCTATCTTGATTTTTTGGGCGGCTGTGTTGCGCTGGCAAACGGTTTTCCCGCTAAGGCATACCCACTTCTTAAAAAAGTTCATGCTTCTTTGGGGACAGGCTTTTTCACCCGCTATCATCTTTTAACCGCGCTCGAATCTACGGCAACGGCCGAAGATGACTATAAAGCTGCTTACCAGTACTCAGCGCAAAAAGTTCACCTTCTTGAAAACTTTACAAAATGACTAAAAGGTTCTGCAGTTGCAGAACCTTTTTATTTGTCAGATATTCTGTATACATACGAGCGTCCGCGTTTTCCTATGCGTTCAATAGCCCCTACCCCCATAAGAACACGAATCATGGCGCTGACATCTCGGCCGCGGAATTTAAAAGCCGAGGAGAGTTCGGATGCAGTAAATTCGGCGGCGGCATCGAACGGCAAAAGGCTGATGTAGTCGGCGGGGTTTTTGAAATCGTAAATTTCAAACAAATCCACCGGAATGCGTTCAAACCGAGTGGAACCGCGTTTTCTTGAAAGACTGCGGCGGCCATTCAGCATGCGGTATTCATCAATTTCAAGAAGCACGGCACGGACCGTGAGATTTGGATTTTTAAGATAATCTTTAATAAATATAAGTTCGGGTATTACGTCGCAGAACTTGCCGGTCTTGGGGGAACGGTTACGTTTCCCTATCTCCCCACTCTCCGGCTCAATCCACGAAACCCACTTGACTTTCGGGATAGGATAGACGATCGTAACGGGATAAAGCGGTAAAAAGGCCTCCAACTTATCCTTCATAGAAGCAAAGCCGGAGGTCTGAATTTCAATTATGCCTTCATCCGTTCTGTATATATCGGCGATATACCCGCTGAGAGAAACTTCCTGCTCCGTCCTGCTTTCGGAAAAGTAATTTTTAAGCACTAAATGGAGCGTCTTCTCTTTATAGGTTCCGATATTATACCGCGCATGATCAAGTGTTGCTGCCTCGTAAGCAAGTTTCAAGAAACGCGGTCGGTTTACATCAACAAACGGCATATGAACTCAATATTTGGATTTGAGCCACTGGAGAAGATCGTCAATATCTTCCTCGGACAGATTCTTGTTTCTGTAAAGCGAATCCATCATGCGCACGAACGAGCCGCCATGGTACTGTTCCACAAACTGCTCGGTAGCGATGCGGAGGTATTCGACTCGATCCGCAAGCGGCGTGTAGTACCGCTCTTTACCACGCTTTTCGGAAGTTATGTACCCACGCTCTTCAAGGCGCACAAGGAACGAAATCAAGGTGGGTGCCTTCCAGCCACGCGCACGTCCCACCATTTCCATGAGATATGCAGTGTTAACCGGAGACTCGCCCTCCCATACCGCAAGCATTACCTCAAATTCGGCATCGGGAAGTTTCTTTGTATAGTCAATTTTGTGCTCCGCTTTACCCGCGGAAGCAAGGTGAGTTGTTTTCGCGTCCATCATCACACTATCCACAACGCAGCCATCTCTTCAACTGCGATCTCCTAACGTTATGCCAACGATATGCGGTGTCTGCCGAAAAAAGTCCGCAAAAGGGCTGACAATAAATATTATACACACGCCTAACTCGTTTGTCAACACAAATTTGAGAAAAAAGACAAATATTTGTTTTTTTCTTTTTTACGGATGTCTTACGCAGAAAATTCCCGATTTCTCTCCCCCGTGTTTCCACCCTTCCATCCTTTTCTCCCTCTTGACTTAGCGGTGGTGTCTGAATATAATATTATTATACGGTGATTAAAAATTCTCATTTCTCAGCACACCATGAATGGAGTTAAAACATGCAGCAAATTAGTCTTAAAAGCATTAAATGGGAGAGTATCAAATCCGTTTTTCGCTCTGTTTCTGCGGCGAAGATGATCAGCAGGGCCGATATTTCTGCCCAAACAGGCCTCAGCCTTATGACTGTTGGAAAGGTTGCCGATGCATTACTTGACCTAAACATAATTCATCAAACAAAAGAAAGGCGCGCCGCTGCTGGACGACGCGCCGGTGTTCTCTGCATTAATCCGGAATATTTTGCACTTATTCTCGATCTCACAAGCCGAGACTTTAGATTATCTGTTGTCAACATTAAATTGGATGTTGTCGAAAATCGTCTTTTTTCTTTTAACGATGATTTTACTTTTGAAGAAAATCTCACTTTGTTCCTGAAAGACGCCCGCAAATTTCTTACCAGTGCGACAAATGCCGACAATTGCATCGGACTTGGCATATCACTCCCGGGTGCTTATTCGATTGATAAGGATCGTGTTTTAGGGGAGCGATTACCCGCGCTTTCCTCTATTCCCATTTATGAAACCGTCAGGCGCACATTTGCCGATATTCCTATTTGTATTGATGCATCCTATAATGCCGCTGCTACATCCAAAATCTCCGAGATTGACAACTACCGTGATAAAATCATTCTCTACTTCTTTGCAGAAGAAGACGATGTCAGCGGAGCGATCGTGGAATACGGCGAAATTTTGAAAGGGAGACACAATGCGGCGGGCAATTTCGGCGAGATGATGATCGCTCACGGACGCACTCTTCAATCATCTCTCAAACAATCCAATCCTCCCCATGAAAATGCCTCACTTCTGGCAAGAGCGATTTATAATGCCATAACGGTGATTGCCCCCGATGAGGTCATACTTGAGTGTGAACTCTATAAGAATCAAGACGCGTTTGCAGAACTGGTATACAAGCACCTACGCGAACTTTCTCCTGTATCCTCGGATACCCTCCCCCGATTCACAAGCAGTAACTCCGGAGACAGGCACTCACACCGCGGACTTACCATGAAACTAACGGAAGTTTGGCTTTCTCATCTAGTTTTTGACGATACAAAAAAATAAAAACAGGGCTGACGCACTTGAATGCGTCAGCCCTAAACATTTGCGCTTATAACCCGAACATTTAAAATTCCGAGAGGATATATCGCGGAGTTATCACGCACATTCGTGCAACAACTCGGCGATTTTATCAGATATATTTTTCGACAATCTTACAAAGTTCATCATATCGTTCTTCACCGTCAGCTACCAATTTGAACTGATTTCGTGCGCGTTCAAGATTATGACCCGGATGCGACGTGCGGAAATACACATCCCCATTCAGGTAGTCAGTAAGGAACCTAATACCTGTCTCAAAGGTTATAACACGCGCAGCCATGGGGAAAGCACGGATTTCGTCTTCATTCACAGCTTCGCGAAGCTCGCTGAGGAAGCCGTCAACATACGCCTCAAACATAGTGTGGTCTATGTAAACCTTTTCAAGGTCCGTTTCATCCTCAAGAGCGCTGGATGCACCAAAACGGATTGCATCACCGAAATCAAACAAAAGGCTTCCGGGCATTACGGTATCCATATCTATAATACATATGCCTCGGCCGGATTCTTTGTCAATCAAAATGTTGTTGAGTTTCGTGTCATTATGGGTAACCCCTAACTTGAACCGGCCAGTCTCAATGCCTTCCATAATAAAGGAACAAATTCCCTCGTGGGCCAGTGCAAATGCAATTTCTTCGGCGGCTCCCTCGGCTCTTCCGGCTTTGTTTTCAGCTACAGCCTTTTTAAAATCTGCAAAACGGCTGACTGTATTATGGAAATTAGGAATTGTTACATGCAACCGTTCAGCCGGAAAATCAGAAAGGCGGTTAAAGAAACGGCCGAACGCAGAGGCGGCAGATCGGAACATTTCCGTGGACTCAGCAAGATTATAAGTAACAACGCCCTCTATTGCACGGTATGTACGCCAATACTCACCCTCAGGTGAAACGTAGTACATCTTTCCGTCTCGTGTGGGAATAATTGCAATCGTTTCTCTGTCAACGTCTCCGCCTTCGGCTCTGATCTTTCCCCTCAGATGATCGCAGACGGCAACCATGTTCTCCACAACCTCAACTGGTTTTGTGAAGACATTGGTGTTAATTTTCTGGAGAATATAGCGAACCGCGTTCTCCCCGTCGCAAGTAATAAAGTACGTGCTGTTAATATGTCCGACATGACAAGGGACCGCAGAAACGGGAGTTCCTGCGTACTGGAACTGTGATGCAACATCTAAGATGGGATCCATGACCAAACCTCCCTATACCTTGCGGCATTTATAAAATGTAACTCCTGTTATACAGTATATTAAAAGTATTATAGCACAAAATACGTGCATTGTCAAGGATTACCAAAACAAGAGAAAAGAGAGAGAAAAATTCTCTCTCTTTACATAAATATAATTATTTATACTTACGTTTTCTTGCCGCCTCGGACTTCTTCTTTCTCTTGACACTCGGCTTCTCGTAGCATTCTCTCTTGCGAAGCTCGGCCTGAATGCCGGATCTCTGACACTGACGCTTGAATCTACGAAGCGCACTGTCAAGCGATTCATTATCCTTAACTCTGATCTCTGCCATCCATATCCCTCCCTTCGCATTAGGCACACGAGATAATGTACATCTCCCAAATATTATACTCCACTAATCCAGGGTTGTCAATAGAAAATTCGGAAATTTCTCCAAAAACACGCCGCTGATTATCCGCAAATTAAGTGCCGGTTATTTTGCAACGATATTAACGATTCTACCGGGGACATAAATTTCTTTTACGATGCTCTTCCCTTCGAGGGATGCCGCAACCTTTTCATCTGCCTTTGCGGCGGCGATCGCCTCTTCTTTGGAAGCGTCTGCTGCAATCGTAATCGTATTTTTCAGTTTGCCGGAGATCTGTACTGCGATTTCGATCGTGGCATCCTGCGTTTTTGCCTCGTCGTACGTGGGCCATGCTCTAAGGCTGAGAAGGTCCTTGCCGCCGATGATCTCCCAAATCTCCTCGGTGATATGCGGAGCAAACGGATTCAGGATAGAGATGAACGTTTCCAGTTCGTCAAGCGTGATGCGGCCTACCTCATAAATATCGTTCAGGAGCGTCATCATTGCCGCGATCGCGGTATTGTACTTCATCTCTTCAATATCGCTTGAAACCTTTTTGACAGTCTTATGGAAGGCGGTTTCGAGCTCAGGGGTGACTCCGCGTCCGGACGCAATATCAGTCAGCGCGCCGACACGGTCAAGGAAGCGCTTACATCCGCGCACGGAGCTGTCATTCCACGGAGCTGCGGATCCGTACTCGCCCATAAAGAGAACGTATACACGCAGAACGTCCGCGCCGTATTCGTCAATTACGTCGTTAGGATCCACGACGTTGCCCTTGGATTTGCTCATCTTCTCTCCATCGGGGCCGAGAATCAGTCCCTGTGCCGTACGCTTCGCATACGGCTCGTTAACAGGCACCGTTCCAATATCGTAGAGGAAGTGGTGCCAGAAGCGGGAGTAGATCATGTGTCGGGTGACATGCTCCATACCGCCGTTGTACCAGTCAACCGGCAGCCAGTATTTCAGCTTCTCGGGATCGGCAAACTTCTCGGCATTATCCGGATCAATGTAACGGAGGAAGTACCAGGAAGATCCTGCCCACTGCGGCATCGTATCCGTTTCGCGCTTTGCAGGCTTGCCGCATTTCGGGCAAGTGCAGTTAACGAACGATTCGATCTTGGCAAGCGGGCTTTCTCCGCCTTCACCGGGAGCGAAATTTTCAAGAACGGGCAATTTCAGCGGTAGTTCCTCATACGGAACGCCAACGTCACCGCAATGCTCACAGTGTACGATCGGAATCGGCTCACCCCAGTATCTCTGACGGTTGAACGCCCAGTCCTTCATCTTGTACTGAACGCCCTTCTCGCCAATGCCCTTCTCGCCGAGGTATTTGAGCATCGTTTCAATTGCTTCGGCTTTCGTCTTGATACCGTTCAAAAAGTCGGAGTTCACCATTTCACCGTCGCCGGTGTATGCTTCTTTTTCAATATCGCCGCCTTTGATAACTTCGATAATGTCAATACCGAATTTCTTGGCAAACTCGTAATCGCGCTCATCGTGCGCCGGAACCGCCATAATTGCACCCGTACCGTAACCCATCATTACGTAGTCGGAAATGTAGATCGGGATCTGTTTGCCGTTTGCGGGGTTTACGGCATAGATGCCGTCAAGGCAAACGCCCGTCTTATCCTTAACGAGCTGAGTACGCTCGAACTCTGTTTTCTTCGAGCACTCCACCTTATACGCGTCAAGCGCTTCGGTGTTTTTCAGTTTGTCCGCATACTTTTCAAGGACGGGATGTTCGGGTGCGATAACCATAAACGTTACGCCGAACATCGTATCACAGCGGGTAGTGTAAATGCGGAGAGATTCGCCGAGAGACACCCCGTCAGCATCTACCAGAGCAAAGTCGGCGAAAGCGCCGGTGGAGCGTCCGATCCAGTTCTCCTGCTGGAGTCGAACGTTCGGGAGATAATCGACGTGGTCGAGACCCTCGAGAAGCTTGTCCGCATACTGGGTAATCCGCAGATACCAAACGTCCTTTGACTTCTGTACGATGTCGTTGTGGCAGATGTCACACTTACCGCCCTGGGAGTCCTCGTTTGAAAGGACGACCTTACAGTGCGGACAATAGTTTACAAGCGTTTTGGCGCGGAACACGAGTCCCTCGTCAAACATTTTGCGGAAGATCCACTGTGTCCATTTGTAGTAGTTCTCATCCGTCGTATCAATTACGCGGTTCCAATCGAAGGAGAAGCCGACACGCTTGAGCTGAGAGGTGAATTTCTCGATGTTTCTATCCGTCAAGATGCGAGGGTGTGTGTTGAACTTGATTGCCGAGTTCTCGGTTGGCAGACCGTATGCATCAAATCCGATGGGGAAAAGGACGTTGTATCCTTCCTTTCTTCTCTTGCGGGAAACTACTTCAAGGCCGGAATACGCCTTGATGTGTCCGACGTGCATACCGGATCCGGACGGATATGGAAATTCAACAAGGCCGTAAAATTTCGGTTTGGTAGAATAATCCTCGGCGTTGAATGCACCTTCTTTTTCCCATCTCTGTTGCCATTTTTCGTCGATTCTGCTAAATTCGTACTTCATGTTGCTTCCTCTGTCAAATATTTACTTAGAGTCAGTATAAATGCGACTTAGTCTTCCTTGAGAAGGCCGGTAATATCCACTTCGCTGTTCTCAGCGTAGAGTTTTTCAAGATTGTAAAACTCACGTGCTTCGCGGTTGAAAACGTGTACGATCACGGAACCGTAATCGATCAGCATCCATCCGGAGGCATCGACACCTTCAATGTGATCCGGCAGTATACCGGAAAGTGAAAGTTTATATTCGATCTCGTCAATGAACGCGCGTACCTGTGTGCGAGAATTAGCCGTACATAGGACAAAATACGCCGTGATGCTTGTCTGTTCTTCCACGTAAAGAAGCTTTATATTTCTTGCCTTTTTCGCATCCAGAACGGTAACGATTGCCTCCGCAAGCTCTTTTGGCGCTGCGTTTTTATCCACCAAAGGCTGTTGAGCGGTTGCTTCGAGAAGTTCTTCTCTATCCATGTGTTTGTAATATTCCTTTCGTTATGCGGTCAGTAAATCAGTTGTGCGGGATATCAATGGAACTGTCTAGAACGTCATCCACTTTGAATTGGAAATCAAGAGCGGGATTTTCAGCGTTGTAAGCAGTAGAAATCGTCTCGGAGGATTCATCGTTAAATACGCCGTTTTTATCAAAAATGGAATCAGTAATACCGTTATCGTAAATATTGAAATACGTGTTGATAGCGGCACGCGTAGCATTTCGGTTGATAACATAGTACCATGAGCCGTTGCTCTTTACGCTGTCACCGGGAATCGTCAGAAGCGTAATGTTGGAAAAGTCAACGGAAAGCGCATTTTTTCCAAAATACGTTACGTCCGCGGCGGTAATATCTGTCGTAAGATTGGAGACAACCTCGTTTGCAAGATTGGAAATTACTGATAGATTCGTGATGCTTATGGAGGACTTCAACTTATCAAGGAAAGCCGCCATAAACAGTTTCTGCGCATTCATACGCCCGATGTCCGCCTGGACGTAAGAATCTCTGAAGCGAACAAATCCTTCTGCCAGTTCACCGGTAAGATGGGTCGGTCCTGCCTTCAAATGGATATGGAGATCCTGATCGGGATCATCGTAATCCATATCGTACGGAATGTCGATATCGACACCGCCGATGGCGTCAACGATACCGGCAAAACCGTCGAGGTTCATAACAGCCGTATACTGTATCTGAATACAAAGGTTCTGTTCCAACACTTCCGCAAGTTTCTCCGCCGCCACTTTTGTCGGGTTCTTTACGCGATCGGCGGCAGCGCGGTTATAATAGGCAGCAAACAATACGTTGATCTTCGGCACATTGCTACCGACTTCCACGTAGGTATCTCGCGGGATCTGCATAACAGAAACGGATTTCGCCTGAACGTCGTAATGGACGAGCATAATCACGTCTGCCAATTTAGCAGTGCGGTCGTGTCCGATGATAAGAAAATTGTACACGTCCTCACGTGCGGTGTAAATCGGCACGACAGGCTTAGGGGTATCATCTTCGCCTGTTGATTCACTCGGCTGATGCGGCTGATCACCCGTATCGGTCGAAAACGGAAGTTTCGGGCTTGTATTCGGCTTGTACAAAAACACGAACGCCGCAGCAAGAGTAATCATCGTGATAGCAAGAACAACACACAGAACAGCCACTTGCTGACCGCGTGTCGGTCCATACAAACGCCTTCTATTATATCTCATAGTTTTCTGCTGCCAACGCAGCCAAATCCTTTCCGAGAATTTTTAGTCAAAGATATGAAGCAAAGGATACACCCAAAGCATCAATTGCCTTGCAGCATAAGGGATCGCTCCAGAAAACAGTTGCGGGCGAGGATCGTATCCGCCGCAATCGGTTTCCCCTCATCAATGAGAGCACGAAGCGTCAGGTCAAAGGAATACACCATTGTTTTGCAAAGATGAACGACGTGTGTCCTCGGGTCACCGGCAGCCTCTATTCCGTTCCAGAAATAATCCCTGACGGCGACGCAATCATCAAACGTGCGGCCTGGTTCTATATAATCCGCCAAATAAACAATAGCTTCAAAAACGGTCATTTCATTGTGCCCCGTTGTATGCCAACGGATACCGAAAAGAATCTCTTCGTCCGTAAGATCGGCAAAATCACGGTGGGCAACCGACATTGCAGTCCGTGCATGCAGCGAAGCGTGCAATGATTCCGGGAAAGCAACGCCTCCCTGCTTCAGTATTATACCAAATTCTTCACAGTATTGCAACTGTTTTTCGAAAGTGTCGCGCTTCGTAATATCGTGGAGGAGTGCGGCAACACGCAGCTTCGGGATTTTGTCGGGGAGATATATAGCCCCGATGCGGGCGGCTTCTTCTTCCACGCCCAAAGTATGCTGATAGCGACTTTCGGTAAGATACGGACGAATCTGCTCACGCAGGCGGGAAAGCGTATCTTCGCTGAGAGAAATCATCTTATCACTCCCTGTATAAATGATGCGTGTCCATAATTTTGAGAACAGCAGGCGGCATGAGCACTGAAAGATCACCACCCTCGCAGTATATTCGCCGGATTTCACTGGAGGATATCTCTATGGGCGAAACCTTTAACATTTCCGTTCTTGCGCCGTAGCGTTCCTTATAAAGCCGTGTCTTCGCAATAACATCCTCGTACACCGCAGGATCCCCATCGCGCATGGCACAGACGATCACAGCGCTATCAAAAATGATGTCAGGACATTTCCAGCTGTCTATGGAAACAAACTTATCAGCACCCGTGAGAAAGTAAATATCCGCGTCCTCGGTCTCTTTGAAATGCCGAAGCGTTCTGTACGTATAGCTCACGTCCGCGCACCGGACCTCAAAATCAGAAACTGATATTTGGGGATCCAAACCATCGAACGCGGCACGTGTCATCAGAAGTCGAACTTCGGATGCTGCACCGGCCACGCCGCATTTGTGCGGTGGGATAGCGGCAGGCATAACGAGAAGCGCGTCAAGGTGCATTTCAGCAAGAAAAGCGCGCGCGGCATTTACATGTCCCATATGCGGCGGATCAAATGTGCCGCCGAATATGCCGATGCGGCGTCTGCCGCTTCTCTCCTGGGAGATCACAGCGTAATCTTCGGTTTCTTTTTTGACGGACGGAAAAGGATCATCTTGCGCCCGACCACGCCGACAACGTCCGCACCGACAGCAGCGGCAAGTTCTTCAGCCGTATCGCGTGCGGTGAGCGGTGCCGTTTCAAGAACGGTCATTTTAATAAGCTCGCGCGCCTCAAGTGCGTTATCAACGGAGGTGATCAGCTCTTCGCCGATACCGCTTTTCCCTACCTGCATAATGGAATCCATGTTGTTCGCCATGGAGCGAAGCGTCGCTCTTTGTTTACTTGTTAACATAATTATTCCTCAAACAATTTGACTATTACAAAAGATCGGCAAAGACGTGAGTGAACGCTGCGCAAAAAGCGCGCATCGCAATGCCACGGTGGCTGATCTCGTTTTTTTCTGCGGGGCTGAGTTCTGCAAACGTACGGCTGTGGGAGGAAACGTAAAACAACGGATCGTATCCGAAGCCGTCATTCCCTCTCGGCTGGCGGAGAATCGTACCACGGCACTCACCGCGGATCGTAAAAGCAGTAAGCCCGTCAGGGGTAAGCGTGCGCACCGCATCGGGAATCTGGGCTTCCATGCCGGCGGGAATAACGCAGGCGATTACGGAAACAAATGCACCGCCCCGTTTTTCGTCGGAAACGGACTCTATCGCACGGAGTAACTTTTCGTTATTCTCACCGTCCGCCGCGCCTTCACCCGCATACCTCGCGGAATAGATACCCGGCGCACCGTCAAGCGCATCGACCATAAGGCCGGAATCATCCGCAATACCGATATATCCGAGTCTTGCAGCAACGGATGCCTTCAAGAGTGCGTTTTCAGCGAAAGAATTGCCATTTTCCTCGATTTCGTCGGTGTAACCGATGTCGTCAAGGGATAAAACTTCGATATTCCCGTAAGTCAAAGAGGAAAGGAGCGTTTGAAGCTCGCGGATCTTTTTCACGTTGCGGGAAGCCAATACTACCTTCATACTTATCCCTCACCAATTCCTTCATCAAAGAGCGCATCCACAAACATACCGGCATCAAACGGCTGCATGTCGTCCATCTGCTCGCCTACCCCGATAAACTTTACGGGGATGGAAAGAATCGTTTTAATGGAGAACACAGCGCCGCCCTTAGCAGTGCCATCCAGTTTCGTCAAAATGAGGCCGGTGATTTTTGCGGCATTCATGAATTCCTTCGCCTGCATAACGGCGTTCTGCCCGGTCGTGGAATCAAGCACGAGCAACGTTTCGCGATCTGTATCGGGCAACTCTCGCATAAGCACACGGTCAATTTTGGCAAGTTCGTCCATCAGGTTCTTTTTATTGTGAAGACGCCCCGCAGTATCGACGATCAACACGTCAGCACCGCGTTTTTTCGCGGCTGCAGCGGCATCAAACACAACCGCCGCGGGATCGCTTCCCTCGCTCTGGCGGATAAGCTCTACACCCGCACGATCACACCAGACAGCAAGCTGATCGATCGCGGCCGCGCGAAATGTGTCGGCGGCGGCAACGATAACCTTCTTGCCTTCGTTTTTGAGTCTGGCGGCAATTTTACCGATGGAGGTCGTTTTTCCGACACCGTTTACGCCAATCACAAGAATAACGGACGGCGTAGTCGTGATGTGAAGCGGCTCACCTTCCCCGACGTGTCCGCGGAGAATCTCTTTAAGAGCCGCCAGAACTTCGTCGGACTCAGTGATCTTTTCTTCCTTGATCCGATCGCGAAGTTCGTCGATAATCGACTCGGTTGTTTCCGCCCCCATATCGGCGCAGATCATGAGTTCTTCAAGTTCTTCAAGGAGATCCTCGTCTACTTTACGAAAGCTTTTTACGACCTCACTGATCTGACCGAAAAAAGAATTTTTCGTTTTAGCGAGACCGCTTTTCAGTTTATCAAAAAATCCCATAGGGTTCCCTCATATGTTCTGTCTTTTAAAGCGCGTTTTCAAAATCCTCGTCCGTCATGGAAGCGACGTCGAGCGTAAATACTTTGGAGACGCCGTGGCGCGGCATCGTAACACCGTAGAGCGTGTCTGCAATCTCCATCGTACCGCGGCGGTGCGTGATCATAATGATCTGCATCTTTTCGGAATAGCGCTTTACGTACTGTGCTACGCGCTGTACATTCACTTCATCGAGTGCCGCTTCAATCTCGTCAAAAATACAGAAAGGAGACGGATTGACGCGGATCATCGCAAACAGAAGCGCGATCGCAATAACGGATTGCTCACCGCCGGAAAGAAGCGAAAGATTCTTGATCATCTTACCGGGCGGTGCGGCACTGATCTCAATGCCGCTCGTGAGAATGTTCTCGGGATCGGAGAGGGACAAATGCGCCTCACCGCCGCCGAACAGTTCACGGAATACTTCACCGAAGTTCTCGTTGATCTTATCAAACGCCTCGATGAACATCCGCTTCATCTCTTCTTCAATGGATCCGATGATACCAAGCAGGTCGTTTTTCGCATCGTTCAGATCTGCCATCTGGACGCTGACGAAATCGTACCGCTCTTTCACCTCGGCATACTCTTCGATCGCGGCTACGTTCACGTGCCCGAGTCCCTTGATCTGCGACTTGAGCTCGGAAAGACGTGCAAATATGGGCGCCCGCGTTCCCTCCTCGACAGGCGGATAACCGAGTTCGGCAGCGGTAGTGGCTGTCAGTTCGTAGTCATCCCACAACCGCTGTGTCATCTTGTCGATCTGATCGAGCAGCTGGGCGTGCTTGTTCTCGTTCTTAACGTTGGCGTTTACGACGAGCTCCTTCTTTGCAGAAAGATCGCGCAGACGCAGACGCAGATCGTTCGAGCGCTTCTCATAATCCATGCTGGCGGCTTCAAGCGCGGCACGCTCTTTTTCAAGCGCGGCAAGTTCGCCCTCCAGTTCAGAGTTCTCCGTTTTCTTTGAATCAATCGTCGCTTTCATCTGTGCAAGCGACGCTGCAAGAGCGCCTGCATCCGTTTCGGATGCGGCAATTTCCTCGTTCAGCCGCTCAATTGCGGCAGACGTATCAAGAATCTCTTTCGCCGCATTCTCAAGGTCTTTCTTCGCTTCGGCTATGTGGATCTGACACTTTGAAACATCCTCAGCAAGTGTGTCAAGCAGATCGCCGAGCGCGTTTTTCTCCACGTCCATCTCAGCGCGTGTGATCGCAATCTCTTCGATCGCCGCTGTCTCTGCATCACAAAGCGTCTGGAGTTCTTTCATATCGCTGTCGCCGCGCTTGCCGAGTTCGTCAAGTTTCTCAAAGTCCTCGCGAAGCTGAACCATCAGATTTTCGGTAACTTCACGGCGGGCGTTGAGCTCGTCAAGCTGTGCCTGATCTGCGCGCATAAGCGTTCCAATCAGGTTCTCCTTATCCTCCTCCGCGTTACGGGTAGCAGCAAGTGCGGAAATCTGCTCTTGCATCTTTCCGAGTTCTTTTTGTGCCGATGCGTGTTTTACGGCCGCGGCCTCACGCTCGGCACTCAGATCAGCAATCTGTGCAGAACGGGTCAGCATACCGGTATCGCGGCGAGCGGCACCGCCAGTAAAGGAGCCACCCTGATTGATCTGCTGACCGTCCAAAGTAACGGCACGAACGCGCCAATTCTGCTTCCGTGCCATAACGGTTGCGTTATCAAGGGTATCAAAGACGGCAATCTTGTTGAGGAGTGATCCGATAACGTCCTTGTACCGCGGCTCTACCGTAACGAGCGCGTCCGCAAAACCAATGAAGCCTGTGAATCCTGCGGCGGCTTCCGTGTCGCGGCTGCGGGCGGAGGCTTTCACGGAAGTGAGCGGATAAAACGTCGCACGGCCGGCGCCCGAATTCTTGAGCGCGTAAATCGCCGCCTTGGCGGCCGATTCGTCGTCAACGACGATATTCTGAAGCGCCGCACCGAGCGCTGTCTCCAAAGCCACGCTGTACTCGGGATTCACGCGAATAAGGTGCGACACGGGACCATGAACACCACGGAGACGTCCTTCTTTTGCTTGATTCATCACAAACCGAACGCTGTTATTATACCCCTCGAAGTGATCCATCATGTTTTTGAGAGCGGTGATGCGGCTGTCAAGTGCCTGCATCTGAGCGGACAAGGCGTTTATGCTGTCCGTAACCGTCTGCGCCTTAAGGGCTAGTTCTTCGCTCTCGCGTGCCGCATCGTTTTTCGCCAAGCGAGCCGCCTCTATAGTGTCGGCATACTCCTTGACAGACGCTGTAAGATCCTTTGAGGAAGCCTCTATCTCTTGGAGTTCTTTTTCGTATTTTGCAATATCCTCATGAAGGCCGCTCGAGCGCTCGCTCTGGCTTGAGAGTGTGTTTTTGAGGACGTTCAACCGCACGCGGTACTCCATAAGGATGTCCTCATGCTTTTTCTGCGTCAGAAGCGCCTCAGCAAGAGCCGTTTCTTTCTCACGGTAATCAGCAAGAACCTTTTCACGTTCCGCCTGCACGTTCCCGAGAGACTTTTCCGCATCACCGACCGCACCGGTAATACGGTCATAGTTTTCATTCTTCTCCCCGAGCATCAGGTTGAGCGCTTCAAGGTTACCCTTTAATTCCTCACGGCGCTGTGCGGCAGCAGTAATTTCTTCCTCAGCATGGAGGACGTTATTCTGGAGAAGATGATATTCCTTCTCGGAATCGTGGCTGCGCTCTGTGACCGAACGAATCTTTTCGTAAAGACGCGCAGATTCCTGCTTGTTTTCCTGCGATGCATTGAAAATGCGCTCACTCTGGGCATCGAGTTGTTTTTCTGTATCCTGCACCATTTCAAGTTCGTGGCGGGAGATGGCACAGTCTGCTTTTGTTTTCTCCTCGTCACGGCGGATACGCTCTATATCATAGAGCCAGAGCGAAACATCCAGTCCCTTTTTCTCTTCAAACAAACCGAGATATTCACGAGCCTTTTTCGCCTGCCGCTCAAGCGGCCCTACTCTCGATTCAAGTTCGGAGAGAATGTCCGCAACGCGAAGCATATTTGCCTCGGTCTCGTCCAGTTTCTTTTGGGATTCCTGTTTTTTGAAGCGGTACTTTGCAATACCTGCGGTTTCATCGAAAAAGCCGCGTCGTTCTTCGCTCTTTTTAGAAACGATCTCGGCAATACGTCCCTGCCCGATGATCGAGTAACCCTCACGGCCGATACCCGTATTCATGAATAGCTCGTAGATATCGCGCAGACGCACTTTTTTGCGGTTGATATAATACTCGCTCTCACCCGCGCGGTAATAGCGGCGCGTAACGGTGATTTCATCGTACGGGGAATCAATGCGGCTGCCGCCGTCGGTGTTATCAAAGGTAACGGACACTTCCGCAAATCCCATGGGACGGTAGCCGTCTGCGCCGACGAAAATGACGTCCTCCATTTTACTGCCGCGGATGTTTTTGCTCGATAACTCACCGAGCACCCAGCGCATGGCATCGGTAATGTTGGATTTACCGCTTCCGTTCGGGCCGACGATAACTGTGCTGCCCTCGTCAAAACGGATTACCGTTTTTTCGGGGAACGACTTGAAGCCGTGGAGTTCCAAAGATTTCAGTTTCAAAGCCGCTCACTTCCTCTCACTTTTATATGTCATTCATTTTTTCCTTATTAAAATCCCTATTTTATTATTATACCCCAAAAGGTCACCATTTTCAAGGATTTTTACAGATTTTACACCGTAATTCTCCATAAGTTTTTGAATGTTTGCGCGGTGCTGTCCAGCGGCGGTTGATGCATACCCTTTCGCCACCTCAATAGCGATTGATGCACCTTGTGTTTCGCTTCCGAAGCGGAGTAAATTTTCCTCAATCCGTGCGTACATAAGGGCGCTTTTGGCGAGCTCCCCGATTGCCGGATGATTCGGTCCCGCCATATACGAGAATTCATTGTGGAGATTCGGTGATTCACAAAGGCCTGCACGAAGGCAGCATATGTCGTGCCTGTCGAACACATCCATAACGCGCACCATACGAGCAACAGCATCATCGATCGTGAGAGGCGTATACGTGCCGTTCTCGGTCATTGCAGAGAGTTCCGTGCCTTTAAATACGATCGTTGGATACACGCGATACCCGACGGCACCGCTGTCGGCAATAAATTCTGCCGTCCGTACCTCGTCATCAATGCTCGCCCCGGGAAGCCCGATCATCATCTGCCCGACAAACGGAAGGCCATATTTAGAAAGAAGCAGGACAGCGCGCTCTGCGGCTGTCGAATTGTGCCCACGCTTTGATATACGGAGCACTTCATCAGAGATGCTCTGTATGCCAAGCTCCACGGATCTGATGGTATATTTTGAAAGAATATCCAAAATCTCACGGGTTATATAATCAGGACGCGTGGAAAGACGAATTCCGGAGACTCTCCCGCTTGTCACATACGCCTCTGCCATATCGAGAAGCCGGATCATTAAGGCGCGATCAATCCCTGTGAAAGATCCGCCGAAAAAAGCAATTTCTGTTTCGAGCACCGTTTCGGAAAGTCCTGAAAGAACAGTCTCGATTTGACAGCGCGCCAATTCTTCCGAAAAAGAGGGCGTGCCCGAAATCAGTCGCTGATCGCAGAACACACACTGATTCGGGCACCCCATATGCACAACAAAAATTGGGATATTTACATGTTTATTTGAAGATTTCTTGTTCATTTATGGCCTGCACCCTCACCGAAGAGAATCAGTGCTTGCTTTGCGGCAAGCTGCTCCGCGGCGCGTTTGGATTTTGCCGATCCGCGACCGATCACGTTACTGTTGAGTCGCGCCTCCATCTCAAACATTTTCATATGATCGGGCCCGCTTTCTCCCACCAGGACATATTCAAGCACTTCTCCCTCGACCTGCTGGACGATCTGCTGAAGCATCGTTTTATAATCGATAAAAGATGACGATTCACTTATCGAATCAATCTCAGCGGTTATATATGGAAGTAAAAAAGAACGAACGGTTTCGATGCTGCCGCAATCAATATACATAGCGGCGAGCATTGCTTCAAACGCATCCGATTGGATGGACGCACGTTCTCTGCCGCGGTTTAAATCTTCGCCGTGTCCAAGATACAAATAGTCACCGAGGTTGATCTTAGCGGCGTATGAAGCCAACGCCTTTTCGCACACTACCGCGGCGCGAATCTTCGTGAGATCGCCCTCCTGATTGGCAACGTAGCGATGATACAAATACTCACTGACAATGAGAGAAAGAATAGAATCCCCAAAAAACTCGAGACGCTCGTTGCATTCGTGCCGAGCGCTTTTCGCCTTAAGCTCATTCGCATACGACGAGTGAGTAAGCGAAAGCTTCAAAAGATCTTTGTCTTTGAATCTGTAGCCTATCCGTTTCTCCAACCCTTCAAACGGACGAGGTAAAACGGCGTTTTCATCCTTGTGCATCGGTATTCTCCTCACTCTTTACTGTTGAAGGCGCAGAAGATGCCCCCGGCGCCGGGGTTGCAGTTGCAACGTACTCGGAAATCTCGTCGATCACACCGGTGCGTACAAATGCAATCGCTTGGCGGATGGCATTCGAGATGGCAGCGGCATCCGACGAACCATGCGCCTTGATAACAGGCTTTTTAAGTCCGAGAAGCGGCGCCCCGCCGTGCTCCGAGGCATCAAACTGCTTTTTAAAGCCCCGCAGGTGATCCTTCATGACAAAAAAGGACATCTTCGTCATAGCATTCGTTTTGTACATTCCTTTAAGGGAATGCATGAAGAATTTACCCATTCCCTCAATGAGCTTGAGCGTAATATTGCCGGTAAATCCGTCCGTGACGAGTACGTCACACGGCGACTGGACAACCTGATTTCCCTCCACATTACCGACAAAGAAAATCTCACGGTTTTCGCGAAGAAGCTTGTGGGTTTCTGCCGCCACAGGCGTTCCCTTATGCTCTTCAGCACCGTTGTTAAGAAGCCCTACTGCGGGGGAATTAATTCCAAAAATATTCTTCATGTAGATCGAGCCCATGACCGCCCACTGCGTAAGATACTGGGCGGTTACGGTGGTATTGGCACCGCAGTCAAGCATCAGCATCGGTTTAGCGAGTGGAAGAACAGTCGCAATAGCGGCACGCTGAATACCCTTTATCGGACGAATAATGAGCGAAGAACCCGCGTGCAGCGCGCCTGTGTTTCCGGCGGATACGAATGCGTCGCCCTCCTCTTTGAGCATACGAAGGCCAACGGCCATAGAGCTATTCTTTTTGGCGCGAATCACCGACATAGGATCGTCTTCCATTGTAATTACTTCTTCGGTGTGGACGATGTCAATGCCGTCAAGTGACAGGCCATTCTCCTTCGCAACGCGCGTAATGATCTTCTTATCACCGACTAAAGTCAGAGAGATATCATATGCGCTGACAGCCATAACGGCGCCTTTTACAATTTCAAGCGGCGCTTTGTCGCCGCCCATAGCATCCAGAATAATCTTCATGGAATTATGAGACCTCCTTCGCTTTGGGAATGTCAGGAAATTTCAGTGAGAAACAGAAGATCTAATCCTTCAAGCGCTTCAAGTGCACGCTGAGCATACAGGGGATACCGCATGCGACGGCCGCCCTTAACGGGCGTTTCAAGCGGCGGAATGATACCGAAATTAGCATTCATCGGCTGGAAATCACCCGTACCGCCGTGGCTTACGTAGTGCGCCATGGCACCGATCATCGTTTCTCGGGGAAAGATAGGGGCATCTATGCCGCTTGCGCGGCAGACAGCCGCCAGACCGGCGACGTAGCCGGATGCGGCAGATTCAATATAACCTTCGACACCGGTCATCTGTCCGGCAAAGAAAATGTTCTTGTTTTTCCGAAGCGAGTAATCCGCATCGAGGAGCTCGGGAGAACTCAGAAACGTATTGCGATGCATTACGCCGTAACGCAGAAACTCCGCGTTCTCAAGTCCGGGGATCATACGAAAAACGCGCCGCTGCTCCGGGAAAGTAAGATGTGTCTGGAATCCGACAAGATTATACATTGAGCCGATCTCATCCTCACGCCGGAGCTGAACGACAGCGTAATATTTCTCCCCCGTCTCGGGATGTCGGATACCAACCGGCTTCAAAGGCCCGTAACGAAGCGTATCCTCGCCGCGTTTGGCCATAACCTCAACCGGCATGCATCCTTCAAAAACGACCAGAGGCTCGCTCTTATCGAAATCGTGAAGTTCTGCCTCCTCTGCGCTGATAAGCGCGTTATAAAACGCCTTATACTCATCCTCATGCATGGGGCAGTTGATGTAGTCAGCGTCACCCTTTCCGTAACGGGAAGCAAAGAATGCGCGGCTCATATCAACCGTAGAGAAATCCACGATCGGGGCAGCGGCATCAAAGAAACTGAGTCCGTTTTTGCCCGTAAGCTTCGCAATCTCTCTGGCAAGGATATCCGACGTCAAGGGCCCCGTCGCGATGACGGTGATCTCATCTTCGGGAATTTCACCGACTTCCTCTTCTATCACCTCGATGAGAGAATTGGAGCGGATTTTGTCAGTGATATACTCGGCGAACAACACGCGGTCTACCGCCAATGCACCACCCGCCGATACACGGGAAGCGTCAGCCGCTTCCATCATCAGCGATCCCATACGGCGCAGTTCTTCTTTAAGAAGTCCCGCGGCCGAATCAACGGATGCATTTCTAAGAGAATTCGAGCAAACAAGTTCTCCGAATAAATCACTGTGATGCGCAGGCGTTTTTTTATGGGGCTTCATCTCGTAAAGGCGCACCCGCACGCCTCGTCTTGCCGCCTGATAGGCGGCTTCCGTTCCGGCGAGACCTGCGCCGATGACATTTATCGTTTTCATTGTTACAAATCCGTTTTTCAGCGGTCTGCGTTCTCGGAGCTGTCGTCAACGGCAACAGGCTCTGCTTCGCGCCGATATTTGCAGTTTTCACCGCGGCAGAAGAGATAGTTCTTCCCTTTTTTGCGGTAGAGGTTGCCGCCACAGTCGGGGCACACTTCGAGAGTGGGCATATCCCAGGAAGAGAAATCACACTCGGGATAACGTTCACAGCTATAAAAGACTGTGCGGTTCTTCCCCCATTTGGTAACGATATCAGCCGAACACTTCGGACACTTCACGCCTGTGCTCTTCACCTTCTGCTTTGTAAATTTGCACTTAGGATATTTCACGCAGGCATAAAAATCGCCGTAACGTCCGGAACGAAGCACCATATCCGATCCACACTCTTCGCATTTGAACGAAGCGATTTCCTGCTTCTTCTCGGGAAGTTCAGCTGAAGGCTTTGTGAGCGGTTTCGTGTTCTTGCACGTCGGATAATTGGGGCAAGCAGCAAATTTACCGAAGCGACCGTTTTTAACGATCATACGGGCACCGCAAAGATCGCAGAGAATCTCTGTTTCCTCGACCGGTACATCGATAGAATCCTTTGAAATGGCTTCTTCCGCGAGGGCAAGCTCCTTTGAAAATCCCTCGTAGAAGGAACTGAGAAGGCCTTCGATCGTATCCTTGCCGTTGGCGATCTCATCAAGATCGTCCTCCATATTGGCGGTGAACGTATAATCTACGATATCGGGGAAATGCTCGATCATCAGCTTAGTCGTAATCTCACCGATTGGTGTCGGAACGAGAGATTTTCCATCGCGTGCAACGTAGCCGCGCGCGATAATAAGCGACACGATGGGGGCGAAGGTACTGGGGCGTCCAATACCCTTATCCTCAAGGAATTTAACCAGAGAAGCCTCCGTATAACGTGCAGGCGGCTCCGTGAAATGCTGGAGCGGAGATACAGATTTACACCCAAGCTTCTCGCCGTCCTTAAGTGCGGGCAAGCTGGTCGCATCGTCTGCCATGGGTTCGTCGGTGGATTCTTCATAAAGCGCCAAAAAGCCGGGGAATTTCAATGTGTTGCCGGATGCGTGATAGTGGTACTCACCGGCGGTGATTTCGGCCGCAACCGTTGCAAACTCAGCATTTTCCATCTGGCTTGCGATAAAACGCTCCCAGATCAGTTTGTAAAGCTTATACTGATCAGCGGAGAGCTGCTTGCGGATAGAAGCAGGTAAAATCATAGGATTAGCAGGGCGAATGGCCTCGTGCGCATCCTGCGCGTTCGCTTTGGATTTATAGACACGAGGCGCCTTGGGGCAATACGACTCACCGTATTTTTCCGTAATATACGTACGTGCACTGTCCTGTGCTTCCGCGGAAACACGGAGAGAGTCTGTACGCATGTAAGTGATAAGACCCTGCACGCCGCCGAATTCGGAGCCGAGGTTGATACCTTCGTACAGCTCCTGCGCCACGCGCATGGTGCGCTGTGCCTGGAAATTCAGTTTGCGGGATGCTTCCTGCTGCATGGTAGACGTCGTAAAAGGAGCCGCAGGCGCACGGGATTTCGTCCCGTGTCTGAGATCGGTTACAGTAAATATGGCGTTTTTGAGCGCTTTTTCAATAGCAAGTGCTTCTTTTTCAGTCGTGATCTCTCGCTTTGTTTTCGCCTTCGTATCACCATAAAAATGTGCGACAAATGACTTGCCGTCGGCACTCGTCAGCTCGGCGTCAATCGTCCAATATTCTTTTGGAACAAAAGCGCGAATCTCATTCTCTCGTTCTACAACGATCCGTGCGGCAACCGATTGACAGCGACCGGCGGACAGTCCGCTTTTTACCTTTTTCCAAAGAAACGGGCTGAGCTTATAGCCGACGATTCGGTCGAGCAAGCGACGCGCCTGCTGAGAATTGACGAGATCCATATCAATCTGGCGCGGCTTTTTGATGCCGGCTTTGATCGCACTTTTGGTAATCTCATTAAATGTAACGCGGCGGATCTTCTCGGGCGGGATCGCGAGGGCGTTTGCAAGATGCCAGGAGATGGCCTCGCCTTCGCGGTCAGGGTCCGTTGCGAGATAGACGTAATTCGCGTTTTTTGCTTCTTTTTTCAGTTCACGGATAAGATCACCCTTGCCGCGGATGTTGATGTAATGCGGCTCAAAATGATTTTCGATATCCACGCCCATGGATGATTTCGGCAGATCACGCACGTGCCCAACGGACGCCACTACCTTATAGTTGGAACCGAGAGCGTTTTTGATCGTGTGAATCTTACCGGGAGACTCAATAATAACAAGGTTTGCCATACAGCGGCTGTCTGAGATCAGACATCCTCCCTTCGATATAGCGAGGCGCTATGCGCCGAATTTTTAAAATTACTCTTTTTCAGACTCTTCACCCGAGATTTCGGTGAGACTCCGTTTGACGTAATAATTACCCGCCGTGCATTCAACCGCACCGCAAAGCTCCAAAAGCGTCAGTGCGGTAAGGATATCCGGGATGGATAGTCCCTCCACGCGAATATCATCCGCAAGGCACGGGACATCCGCAGTCATGGCGGCGTATACGTTTTTTGCACTGTCGTCGAGCAGATCAAAGGCAACAGGATTTGCGGGGATCATATTCCGTTTGGCTTCCGCTTTGTGCTCATCAAAACGCGCAAGCACCTTCTTCGACGGCAGATTTTTCTCTTTTTTCGGTTTGGCTGTACGTCTCGAAGTTTCCCGGGAAACAGCTGTACCCTTCTTCCCGCCGTAATTGCCCTGTCCGTAGTATTTTGGCCCGTCAGGCGTTGAGACATTCATCCGTACGGCAACGTCCGTTACGTCCTCCGGCGACGCTTTGCCTGCCACCGCTGCTTCTGCGGCTTTGACGCGTACAGAATGAGGATAGATGAATTCATAATTCTTTAAAACGTCAACAGCGTCGGTTATCGCCTGCGCGCCCGTCTTAATAAGAAGATTCGTACCTGCGGCACCGGCATCACCGATTCTGCCCGGAACGGCGTACAGTTCTCTGCCCTGATAGAGCGCGTGCCGTGCAGTTATGAGAGCGCCGCTTCTAAGATCACCTTCCACGACAACAACCGCATCGGAAAGACCGCTGATAATTCGGTTCCTTATAGGAAAATTACGACCGCTGGGCGGTGTACCCGGCGGGTATTCCGTAATAATGGCGCCCGTTTTAATGACACGGGCAAACAGATCTTTGTGCTCACCCGGATATACAATATCAATACCGCACCCGAGAACACCGACCGTCGTACCGCCGGCACTCAAGGCACCTGCCATCGCCATACCGTCAACACCGAGTGCCAGTCCGCTTACGAGCACAGCTCCGCCGGCACCGAGGCCGCGGCCGATACTGTACGCCATCCCTTTTCCATAATCGGACATCTTGCGTGTACCCACGACGGCACAACAGCAATTCTTCTCAAAATCGGGAAGATGACCGATTGCATAAAGCACGCACGGTGCATCTCTTAATTGATAGAGAGCACGCGGATAGCGCGGATCGGCAGGAGTCAGTACCAAAACGTTATTTTCATCGCACCGTTGAAGGATCACCTGGGCTTCAGACGTATCTTTATTGCTGAGAGCCGAGAGAAGCGCCATATCCGGCTTGTCAAGCTTTTCTAAGAGTGTTTTTCTGTCAGCCTTTAAAATATTCTCTGCAGATGAAAACACCCGAAGAAGGTTTACGGGCACACGGCTCCCCGCACCGCAAGCAAGAGAAAGCCATACCCACGCAATACGGTTATCCATACACCCAGCCTCCTTTAATTAACCAAACGTTCTATAATATTCCCACATCAAGACGGCGGCAGCACCGGCTGCATTAAGGGACTCTGTCCCATCTTGCATGGGAATGCGCACCACGTTGTCAGCCAAAGATAATATCTCCTCGGAGACACCATGCCCCTCGTTGCCGATTACAACACAATCGTCTGATCTGATCTCATCCTTCCCGAGGATAAGATTGTTGTCACTCAGCGCCGCCGCCAGAACACGGCGACCGCCTTTCTGCAAAACAGAAAGGGTTTCGACAAGCGAACCGCATACATCTATCGACGTGCGGAAAAGAGCGCCCATACTTGCGCGCACCGTTCTCGGATGATAGATATCGGCACATCCGCCCAAAAGAAGACGGGTATAGCCGAATGCGGCGGCCGTGCGGATAATTGTCCCAAGGTTGCCAGGATCCTGCACCGAATCAACCGCCAGAATCCGCTGCCCCTGGAGAGCGGAAAACGAAGATTCCTTAGGTACGGTTATAGCGGCGTGGAGTCGCGTGATCGGGGACAGTACGGTTATGATCCCCTCCGGCGCATTCTCCGTCGAGATTTTCTCAAACACCTGTGTCGGGAGAATAATCACCCGCGCGTGAGAAGGTGATTTTGAAGCAATTGACAGTATTTCACTATCTGCCATACCGTCCGTGCTTCTCAGAAGAATGTACCGGATCTCATGTAACCCTGCTGCCTCACGTGACAGTTTTATTCCCTCGGCCAAAAAGAGCGATTGCTCCTGTCGATGCTTCGACTGCGACAGCTTTGAAAACGAAACGACGAGCGGATTTGTGCGGGACGTGATCGTCTCCGCCTTCGGACAAACGTCCGTTATCTTCTGCATCATAAATTTCACCATGTATCATAAAAACCCGGTTAAACCGGGTTTTTAATCAATCAAAGTGCAGATTTAGCCTGCTCTGCGAGAGCCGCAAATGCTTCCTTATCAGAAACAGCGATCTCAGCAAGCATCTTTCTGTTCAGTTCGATACCAGCCTTCTTCAACCCGTTCATAAAGGTAGAGTAGTTCATACCACAAACCTTTGCCTGAGCGGAGATACGGGTGATCCAAAGTCTTCTGAAGTCTCTCTTCTTCTGCTTTCTTCCGATGTAAGCGTAGTTGCCGCTCTTCATTACGGCCTGCTTGGCCATCTTGAAGTGCTTGCTCTTGCTTCCCCAATAGCCTTTCGCAGCCTTGAGAACTTTATTTCTTCTTTTGCGCGTCATCAGCGCGCCCTTTACTCTTGCCATAATTTTATTTCCTTTCCGTTACTTCTAATATACGATTGGAGAATTTGTGTCATGCGCAGGGCGCACTATTATTTGCAGATAAGTCTCTTAACGTTGGCTGCCATGGCCTCGGAGAGCATCTGGCTGCCGCGAAGATGTCTCTTCTGCTTTGCGGTCTTGCCGCCGAGATTGTGGCGGTGATGATCGTGGAACATTTTTACCTTACCGGTACCGGTTACAGTAAATCTTTTTGCCGAAGCCTTATGTGTTTTGATCTTTCCCATTGTAATTATCCTTTCGATTGTGTTATTAATTTTCTAAAACGTGCCGCTTACAGTGAACTGTTATTTCGCGGGTGTCTGTTTGACGGGAGCAATAAACATAATCGCCTGTCTGCCCTCCATGGCGGGTTTCTTATCAACGCTGCCGTATTCGGCACATGCGTTAGCGAAACGCTCCATGATTTCCTGACCAAGGCTCTGATGCGCCATCTCGCGTCCTCTGAATTTCAAACAAACGCGAACCTTGTTTCCATCCTGCAGAAAACGGAGTGCACGATTGACCTTCGTCTCAAAATCATGCGTATCAATGCGGCAAGAAAGCTGCACTTCCTTGATTTCCACGGTAGTCTGCTTCTTTTTTGCCTCTTTTTCGCGTTTGTCACACTCATAGCGGTATTTACCGTAGTCCATCGCACGGCAAACAGGCGGAGTCGCCTGCGGCGCGATCAAAACGAGATCCACACCGTGATCGAATGCGTACGCACGAGCCTCCGCGATGGGCATGATACCAAGCTGGTTTCCCTGTTCATCCAACATGCGGGCCTCTTTGATTTTGATCTGGTCATTGATCAACAGTTCCTTTGCTATAAGACAAGCACCTCCAATAAAAGAAAATAGAGCCGCAAAACGGCCCCATTCTGTACAATAACAAGCACAAAAGTGATTGTTTATTGACCGTACTCGCAGCGCGGTACGGTGAGAACGGAACAGTTCTACTTTGTTTTCCATAGTATTATAGCACGGCGGCAGGTGGTTGTCAATAGGTAATTGAATTTTTTAGGATCTTTCAGAAGAAAAGAATCCCGGGGATCCTCCGCAAGATCGATGCATGGCTTATGAAGGCGGGCGACGAAAAAGCAGAGGAGCGCATTCTTTTGTAGAAAGCGAGAGATTTGTACGCGAAAGCGCTTACCGAGGCGGATGCAAACCGAAAAACTGCCGCCGAGCAGAAGGTTGTGAACGAGCATGCTCGCAAGGCTGCAGATGCTCTTGCAGAAGACGGAGATGCCGATTACGATCCCTTGTGGGAGGAAGAAAGCCTCGTGGGAAAGAGCATGCTGGACGGCGGTGCGCAGTTTAGTATCAGCGGTGCAGATGACGCTTTTAAAAAAGCAGAAGTCAACGACAATATTATGGAAATGATCGAGCACGTAAAAACCGGCAATTACAGAGACGGTGACAAGGTGTACTTGGGAAGGGTGTCGGATAAGAACGCAGAGAAAATCAAACAAATCACAGGCATTGACGTGCGAGGATTCAAAGTGGCGATAGAGGCACGGCAGATTCAGCACATCCTTAAGTACCACGGGAAAGAAGGTATCTCCAATCGCTCACTCGGATCGGATGAACTGATAGGAAAAATGGAGTACGTGCTGCGTGATCCAGAAGACATTCGATACGCCGGAAAAGCGCAAGGCTATTCATATTCAAAAGATGGGCACAGCAAAACCGCTGATACGGTTTTGTATGAAAAATCAGTCGGTGACAAAGCCTACTATATAGTGCAGGCGGTTCCGGATAGCAAAAAAAGAACGCTGTTTATTGTAACAGCGTTTATCGGCAACAAGGGATATAAAACAGGAACCCCGCAGATCGTCGATGCAAATCGCCCCGACGCAACGTCTAAAAACGCTGCTGCAGAAGTTCCTACCGACAGTATATCACAAACCACGCTCGCTGTCAAGAGGAAGCTTTCGGTGTCGGCACCGGAGGAAACTTTCAAGAAAAGCCAAACGAAAGCAGACAGCGCCCTGAAACGCACTGAAGGGGCTCTGCTGTCGCGCATAGGCTACGAACTCAAAAAACAAAAAACGCCACGTATCCGTAGCGTTTCTGACGATCACAGAAAACTGAATAGGAAGAGGAAGAAAAAGCAAACACAACAATTCTTGAGAGAACTGCATAGCAGTTCAAGCCCTCGGTCTATTAGTATCGGTTAGCTGAATGCATTACTGCACTTACACCTCCGACCTATCAAACTCGTAGTCTACGAGTGACCTTACCAACTTACGTTGTGGGATATCTAATCTTGAGGTGGGCTTCACGCTTAGATGCTTTCAGCGTTTATCCCATCCGCACGCGGCTACTCAGCTATGCCCTTGGCAGAACAACTGATGCACCGGAGGTGCGTCCGACCCGGTCCTCTCGTACTAAGGTCAGCTCCTCTCAAATATCCAACGCCCACGACAGATAGGGACCGAACTGTCTCACGACGTTCTGAACCCAGCTCGCGTACCACTTTAATCGGCGGACAGC
>JAZKXO010000105.1:0-1069 GCA_045611685.1 Eubacteriales bacterium | reverse complement strand
AGGCGGTCCGCCATATCCATAAACTTGGTGAGAAGCGAGAAATCAAAGGTATACTTGCCCTCCGCATCGCGCGCGACACCGACAAGCTGAACCGTCGGACGCTCACCGCCGACGTAAGTATCAAGTGCGGGAGTGAAAACGGGAGTCAAAAGCGTGTTGTTGCCGCATTTTACGAATGTTTTGATGAAGTTTTCAACGATCTCCCAATGACGCTCCGAGAACACGGGGACGTTATAATAGGTCGCAAGGCAATCGTAGTGGAACCACTGCGTTACGGGGAAGTCGCCCTCGGGGAGCGAGGCGGGAATGACGTTGAGCTTTAAGGTAAGAGGAAGAAAATTCTCGCCGTCGATGACGTTTATATCGATTTCGTGCTTGCCGTCCTCGAGGGCAGATACGTCAAGATCGACCCAAACCGTGCGGGTCTGACCCATTACGCAGGGTACTCTGCCCTCCATCTGGAGCGGCTGAAGCAGATCGGGGTAAAGTCCGGGTGTTGTGCGGACGTATTCGGTATCGTATCGGGTGGGGTATGCGGGCATATAGGAGGGAATGAGCTCGACGGTGCGGAACTCTACGGCATTTTTGTCGATGCCTTCAACTGAAAGTCCGACAAAACGGCGGTGGGGAGCATCGCAGAAGGACTCGGTCATCGCGATCTGGAAGGAAAAGATCGAACCACGGTAGACGTTTGCCGATCGCAGGGGCTCAAGGGTGTTCAGCTTTGTGTCAAGAAAAACCTTGTCAAGCGAGGAAATAAGAGTAGCTTTTAACATAGTCTTGCTCCTTTATTTAAGAATTTCAAGTAGTTCCGAGGGTTTGTCGATGATCGTTTTTGCACCCGCTGTCTCAAGCTGTTCGCGTGTGCGATATCCCCAACTTACGGCGATGCAATCGGCGCCCGCATTGTTTGCAACGTTGATATCGGGTTCGCTGTCACCGATCATAATTGTATTTTCAGCGGTAAAACCGAGAGAGGATGCGATATCGAGGAAGGAAGTGGGATCGGGCTTGGTGGGAATACCCTCGATCATACCGCGGACGTCGGCGAAGGTGCCCTTTCCGAAGA
>JAZKXO010000104.1:0-1173 GCA_045611685.1 Eubacteriales bacterium | reverse complement strand
AACTATCTCCGCATCAGCGGATACGTTAAAACAAGTATGGCGATCAACATCGGCTCGAACCTCTTGACACTCGGGCTTCTCACTTTCTTCCTTCTCGGAATGAAGATGGACGTTGTTGGCTCGGCACTTGCCGTTTCGCTTTCGATGTGCGTTTGCTCGGTCATTGCTATGATCCCGTTTTTGAGGGGTAAAACTCTTCTTAAATTCACAAAACCGCATTTCCATCTTTCAATGTTCAAGCAGATCGCGGCTTGCGGCTCTCCCGTCTTCCTCAACAACGTCGCGGGCAGAGTTACCTCGATCCTTATGAACATCTCGCTGATGACGCTCGGAGTTATCGAATTCGGCGAGGGCGGCGGAACCACCGCGGTTGCGGTTTATGCCGTCTTGATGTATGCATCCGATCTCTGCTGGCCGCTGCTTTACGGTGTCAGCGACTCGCTCTCGCCCGCAATCGGATTCAACTGGGGTGCGGCGAATTATGACCGCGTCAAAAAGATCGTCCGTTGCGGATTTATCGGAACAGCCGTTATCGGCTTTGTTTCCACCTCGATCCTCTTTTTCTTCCCCGGAACGATCGCATCGTTGTTCGTCAAGGCGGAAGATGTTCAGCTTCTTGAGATTTCAACGCACGCCATCAGGCTTTTCTGTCTGGCGTATATTTTCCGTTGGGTGGGCGTTGTGACCCAGGGTTTCCTTTCCGCCATCGAAAAGCCCGCGCTTGCAACCGTTATGTCGGTGTCGATCGCGCTTGTTTTCCCCGTTTTGATGCTCGGCGCACTCTGGGGACTCGGACTTGACGGAATCTGGCTCAACTTCTTCGGCGCAAATGCCCTCCTTGCCGTCCTTTCCGTGATAATGCTCAACATCGTCGGCAAAGAGATCAAGAAAAAGCAAGCGGTGCAAGGAAAATAATCACAAATACCCATATCTTCTCATATACTGTTTTTAGAACAACAGAAAGGAAAGAAGATATGGGTATAATTTTTACAAACAAAGAGCTTAGCGCGGAAAACATTGCTTGCGGAGGCAGCTTCAGCATTACGCTGACCCTGACCGCAGAGCCGAATTTTATTGATGATCCCGATAACCCCGGCACCGAGATCCCCGTGGCGGGTGCGACGAACGTTGTCGTCAGTGACACGATTTCGCCATGCTTCCGCATAACCGGAC
>JAZKXO010000103.1:0-1086 GCA_045611685.1 Eubacteriales bacterium | reverse complement strand
GGCGAAAAACGCGCGACGCCGTGGTGCGGGTAGGTGAGAATATCGATGTTTTCAAAATTCTCGCGGCCGTAGTAGTCGAGGGTGGGGGCCATGCAGGTGTCGTCAAAGCCCGAATAATCCGCGGGGATGAAGATCGTATTTTCACCGTAACGGATGACCATCCAGGTCGAGTTGTAATTCTGCGCGAGGACCTTTGCGTGCGCCTCGTCGCGGAGAGCAACGCTGTTCCAATAACCGCGCGAATAGTCGGGGGTGCCGTCTTCCTTGAGATAGATGGTGGTGTGATCCTCGAACGCGGGGTAGAGATCGAGCACCGCGTCGATGTTTTCAAGATCGATGCGGACGTGCTTACCCCACGGGGTTTCGTAATAAAACGTGCTCTTACCCGGCAGATATTCGTCTACGGCTTTGAGCCAAGTGACGTTGTTACCCGTGAAATGGCGCATTTCGGGGTCGGTCTCGGGGGTTGAGATGTAGATCTTCTCGATCGCGATGAAGGGGTTCTTCATCATTATCTTGAACATTCCCGCAATGTGGTCGCTGTGATAGTGCGAGAGGCTGGCGTTTATTGCGATCTTCAGCGATTCGTCCGCCTCGTCGATTCCAAGCTCTGCGGCGGCTTTGCGGCGAATATCCATAAGGTAGTCATTGAGCTTTTCACCACCCTTTGAAAGACCCGAGTCGCAGATCCAGATTTCGCCGTTCGCGGTGAAAAGGCTGGCAAACATGTGGGTCATCTGCGGCATAAAATAGCATAGCTTATCGTCGCGCACCATGCAGTCATTTGCACGGATGCCGTTTGATTTGCCGGTTACGTGCTCACTTTCGGCGACGGTCTTGCCGTTCTGCTTCGCAACAACGTAAATTTCAGCCTTACGTGCGTAATCAAGACCGATGGTGGCTGTTGTTTCGGTGATATTATCGGCAACGCATTTGAAATCGCGGATAGAATCGGAATATTTGAGGTAAATTTCGTAGCTTTCGGCGTTCGGTACGGCGCTCCATTCAAGAGTTCCGCTCCAATCGCCGGGGGTGAAGTAAAGTGTCATTAGTATCTGTCCTTTCCTGCGGTGAGTTTTATAAGAA
>JAZKXO010000102.1:0-1732 GCA_045611685.1 Eubacteriales bacterium | reverse complement strand
CACCGACCGTCTGTTTGCCGAGAAGGTAATCGACCGCTTCGATCGCGGTTTCTGCACCCTTCACGGGGATCTTTCTCGCCTTTGCGCCCGTTGCAACGATGATCTCGTCCGCATCGAGCCTGGAGATATCCTGAATTTCCGTATTCATCTGTACGGTGATCGCGGGATATTTCGCAAGCTCTCTTTCGTACCAGGAAATGAGCATCTTATCCTTTTCCTTGAAGGAGGGTGCCGCCGCCGCGATGAACACACCGCCGAGCTTATCGGTCTTTTCATAGAGGGTTACGCTGTGACCACGCTTTGCGCAGAGGATCGCGGATTCCATACCGCCGATACCGCCGCCGATAACGGCGATCTTCTTCTGCTTCTTTGTGGGTTCAACATAGTATTTCTTGGACTGCATGGTAAGGGGGTTCAGAGCGCAACGCGCAAGTCCCATCGTGTCGGTGAGATCCTGCGTATTTGCGTGTCCCTTGGAGGAGGAGAAGTTAAAGCAGCCTGCATGACAGCAGATACAAGGCTTGATGTCCTCGATTCTGTCGTCAATCAGCTTGGTGATCCATTCGGGGTCAACGAGGAACTGACGGGCAATACCCATCGCGTCGATCTTGCCCTCCGCGATTGCCTGCGCGCCGCCGTCGGGTTCCATTCTGCCCGCGCAAACGACGGGGATATCAACGAATTTCTTAATGTGAGCAACGTCCTCGAGATTGCAGTTCTGCGGCATGTACATCGGCGGATGCGCCCAGTACCAAGAGTCATAGGTACCGTTGTCCGCATTGAGCATATCGTAGCCCATATCCTGAAGGTACTTTGCAGCCTTTTCGGATTCCGACATATTACGTCCGACCTCGCCGTAATCCTCGCCGGGCATTGCGCCGTAGCAGAAATCCTTCATCTTGGATTCTACGGAATATCTGAGAGATACGGGGTAATCGTCGCCGCAGGATTCTTTGATCGCTTTTACGACCTCAGCGGCAAAGCGATAACGGTTTTCGAAGCAGCCACCGTATTCGTCGGTACGCTTGTTGAAAAATTCGATTGCGAACTGGTCGAGCAGATAACCCTCGTGAACAGCGTGAACTTCAACGCCGTCAACGCCGGCTTCCTTGCAGAGCTTCGCGGTCTTCGCGAACGCTTCGATGATCTCGTGGATCTGCTCCACGGTCATTTCGGGGCATTCAATATCGTGTGCCCAACGGGATTTCTGCGGGCTGGGACAAGCAAGCTCGTGGTTTGTGTCAATGATGGGCTTGATCAGCGCACGGGTAAATTTGTTTTTGTGAAGAGGAGCAACAAGCTCTGTGATCGCCCAGGAGCGTCCCATGCCGGCGGTCAGCTGAATGAAGAGCTTCGCGCCCGTCTTATGGATCTCATCCATAAATTCCTTCAGCTCCTTGAACATCTTCGGGTTCTGCCAAAGCCATTTGCCGAAGAACGTATCGCGCAGGGGGGCAATACCGGGAATGATCAGACCAACGTTGTTGTTTGCTCTTTCAAGGAAAAGCTTTGCCGCTTCCTTGCCGAAATGGCAACCGCCGAGCTCAAACCAACCGAAAAGAGACGTGCCGCCCATGGGACACATAACGATGCGGTTTTTGATCTCCACGTTGCCTATTTTCCAAGGGGTGAATAACGCTTGGTACTTAGGATCTGTTTGTTTCATGATGTAACTCCCTTATGTAAATTTTATAAATTTCATCGTATGAGAGAAAAACGGGATTCCCCGTAT
>JAZKXO010000101.1:0-1349 GCA_045611685.1 Eubacteriales bacterium | reverse complement strand
GCACCAAAGCAGACGAAAATTTTGAAAAACCGATTTTCGTCTGTTCCCACATCCCACTGCACTATTCTTACCGCACCTTCGCCGGTGCTTCTCTGGATAATATCCACGCCAAACTCCTTTTCGACGTTCTGAACGAATATGGCAAGGAACTGAACATCATTTTCCTTTTCGGACACAACCACTCGGATACCCACGACGATTATCTGGGCGGCGGCGCAATCTATCTGCCGGTCGGCGACACCATTCTGATCGATGACGGCGGAGATTCCCGCAGTTTCAGCGAACACACCTTGAATTTTACTTACCTGAATGCCGGATATCTGGGATATTATGACGGCCGATGTGCCGGCAGCGGCATCAGTTCCACCGTCTTCGCCATCTACCCGGATCGGGTTGAGGTTGCTCGCTACAGCTATGCACCGAAGGACGGCGCTCCTTCCGCTGCGCTCACTCCTGCCAAAGAAGCCGGCAGCTGGGACAAAGATCACGATGTCGCATTCTCCTTTCAGAAGGCAACGACCACCACCGTCTACGAAGGCGTACAGACCATCACACTGAAAAAGAATTCCGCGGAATAACAAACACACCCCACCTCGCAGATTATTGCGAGATGGGGTGTATCATTTATAGTCGGAGGAGATCACTTCGCCGAGCAAAAGAAAAACACCCAGGACAAACCTGAGTGTTTTGGTGGAGACAACAGAACTCGAATCTGTGACCTCTCGCGTGTGAGGCGAGCGCTCTACCGGCTGAGCTATGCCTCCATATTGGTGACGCGTACGGGAATCGAACCCGTGTTACCGCCGTGAAAGGGCGGTGTCTTAACCGCTTGACCAACGCGCCATGGATAGTATCCCGGAGAGACGAAATCATCTCTCCGGGATTTGGTAGCGGCGGGTGGATTTGAACCGCCGACACCCCGGGTATGAACCGAGTGCTCTAGCCCCTGAGCTACGCCGCCATATATGCCTTTTCAACAGGCGAATGTTATTATACTGCACATTCCCCTGTTTGTCAACGTTTTTTTCGATATTGAAAAGAAAAAAATCTGTTTTATCAATTTTTTCTCTCAGCGTAAAGAAGACCGGCAGGTCGAAACCTGCCGGTCTTGAAAACCGAAATTACTCGGCGATGGTGCAGTACATGAAGTACTTGTAGCCCAGGGGGTTGCAGAAGAAGCCTTCCACGGAGTCATCAATCATGAAGACGTCGGTGTAGTAGTACAGGGGAACGATACAACCGGTGCTCATCAGGATGTCCTCAGCCATGTGCATCATCTCATAGCGTTTGACGTTGTCGGTCTCGCCCTTGATGGTGGAGATCAGAACGTCATAGGTCTCAGCCCAGGT
>JAZKXO010000100.1:0-1198 GCA_045611685.1 Eubacteriales bacterium | reverse complement strand
CTGAGCAGCTTTGAATTTCTTGCCGCCGGGAACGCCGCCGCCGATTTCTTCAACAACTTCTCTGAGGGTGGTACCCATGGGGATCTCAACGAGACCGGTGTTGGTGATCTTGCCGCCGAGAGCGAATACCTTGGTACCCTTGGAGGTTGCGGTACCCATGGAAGCGAACCATTCGGGTCCGTTGAGGATGATCTGAGCGATATTTGCGAGAGTTTCTACGTTATTGATGATGGTAGGCTTGCCGAAGAGACCCTTTACTGCGGGGAACGGAGGACGGGGACGGGGCTCACCGCGGTGACCTTCGATGGAGGTGAGAAGAGCGGTTTCTTCGCCGCAAACGAATGCGCCCGCACCGAGACGGAGAGTGATCTTGAAGTTGAAGCCCGTGCCGAAAATGTTGTTGCCGAGAACACCGTTTTCTTCAGCCTGCTTGATAGCGATTTCGAGACGGTTAACGGCGATCGGGTATTCAGCACGAACGTAGATGTAACCTTCGTCAGCGCCGATTGCGTAGCCTGCGATAGCCATTGCTTCGAGAACTGCGTGAGGGTCGCCTTCGAGAACGGAACGGTCCATAAATGCGCCGGGGTCGCCTTCGTCAGCGTTACATACGACATATTTTTTACCTGCGGGCTGTGCTTCAGCGAAGGACCATTTTCTGCCGGTGGGGAAGCCTGCGCCGCCGCGACCGCGGAGACCGGAATCGAGGATGGTCTGGATAACTTCCTTGGGAGTCATGGTTGTGATAACCTTTGCGGGAGCCTGGTAGCCGTCGCGTGCAATGTATTCGTTGATGCATTCGGGGTCGATAACACCGCAGTTACGGAGAGCAACGCGCTGCTGCTTTGCATAGAAGGGAGTCTGGTCGAGAGCGAGAATGTCGCTGCCCTTTACGGTTTCGCTGTAAAGAAGCTTACGAACGGGATTACCGCCAACGAGGTGTTCGGTAACGATTTCGCGCATATCCTCGGGTTTAACCTTGCTGTAGAAGGTGCCTTCGGGGTAAACGATCATGATCGGGCCGAGTGCGCAAAGACCAAAGCAACCGGTAGTAACTACCTTGATTTCGTCTTCGATGCCTGCGAGCTGCAATTCTTTTACGAGAGCTTCGCGGACGTCCATGGAGTGAGAGGATGTACAGCCTGTACCGCCGCAGATCAGGACGTTTTTGCGGATGCCGTCACCCGCGTCAACGACG
>JAZKXO010000099.1:0-43332 GCA_045611685.1 Eubacteriales bacterium | reverse complement strand
AGGGCTGCCGTTGAGCACGGTATGAAGACCGTTGAAGTGTTCGTAAAGGGCCCCGGCCCGGGACGTGAGTCCGCCATCCGCGCTCTGCAGACTGCCGGTTTGGACATCACCCTGATCCGCGATGTAACCCCGATCCCGCACAACGGCTGCCGCCCTCCGAAGCGCAGACGTGTTTAATTGAAATAGGAGGAATAAACCAGTATGGCAAGATATACAGGACCTTCCTGCAAGCTCTGCCGCAGAGAAGGCAAAAAGCTGTTTCTGAAGGGCGATCGCTGCCTGAGCGATAAGTGCGCTGTGGCTAAGCGCCCCAATGCACCCGGCCCTCACACCAATGCTCGTAAGTCTGTAAAGGAGTACGGTCTCCAGCACAGAGAGAAGATGACTGCACGCCGTTACTATGGCGTACTTGAGAACCAGTTCCACGCATACTATGAGAAGGCCGACAAGCAGGAAGGCGTAGCAGGTGCAAACCTTCTGAGCCTCGTTGAGCGCCGTCTGGACAACGTAGTGTACAGAATCGGTCTGGCAAGCAGCCGTAAGGAAGCCCGTCAGTTGATCCGTCACGCACACTTCACCCTCAACGGTAAGAAGGTAGACATTCCGTCCATCATTCTGAAGGTTGGCGATGTAGTTGCACTGAAGGAAAAGTCCCGTTCTTCCGAGAAGTTCAAGGTTCTCGCAGAGCAGATGGCAGTTGTCATTACCCCCAAGTGGCTTGAAATGGATAAGGATAATTTCTCCTGCAAGATGGTAGCGATCCCTGAGAGAGAAGATATCGACTTCCCCTTCGAGGAACAGCTCATCATCGAGCTCTATTCCAAGTAATAACCTGCCGGATTATACTGCCTCCGGCAGGCATCAAAAGATGCCTATCGGGTGTTTCGTATGATCGTAAAGCGGCAAGAAATCCGTCACCCGGCAAATTTGTGGATTTGCATTTTAGATTAACGGAGGGTTATTATTCATGATAGAAATAGAAAAGCCGAATATTACAACTGTGAACTTATCAGAGGACGGCAGAAACGGCAAGTTCATCGTTGAACCTCTGGAGAGAGGCTACGGGGTTACCCTCGGCAACTCGCTCCGCCGTGTTCTTCTGAGTTCCCTCCCCGGCGTTGCTGTGACCAACATCAAGATTGACGGTGTGCTTCACGAGATTTCCACGATCACGGGCGTGAAAGAAGACGTTTGTGAGATCGTACTGAACGTAAAAGGCATTACCGCAAAGCTGCACGCCGATGAGCCGAAGATGGGTGTCATCGACGTAACGGGTCCCTGCGTTGTAACTGCGGGAGATATCAAACCGGATCCCGATATTGAAATTCTGAATCCGGATCTTCACATTGCAACTGTTGGCGAGAACGTTCGGTTCTATATGGAGCTTACCTTCGACCACGGTCGCGGGTACGTATCCCAGGAAAAGAACAAGCAGATTTACACCGCCGCAGCGCAGAACGTCTCCGCTCCGCTTGGCACGATCTTTACCGACTCGATCTATACGCCCGTGTATAACGTAAATTATACCGTGGAGAATACGCGTGTCGGCAGCAATACGGATTATGACAAGTTGACTTTGGAAGTTCTGACGAACGGCACGATTTCTGCCAAAGAAGCGATTTCTCTTGGCGCCAAGATACTCAACGAGCATCTCAATTTGTTCGTCGATCTGTCCGACGAGGCAAAGAATGCGGAAATCATGGTTGAAAGCAAAGAAACCGTCAAGGAAAAAGTCCTTGAGATGACCATTGAGGAGCTTGACATGTCTGTCCGCAGCTTCAACTGCTTGAAGCGCGCAGGCATTGACACCGTAGAGGATCTGACCAACCGTACCGAAGAGGATATGATCAAGGTCAGAAACCTGGGCAAAAAGTCGCTGGAGGAAGTCATTCTCAAACTCCACTCCCTCGGTCTCGAGCTGAAGAAAGAGGAAGAGTAATGCGCAATTGAGCGCTAAAAAACCTATACGCAAAGGAGGACATGTAACATGCCCGGTACCAGAAAACTCGGCAGACCGACCGCACACAGAAATGCGATGCTTCGCGGTCTTGTCACTTATCTGATAGAAAACGGCTCCATCGAGACGACTCTCACCCGTGCGAAGGAAGTTCGCGCAGTTGCAGAGAAGATGGTAACGCTCGGTAAGCAGAACACGCTTGCCAGCCGCCGTGCCGCCCTTGCTTACATCACTAAGGAGGACGCTGTATCCAAGCTGTTCAGCGTTATCGCTCCGAAGTATGCGGCTGTAAATGGCGGTTACACCCAGATTTACAAACTCGGTCCCCGCCGCGGTGACGGCGCGGAGATGGCTCTCATCAAATTCGTTGACCTTGAGGAAACGAAGGACGCTGAGTAAGTAACACTCTAATAGAAAAGAGATACGCAAAACGCGTATCTCTTTTTTTATTCTTGATGAATCAGTTTTGTCAAGCGGTGCATCTGTCAAAGAGCGCTTCGATTGCACCCTTGTAGGTCTCGTATTCCTTCAGGTACGTCATGCCGTGTTCAGCGCCGTCTGCTTTGATGAATGTTATATCGATCGAATCACGAACGGCACCGTAGATCTTCTCTGCCATCGTGAAGGGAACGAAGGTGTCGCCCGTGCCGTGCGCCAGGATGACCGGCACTTTCGCACGTTTGAGTGACTCCTCTGCGGTAACGTCTGAAAATCCGAACCCGTTAATAAGGCGCGAGTAGGCGCTTGCCAGCGGAATAAAAGGCCACGGCGGCAAGTGAAACCACTCGCCGATAATTTTCTCGAACATCTCATGCATCGAGGTGAAACCGCAGTCCGCGATGATACCGCGCACGTTTCGGGGAAGGTCCAGAGCGGCCGCCATCATGACGGTTGCACCGCCCATAGAGATGCCGTCAAAGATAACGGGCGTCCCCGGGAATTCTTTTTCAAGAAAGCGCGCCCAATCGAGAACGTCGTACCGCTCCATCACACCAAACGTGATCGTGTTGCCCTCGCTCGTTAGGTGCGCGCGTTGCTCAATGAGGAGACACCCCATGCCCATTTGCCGCATATCCCTGACGGCGCAGGAGAAATCGTTTATCGGATCGGAGCGGTAGCCGTGCACCATCAGTACGATGCCGCGCAGCGTGTTCTCCGGCGCGATATAGCGAGCGGCGAGCGTCAACCCGTCTCTAGACGTGATCGTAAAGCGCGGGGCGCTTTGGCCGAGTTCAAAGAGCGCAAGATCCGCTTTACGGATCGCATCCCCCCATCCGTATGGATCGTAGGGCGTGCCGTCGCTTCGTATGCGCGGCTTCGGCGGCTCTGCCCAAACGTCCGTCTGCGCAGGGGAGAACGGGAATGGACGTCGGCTGAGACCGTATCGGTACAGGCAAACGGTAACAAGGCAAACGGAGAGAAGCAAAAATGCCAGGATGCCAACGAGGATCCATAAGAGAATCACGGCAAAATTACCTCCCCCGTTTCGATCATCGAAAGGAACGCGGCCTCGTCAATCACGGGCACGCCGAGTTCACCTGCGCGTGTGAGCTTGGAGCCGGCGTTCTCGCCCGCCAGCACGACGGTCGTTTTTTTCGACACGGAGCCGGTTGCCTTACCGCCGCGCAGGCGGATCATCGCCTCCGCTTCGTCTCTTGAGAGAGAAGAGAGCGTGCCGGTGAGGACGAAGGTCATCCCTGCAAAAATGGGCGCAGCGATCTCAGTGGGCGTCGTGAGCGCGGTCTCGACACCGGCGGCGTTGAGACGGGTGATGAGATCACGGGTTTCGGGGAGAGCGAAAAACTCCACGACCGATGCGGCGATCACCTCGCCGATGTCGTCGATGGATAGGAGCTCTTCCGGGGTGGCGCTAAAGAGCGCTTCGATGCTGCCGAAGTGTGAGAGAATCGAAGAAGCGGCGATCTCGCCGACGTGGCGGATGCCGAGGGCGAATAGGAGCCGTGCCGCGCCCGCTTTGCGAGAGGCATCGATCGCGGCGATGAGATTCTCGGCCGATTTTTCGCC
Organism: Eubacteriales bacterium; assembly: GCA_045611685.1. Classification (GTDB taxonomy): domain Bacteria; phylum Bacillota; class Clostridia; order Oscillospirales; family CAG-272; genus SIG701. The sequence goes on along the minus strand of JAZKXO010000099.1, from coordinate 39,350 downwards.
AAGCCTTGGAAGCGCGGCGAGTTGTTCTTTTGTGAGCGTATACATGTCTGCCGCGTCTTTTATGAGATTCTCCCCGAGGAGTAGCATTACGATGCGGGGACCCATGCCGTCGATGCCCATAGCGCCTTTGGAGGCGAAATGGATAAGCCGGCGCTCCAGCTGGGCAGGGCAGGAGGGATTGATACAGCGAAGCGCGCCGAGTGCGCCCTCGCCTGTCCATTCCTCGTCCGATTCGTCCACACCGTCAAACAAAAGCTTGCCGCCGCACGATGGGCAGGCCGTGGGAATTGTGAGAGGCGTTTCGGATCCGTCGCGCCGTGCGGCAATACTGCCCACGATCTCGGGGATGATGTCGCCCGCCTTTTGGACGAGAACGGTGTCGCCAATGCGGAGATCACGCTCTCGGATGATGTCCATATTGTGAAGCGTGGCGCGGGATACGGTTGTTCCCGCGAGACGGACGGGGGAGAGTTCTGCGTTCGGCGTGAGAACGCCGGTGCGTCCGATCTGGAACGTGATGCCAACGAGCTTCGTCTCCTTCTGCTCAGGCGGGTATTTGTATGCTACCGCCCACTTGGGCGTGCTGGTGCCCTCGCCCAAAATCTCCCGTTGGCGGAGAGAGTCGATTTTGATAACAGCGCCGTCGATATCGTAGGGGAGGGAATCTCTTTCGGCACCGAGTGTTTTAATCGAGTCGATAATTGTATCCGCATCACCGCTCACGGAGAGGAGAGATACGGTCGGAAAGCCCAGTTCTCTCATACGGTGAATCGTCTCACTGTGGTGCGTGGGCGCGTGGCCGTCCTCATAAAGGGCGCCCGTCTGATGATTGAACACAAAGATTGAGAGCCCGCGCTCGGCGGTAACGGACGCGTCGAGCTGACGAAGTGAGCCCGCGGCGGCGTTGCGAGGATTTGCCCACAGCTTTTCGCCTGCCGCCTCTCTTTTTTGATTGAGCGCGAGAAAACTTTCGCGCGGCATATAGACTTCGCCCCGTACCGTGAGAGGGGCTTTGAGAGCGCTGATTGCGTGGGGTATCGCGCGGATCGTCATAAGATTTTCCGTAACGTTTTCGCCCACAAGGCCGTCTCCGCGGGTGGCACCCAGAACGAGGCGCCCGCCATCGTACGTCAGGGCGACGGAAAGCCCGTCGATTTTTGGCTCTACGGTAAAGAGGATTTCATCCTCGGGGATGCCTTCTTCCCGAATCGTCCTTTTTGCATCCTGTACGAACGCGCGAAGACTGTCAAAATCGAACACGTCGGTGAGACTTCCCATGCGGACGATGTGCGGTACCTTCGCAAATTTTTCGAGGGCGGTGCCGCCTACCTTGTGCGTTGGAGAATCCGGCGTATCGAGGTGGGGGTATTGGACTTCAAGCGCCTTCAGTTCTTCGAACAGCGCGTCAAAGGCAAAATCCGAGATTTCGGGCGCGTCGTTTTCATAGTACAGCTTTCGGTGATGCTCGATCTGCCGCCGCAGTACGCTTATGCGCTCTGCAGCCGTTTTTTCGTTTTTCATCTCGATAGGCATATTGTATTCCTTTCATTATGGAATCGGTGTGAGAAAGGGCAAAAGACCGCCGCACTCATAGGGAGGCGGCGGTGCCGTTTTTCTGAATCAGTCGAGGTATACCCAGTCGAGACCGTAGGGAGAGTGTACCGCCGTGCCGCTCTGAACGAACAGCGCGTCTTCCGGATATACGTCACCGCTGCCGGTGAGAGCCATTGTAGATTTATATTCGCCGCGTATGCAGGCGATGTGTACGTGTGCGCCGGTCGCGCCGCCCGCCACACCGGGATGGTAGAAGTTCTCACCCTGCGTTACGATCTGTCCGATGGAGAGCTCGCTGACGTTGTTATCATGCATAAAGACGACCGTCATATAATCGACCGTGCCGTCTGCGTAGACTACCTTGTCACAGCTTTGGAGCCACACCGTATTGTAACGGTGATAACCGCGGTCTATGCGGACGATCTTGCCGGTGAACGGCGCGAATACAACCTGCTTTGGTGTCGTGATGTCAAGCGCATTCTGCTTTTGGTGGGAGTAGGTATCGTAGTACCCCTGTGTTACGGAAAGAACGTCGGCCGGATACAAGGCGAACTCATAGCCTTCTTCGTTCACGATGCCGTCAAAGGCAAACATCCAGCGCTGGACGTAACCCTCCGCGCCTACCTCGCGCAGCATGACGGTGGCGTCGTTGCGATCGTTCAGCGTAGAGAGTGCTTTCGTGGGATCGGCGGCAGAGAGGAGATACCAGCTTCCGTCACCTTCGTCTGCATACCGGGGAATGAACTCGGCAGCATAGCGGGAGTGGGAACTGTAGAGCCCCGCGTGGCCGTTCTTGCCGAAGCCAAGATACCGATTGTATCCGCCGCCCGAGGCGTAGGAATAGAGGCGGTACGTGCCATCCTTTGTTTTTTCAACACGGAACTTCTGAGAAACATCATCGGTGGTTCTCCAAACGGTAACGCCGACGCCTTCGTAGTCTTCACCCGAGCCATCCACGCGGACGTTCAAGGAGCGCGTGTTATCAAAGAGTGTAATGGCGTATTTGCCTTCCTTAAGGGATTTCACAAGAGAATATCCGCGCGATTCAATATAGGCTTGTACTTCTTCGTTGTTTTCGTTCCAAAGCAGGAACTGTACGTCATGATAGTCGAGTACGCCTGCCTCAACGAGTGAGAAGGAGAGCGTGTGCTCGGAGTCTGCCTTCGTGGTGTCGAGAGTGCGGTACATCATCATGACGGCCTGTCCGCGGGAAATCTTAGCCGAGGTGGTGGTGCAGATGCCGATCTGCTGTCCCCAAACGACCATGTCGGCGAGTGCGCCCTGGCTACTGTCAACGGGATAGCCCAATGCGCTCAGCATATACTTCATAAAAACGGCGGTGGAGACGGCGGCATCGGTGAAAAAGAGGTTCGATTCCGTGTCGGCGATCACGCCTTTTTCGTAAAAGTATCCGACGTAGGCTGAACCCCATGCGGGAACGTCCGTGAACGGATGGGGATGGTTTTCTTCAAGCACTTCTGTTTCGACACCCATAACGCGCGTTGCCATGATGAGTGCCTCAAGCTTCGTGATGGCGCGGCTGAGAGCAAAATGCGTCTTGCCGTTGATCGTGCCGACACCGCTTATAAGACCGAGGTAATAGAGGCGTTCAGCGGCTTGTTCTTCAGAAATATTCGGTTTTACCTTCAGAACGGACGAAACGGGGGTGCCCCCACCGTTCGGGGGGAAGTGGGAAAAGTTTTTTTCTGCGGCCGGGACGACGTATGCCGCCAAAACGGGCTGTAATAAAAACAGACACGCAAGGATCGCACAAACGGCGACTTTCATTATTCGCATAAAAAACGCGCTCCTGTAGAGAGAGTTTTGATATGGAATACGGCGAAGAAAGCCGTATAAATACGCGTGGATATACTGCATACTTCAAACCATTATACATCATTTTGGGAAAAAAAGCAACAGTTTTCCGTATTCTCTCGGCTGTTTGGGGGCAAAAGTGGGGGAGTAATTTATAGAAAGCGAAGGAAAAAATGTAAAAAATCCGGCAAACCCATTCGGATTCACCGGATTTCCTATTCTCATTCAATAACGCGGATGGTTTTAATAACCTGCCGTACGATCGGCATATTGCCGGCACCCGTTCTGACGGAGGCGATCTCGTCTACGACATCCATACCTTCAGTAACGCGGCCGAAGGCGGCGTACTCACCGTCCAGCCAGGGCGCGTCCCCGTGCATGATGAAGAATTGGGAGGAGGCGCTGTCGTACTTGCGGGAGCGTGCCATAGAAATGACACCGCGCACGTGTGCGATGTTGTTCGGCACACCGTTTAAGGCAAATTCGCCCTTGATGTTTTTTCCTGATCCGCCCATGCCCGTGCCCTCGGGATCACCGCCCTGGATCATAAATCCTTCAATGATGCGGTGGAAGGTCAGCCCGTCATAGAAGCCGTCTTTTGCAAGCGTCACGAAATTCTCTACGGTGATCGGCGCTACCTCGGGGTACAGCTCAAGCTTGATGACGCCGCCGTTTTCCATTGTGATCTCTACCATAACCGTGTCTCCGTAATTTCCGCCGCCCGTTTTTTTGCATCCCGTGATGCCAAGAAAGAGCACTAAAGCAAGGGTTAGAAGGAGAAGCCGCTTCATTTGATTTTTCATGCGGAAATTTACGTCCTTTCTGTCGAAAATATTAGGTATCAGTATATTATTTGAGGTTTTTGCCGTGAGGATTCGTTTTGTAGATGTCGCCGATGACACGGAGAACCTTGAGTCCTTCCTCGAGCGTGCAGTAGTAGGTGTCCTCACCGTCAATGGCAGCGTAGAATCTTTGAATCATCATTGCGTGGCCGGTGCCCCATACCGCTTTGCCGACCGCGGGGGCCGTCTTGTCGTTGAGGATTACCTCATAGCCCTCGCCGATGTCTCGGTACAATTTTTTGCCTTGTGTAAGGAGCTTTCCTTTTTCAAGGAACACCTCGATCATAACGGACGAGTCGACTGCGTTGCAGTTGGTGGCATAGAAGACGGACGTTTTTCCGCTTTCATGATACAGCGTGGCCTCCGCGGTGTCTTCTACCTCAATGATGTCCGCATTCGTCCGGAGAGATGCGGTTCCCACGGCTTTTACGATATCGCCGCCGAAATAGGAGAGCATATCGAGCGTGTGGATCGACTGATTCATAAGAACGCCGCCGCCCTCGGTTGCCCATGCGCCGCGCCAGCCGCTTTCCGTGTAGTATGCACCGGTGCGGTTCCACGTAACGATTCCGCGCGCGCCGAGGAATGCGCCCATCTCGCCCGATTCGATGATCTCTTTTACTTTGAGATTTGTGGCGATAACGCGGTTCTGGAAGGATACGCAGACTTTTCTGCCGGTCTCTTTCTCTGCTTTTAGAATTTCAAGACCCTCTTCATAATTGAGAGCTGCCGGTTTTTCAAGATAAACGTCAGCCCCGTTGCGCATAGCGTCAACTGCCATCGGCTTGTGCAGATAATGCGGCGTGCAGACGTGCACGACGTCGGGCTTTACTTCTTCAAGCAGTTTTTTGTAATCCGTATAGGTGCGAACCGGATACGGAATGGACTGTTCTGCTTTCTCGATCCGTTCGGGTTTTACATCACAGATGGCTTCGATTTTTCCGAAATCGTTTTTCAGAATGGCATTAATATGCACGCCGGAAATACTGCCGAGGCCGATCACAGCAACTTTTTTCAAGGGTAAGTCCTCCGTTCAGAAAAGCAAGATGATTACGTACGAGACCATTATATATCATCTCTACCCGGTTGTCAAATGATTTTTGGATTTTTGTGAAAATCCGTTTGAGAAACCTATGTACAGCATATACTTTTAAGGGAATATTCAAAACGGGCGGTGATTACGGTGAAAACGGAAACGTGGGTGCGCCTTTCCTCCATCGGGGTAACGGCCGCGATCGCACTTTTCTTCGGGTACGTCGTTATCCGTTATTTTGCGGGCGTTCTTTTGCCGTTCGCGCTTGCGGCTTTGGTCGCGTCGATTCTGCGCCCCGCGTCGCAGTTCCTCGGGAAGCATCTCCGACTTCCGAGAAAACTGTGCGGCACACTTCTTATTTTGGGCGCGGTGTCTCTTTTGTCTTTTGGGATCGTGTCGCTCGGCCGGTTCTTATATGCGAGCGCCCGCGATCTGATCGCGTCTTTGCCTGCGATGCTCGACGACCCTGAAAATCCCTTGCGCCGTCTTATGGATCTTATTAAAAAGATAGGCGGAGCAAAGGATACGTCGGGAAATCTTGAAACGCTGTACAGTGTTTTCTCGGGGATGATACGGGAGGCGGTGTCAAGCGCCAGCGCCGCGCTTACCGCCGGTGCCACGTCAGTCATTATGGGACTGCCGCGCCTGATCCTCTCGCTCCTCGTGGGGGTGATCGCGCTGTTTTATCTGTTTTTCGACGGCACGGCGCTCATTGAGCAAATACGCTTCTTTTTGAGTGAAAAAACGATTGCGCGGCTTACGTCGCTTCTTACCCGTATGCGATCGGCTGTCGGCGGGTACGTGCGGGCGTATCTGACGATTCTTCTCTTCACCTATGCGGAACTGCTATCGGGATTTCTGATCCTGAATGTCGATCGCCCGTACGTCATAGCGCTTCTGGTGGCACTCGTTGACGTGCTTCCGGTGTTCGGCGTGGGGACGGTGCTCGTTCCGTGGGGCATTTTTGCTATTTTAGAGGGGGATCTGTACCGTGGGGTGGGACTGTTCGTCCTTTTTGGTGTGATGTACGTGGTGCGCCAGTTCGCCGAGCCGAGAATTGTTGGTGATACGATCGGCGTGCATCCGCTCTTTACGCTCTTTTTCGTGTTTGCGGGATTTTCGCTCTTTGGGGTGTGGGGCGTTTTTCTGGCACCGCTTCTTCTTTACGGGATCAAGGCGATCTTTGTCGGTATGGCGGATGAAAAAGAGGGACTGCTCTGAGAGCAGCCCCTTTATATATTTGACACGGTCAGACGGGTACGATCATGCCGTACGCGCCGTCCTTGCGTTTATAAACGACAGAGATTTCCTCCGATGCACAATCGCGGAACATAAAGAACGAGTGTCCGAGGAGATTCATCTGGAGAATCGCTTCTTCCGGCGTCATAGGCTTGATGGTGAATTCTTTCGTCCGGATAACGAACTCGCCATCTTCGGCGACCGGCTCTGCGGCTTCTGCCGGCTCGGCTTCAATCGGTGCGAAAGCGCCTTCTCTCAGACGGCGTTCGAGGCGCGTTTTGTTTTTGCGCATCTGCCGTTCGATGGCGTCCATGCATTCATCCAACGCGATTTCGAAGGTGGAGGCTTCCTTTTCGGAGCGGTACAGCGTGCCGTCAGCGGAAATGGTGATCTCCAGCCGGTCGAGATCGCGCACGTAGCCGAACTTGACGGTAGCCTCGGCATCCTCATGGAAGAACCTGTCGAATTTGGCAAGCTTCTTTTCCACCATGGATTTGAGACTGTCGCGAACGCTCATTTGTCTGCCTACAAAGGTAATCTTCATGTACAACCCACCTTTTTGAGAATTTGTAAACGGCATCTCTCGTTTACACATCAATTATACCATAATTGTTTTCGCCTGTACAGAGGTTTTTGCATAATTTGTACAAAAAATATAAAAAATCCGTTTGTCGGCGCAAAAATGGAGTTGTTGCATTCATAAAAGCAACAACTCCATTTCATTGGAATTTCAAATATTTGCGTCCTTGCCGCAAATATTTGAGGCTGTCGCAGTTAAATGCGACAGCCTCATAATGAGCAAAATCAGTCGAGGTAACCCTGGCGGTAAAGGAGCTCGGCGGTAAGTACTGCGCCGCCTGCCGCACCGCGGAGGGTGTTGTGTGCAAGGCCGACGAACTTGTAGTCGAACAGCGTATCTTCTCTCAGGCGTCCGAGCGTTACGCCCATACCGCCGTAGATGTCGCGGTCGAGACGCGCCTGCGGGCGGGTTTCTTCCTCGAAGTAAGTGATGAACTGTTCGGGCGCATGGGGAAGACCGAGTTCTTGCGGAGCGCCGCTGAACGATTTCCACGCCTCGAGGATCTCTTCCTTCGACGGCTTCGTCTCAAAGTTTACGAATACCGCGCAGGTGTGTCCGTCGGTAACGGGTACGCGGATGCACTGCGTCGTGATGAGCGGCGCTTTGGCGGTCTCGATGATGTCGCCTTTGATCTCGCCCCAAATCTTGAGAGGTTCCTTTTCGCTCTTTTCTTCTTCACCGGAGATGAAGGGGATGATGTTGTCGATCATCTCGGGCCATTCGTTGAACGTCTTGCCCGCGCCGCTGATTGCCTGATAGGTAGTAGCCACTACTTCCTTGATGCCGTACTTTTTGAGAGGCGTGAGAGCGGCAACGTACGCCTGAATGGAGCAGTTCGGTTTTACGGCGATAAAGCCGCGCTTCGTGCCGAGGCGCCTTCTCTGACTCTCAATGATCTCGGAGTGGTTGTCGTTGATCTCCGGAATGATCATCGGGACGTCGTCGGTCCAGCGGTGTGCGGAGTTGTTGGAAACGACGGGGATCTCTGCCTTCGCGTATGCTTCCTCAAGGGCCCGGATCTCGTCCTTCTTCATGTTTACGGCGCAGAATACGAAATCGACCTTTTCTTTGATAGCGTCGATGTCGGCGGCGTCCATAACGGTCATTTTAGCAACGTCTGCCGGCATGGGTGTTGCCATCTTCCAGCGGCCGTCCACAGCTTCCTCGTAGGTGCGGCCGGCGGAGCGTGCGCTTGCCGCGAGTGCGGTCAACTCAAAATAGGGATGATTCTGAAGCAGCGTAATGAAGCGCTGACCTACCATACCCGTTGCGCCGACGATACCGGCTCTGATTCTTTTTTCCATATGTTCCATCCTTTTATCTGCCGCCTTGGCGGCTGTGAAATTATATATAAGAATAATTGAAGATATTATATCACGATGCGTGCTGCTTGTCAATGAATCTCGTTTTCTTTTTCGACATACCCGTCCGATTTTTTGGTATATGAGGGCGGTTTGGTGCATCCTTCCTTGACAGAGAACCGTTTTTTTTATATAATGATAGTTAGTGTACGTGTGCCCACAAGGGCACCGAGGGAAAGGATGACACCATGCAGGATCTCCTCAAAATCATTGAAACGGCGATGCCTACGCTTTCGAAGGGTCAAAAGCGCATCGCTTCGTTTATAGAGAATCATTACGACAAGGCTGCCTATATGACAGCCGCACAGCTCGGCGAAGAAGTGTCCGTGTCGGAGTCGACGGTCGTTCGCTTTGCGCTTCAGCTCGGCTTTGACGGCTATCCCGCGCTCCAGCGGAGTGTGCAGGAGACCGTTCGCCGTCGGCTGACGTCGCTTCAGCGGATCGAGGTTACGAACAAACGGCTCGGTGACGCATCCATTCTCGATGCGGTGCTCGCCTCGGATGCCGATAAGATCAAATATACCGGCGAGCATATCGACCGCGCGGCGTTTGACCGCGCTGTGGAAGCGATCCTGAACGCCCGTGCGATCTACATCATCGGTATGCGTTCTTCTTCCGCTCTCGCGGAGTTTATGAATTATTACCTCAGTTATATGTTTGAGGACGTGCGTCTCATCCGCACGACGAGCGGCAGCGAGATTTTTGAGCAGCTGCTCCGTATGGAGAAGGACGACGTAATGCTTGCGATCAGTTTTCCCCGCTATTCGAGCCGCATCGTGAATGCCGTGGAGTACGCGCACCAAACGGATGCACGCGTGGTTGCGATCACGGACAGCGAAAACTCGCCTATCGCGAAAAACGCGCACGCAGTGCTCACCGCCCGCAGCGATATGGCGTCCTTCGTGGACTCGCTCGTAGCGCCGCTCTCGATCATCAACGCCCTGCTTGCCGCGGTAGCACAGAAAAAGCAGGCGGAACTGTCCGCTACGCTTACGAAGCTTGAGCACGTATGGGATACGTTCAACGTATACAATAAGAGCGCAGACAGCAAAGAAAGGGACGAATCGGATGAATAACGTCGCGGTCGTAGGCGGCGGCGCCGCCGGCATGATGGCCGCTATCCACGCGGCAGAGGCGGGCGCCTCTGTGACAGTATATGAGCCCAATAACGTCCTTGGCAAAAAACTCCGCATCACCGGAAAGGGAAGATGCAACGTTACGAACGACTGCACCGCCGACGAGGTGATGGAGGCGGTAACGAAGAATCCGAAGTTTCTCCGCGGTGCTCTCTACCGCTTCACCCCCGCCGATACGATGGCGTTTTTCGAGGAGGCGGGCGTGCCGCTTAAAACGGAGCGCGGACGGCGTGTGTTTCCCGTGTCCGATCGTGCCGCGGATATTTCCGTGGCGCTCGAGAAACGGATGCGCGCACTCGGCGTGCGCGTCGTGCGTGAGGCGGTAACGGCGCTTTCTTTCTCGGAAACGGATTCTGTGAAATCCGTTACGGGCGTCGTTACAGACAGCGGAGAGTATCCGTACGGTGCTGTGATCGTGGCGACCGGCGGCGTCTCCTATCCCGGCACGGGATCGCGCGGAGACGGTTACCGTCTCGCTCGGTCGGCGGGACTTTCCGTTACGGACGTTTTGCCGTCACTCGTGCCCGTTATAACGAAGGAAGATACCGCACCGCTTGCGGGACTCTCGCTGCGCAACGTAACCCTTACGGTGTCATCGGGCGGCAAGACCGTGTTTTTTGAGATGGGTGAGATGCTCTTTACGCATTTCGGCGTGTCGGGGCCTCTCGTTCTGTCAGCCTCCGCGCATATGCGCGGCGATATGCAATCCTACCGTATGGAGATTGATCTCAAGCCGGCGCTTGACGATGCGACGCTCGATGCGCGGCTCCTCAGCGATCTCTCGAAGTACGCACAGAGAGATTTTGTAAACGCGCTGTCCGATCTGCTCCCGCAGAAGCTGATCGATCCGATTATCGCGCTGACGGGCATTTCGCCCCGCAAAAAGGCAGGTACGGTAACGAGAGCCGAGCGTCTTTCGCTTCTCCTCGCGCTCAAGCATTTCCCCTTAACGCCGACGGGATTCCGTCCCATAAACGAGGCGATCGTCACCTCGGGCGGCGTGGACGTCGGCGAGATCCACACGAAAACGATGATGGCAAAGCGCTGTCCCGGCCTGTTTTTTGCGGGCGAGGTCATCGACGTCGATGCCTACACCGGCGGGTATAATCTGCAGATCGCTTTTTCGACCGGCGCTGCCGCCGGAGAGGGCGCGGCGGAGTATGCCGCCGCTCTTGACTTATGAAATCATATCCGAATGGAGATTAATATGAAAAAACGGAATATTGCTCTCGACGGCCCGAGCAGCTCAGGAAAAAGCACGCTTGCCCGTGCGCTCGCCCGCGCACTTTCTCTCATTTACGTAGATACGGGCGCGCTTTATCGCGCCGTCGGTCTTTATATGGTACGGCACGGCATAGATCCGAAGGATACGGATGGAGTTACGTCTGCGCTTTCCGACGTGCAGGTCGATCTCGTATATAAGGATGGCGTGCAGTCCGTACTCCTCTCAGGGGAGGACGTCGGGGATAAGATCCGCACGCCCGAGATCTCGATGGCGGCATCGGCTGTGTCCGCGATCCCTGCTGTCCGCGCGTTTCTTCTCGGTATCCAGAAGGATATGGTGAAGCGCGGCGGCGTTGTTATGGACGGCCGCGATATCGGCACGGTCATCATGCCCGATGCGGACGTAAAGCTGTTCCTTGTGGCATCGGCAGAAGCGAGAGCGAAACGCCGCTATCTGGAGATGCAGGAAAAAGGTGTTCAGTGCTCCTACGAGCAGATCTATAAAGAAACGGTAGAACGCGACCGGGCGGACAGCGGCCGTGATATCGCTCCGCTTGTGGCTGCCGAGGATGCCGTTCTCCTCGACAACTCCGAGATGACCCTCGAAGAAACGCTTGAAACGGCACTCTCTATCATTCGGGGAAAATGCGGCGATGAGTAATTTTTACAAGGTAATGTATGCAATTTTTGTCGTTCCCGTGCGGCTTTTCTTTTGTATTCGGGTGGTGAATAAGGAAAAGATCCCGAAAGAGGGCGGGTGCATCGTGTGTGCCAACCATACGAGTATGCTCGACGTTTTGATTTTGTCGGCGGCACTGGGTCGGCAGATCCGCTATATGGGAAAGAAGGAACTGTTCAAGATCCCGCTTCTCAGAGGCTTTCTCACACTGCTCGGCGCGTATCCCGTAGATCGCGGCGGCGCGGACGTGGGCAGCATCAAAAAAACGATCTCGCTTCTCGAGGACGGAGAGATGATCGGCATCTTTCCGCAGGGCACGCGCCACGCCGGCGTGAATCCTGCCGAGACGCCCGTGAAGCACGGCGTCGGCATGATTGCTTATCACGCGAAGGCGACGGTAGTGCCGACGTATATCCGTACGAAGGGCAACCGTGTCCGCTTCTTTCGGAAAACGGAGCTCGTCGTCGGCGATCCGATCCCGTACGAGTCGTTCGGCTTTGAGAGCGGCGGCAGAAACGAGTACAAGACGGCCACGGAAAAGATCTTTTCCGATATCTGCGCGCTCGGTGGGTACACCCGTGCTTTGACGCCAGCGGACGAGAATAAACCGGAGGTGCAAAAATGAGCATTACGGTAGCATCCCACGCCGGCTTCTGCTTCGGTGTACGCCGCGCGACGGAAGCTGTTGAGGCGGCGATCGAAAAGGGCGGTTCCGAGATCGTAACGCTCGGCAGGCTTATCCATAACGACGGCTACTGCTCCTCTCTCTCGGCACGGGGCGTGCGTGAGATTTCCCCCGCAGATATTCCCGAGGTTCTCCGAAGGGTGAAAGAGGGAACACCCGTTACCGTGGTCATCCGCGCGCACGGTGAGACGGAGTCAGTCATTCGTGAACTGAACGCGTGTGCCGCCGAATATCCCGCGCTCACCGTTCTCGACTGCACCTGCCCGTTCGTGGAGAAGGTAAGAAAGATTGCCAAGGAAAACTCCGGCGAGGGAAAACGGTTTTTTCTCCTCGGTGCGCCCGATCATCCCGAGGTGAGAGGCATTCTCAGCTGTGCCGACGGCGGCACTGTGTTCTCCTCTGCCGAAGAGCTTGCGTCCATTTTGGAAGCAGAAAACGTCGAAAATGGAGAAAATGACGAAAAAAAGGATATAATTTCCATTTCTGTGGCGTCGCAGACAACACAAAAGCTTTCCGAATGGAAAAAAAGTTTGGAAATTCTCAAAAAGGTATATACAAACCCTGAAATTTTTGATACAATATGTATTGTGACTGAGGAAAGACAGAAGGAAGCCGCCGAATTGGCCGGAAAATCCGATGCCGTTTTGGTTATCGGAAGCCGCACCAGCTCGAATACGGCGAAATTACACGCCGTCTGCAAAGAACGCTGCCCCCGCTCGTATCTGATCGAGGACGCGGCTGACCTTGCGCATATCGACTTCACCGGATGTCAAACTGTGTCCATAACTGCCGGCGCATCGACGCCGTACAGTGTAATACAGGAGGTAAAACAAACCATGGCTGAGCAAATGGAAAACTTTGCAGATCTGCTCGAAGAATCTCTCAAAACTTTAAATACAGGAGAAGTTGTTACCGGTGTAATCACCTCGATCTCTCAAAACGAGATCCACCTGGACCTCGGTGCGAAGACGACCGGTGTTATCGTACACGATAAGCTGACAGACGATCCGTCTGCAAAACTCTCTGAGTTGTTCAAGGTCGGCGACGAGATCAAGGCAAAAGTAATTAAGGTAAGCGATATCGACGGTATTGCAACCCTCGATAAGCTGAGAGTAGACACCGACAAGAACTGGGATCTGATCGTAGCCGCCGAGGCTTCCGGTGAGATCCTCGAGGGACGCATTGTGGAGGCCGTCAAGGGCGGCGTTATCATCTCCCTGAAGGGCGTCCGCGTATTCATCCCCGCATCTCTGAGCGGTGTACCGAAGGACGGCGATCTCGCTTCCATCGTTGGCACCACCCAGCGGGTAAAGATCGTTGAGATCAAGCCCGAAAGAAAGAGAGCATACGCATCCATCCGTGCCGTACTCCGTGAGGAGAGAAAGGCAGCGGAGGAAGCTTTCTGGAGCACCCTTGAAGAGGGTCAGGAGTTTGACGGCGTTGTCAAGAGCCTCACTTCTTACGGCGCTTTCGTGGACCTCGGTGCCGGTGTGGACGGTATGGTACATACCTCCGAGCTGTCCTGGAAGCACATCCGCCAGCCCTCGGACGTTGTCAAGGTCGGCGATAAACTGCACGTCTTTGTAAAGTCCCTCGATCGCGAGCGCGGACGTATTTCTCTCGGCCACAAGACCGAGGCTACCAACCCCTGGACTATCTTCACCACCAACTACTCCGTTGGAGACGTTGCAAACGTGAAGATCGTATCTCTCATGCCCTTCGGTGCATTCGCTGAGATCGTTGACGGCGTGGACGGACTTATTCACATCAGCCAGATTGCCGATCACAAGATCGCAAAGCCGGATGAGGTGCTCTCTGTCGGTCAGACGGTTGATGTAAAGATTACCGATATCGATATGGAGAATCAGAAGATCAGCCTGTCCATCCGTGCTCTCATCGAGCCGGCTGCAGAGGAAGTCGCTGAGGCACCGGCAGAAGAACCGGTTATGTACTCCACCGACGATCCCGAGTCTCTCAAGGCTTTTGAGGTCGAAGAGGCGTAAGCTTTACGCATCCGGTAAGATTCTAAAAAATAAGGCGGAAGAGAATCTTCGGATTCTCTTCCGTTTTTTGTTTCAGAGAGGAATTACATATGGCAAAACTGCTTTATCCCGAAAACGGCTTTGTGTTTGATACGCATACGGAGATCCAAAACGAGTTTCTCCGCCGTATCGGCGAGGAGGGAATCAAGGATGCCCTCGTGTGGCTCGAGCCCGTGAAGGACGGCCGGGAGGTTTCCCGCCCCGCGACGCTCGAGTTCCGCTGGAAAAAAGACGGCACCGACGTATATACGCTCGAGGTTTCGGAAAACGAGGCGTTCACCGCCCCGATGACCGTCAAAACGGAGGAAGACCACGCGTTTCTCGACAACTTCAAGATCGGGCAGACGTATTTCTGGCGCGTGAACGGCGGCGAGGTGCGCTCCTTTACAACGAAAAATGAAGTCCCGCGTTTTATCCGTATTCCCGACGTTTTGAATGTGCGCGATATCGGCGGTACTTCGATGAAGCAGGGCATGGTATACCGCGGCAGCGAGCTCGATTTCTATCCGATAACCGATGAGGGACGGAAGATCTTCACAGAACAGCTGAAGATCAAGACGGATCTTGATCTGCGAGCAACGAGTCAGACGGATAAGCGTGGCGGCATCTCCGCCGCCGGTGAGACCGTCGTCTTCAAGCCGCTTCCGTACCGTCCGTACGGCGAGGTCTTTGAGGAGCAGCACCGCGAGGGTATCGTCCGCATTATGGAATTTCTGGCGGATGAAACAATCTATCCTATATATATACACTGCTCGGGCGGTGCGGATCGCGCGGGAATGATCGCTTTGTATCTCCGTTCGATCTGCGGTGAGTCGGATGAGGACATCCACAGAGATTACGAGATGACCTCTCTCTCCACCTACGCCGGCTACGTCAACAAGACAGGTTTTAGGCACCGCTATATGAACGGCTACAACACGCTTCTTGACGGTCTTGAGCCGTATGCCCCCGGCGGCACGATTCGGGAGAAAGCGATCGCGTTCCTTCTCGATTGCGGCGTGAAGCGGGAGACGATGGATAAGATCGCCTCCATTCTGAAAAAATAAACGAAAAAGACAGCGAAGCCTTCGGTTTCCCCGAGCGGTGCGCTGTCTTTTATTTTTGGGGCGGCTTTACGTGCCGCCTCAGGAAAAAGAGGCACAGGACGTTCAGTACCGTCATGCCCGATACGACAACATCCGCAATTTGCCACATCACGTCCGGCTGGATGAGCGAGCCCGTGAGAATCGCGGCGGCGGATAAAATAATGTAGCACGTCCGCGCGCTTTTCGACGGGATAAAGTAGCGGATCGCCTCGACGCCGTAAAAGCTCTGGCAAACGACCGTTGCGAACGCAAAGAGGATCACGCTTATCCGCATAAAGGAATTGGCGGCAATGCCAAGCCATGCGCCCCCTGCCTCTCGCCCAAGACAGGTGTACGCGGCAAGGGATAATTCGATGCCGTCAAGTCCCCCGCCGTTCTCGTACAGGAGAATCACGAGGGCGGTCAGCGTGCAGAGAAGGACGGTGTCCGCGAATACCTCGAAAATGCCGAAGCATCCTTGGTGATGCGGGCTCACCGTATCCGCCGCGGCGTGAGCCGTGGGGGCGGTGCCGCATCCCGCTTCATTGGAGAAAATGCCGCGCGTGATACCGAATCGGACGGCACGGCTTACTGTGATCCCAAGCACGCCGCCGCCCACGGCATCAAAACGAAAGGCGTCGCATACGATTTCGCCGCATATGCGGGGGATCTCTCCCGCATTGGTGATGAGGATCACGCCGGATAGGAGAATGTAGAGAACGGAGAGAACCGGGATCAGAACGACGGTGAGGCGGGACAGGTGGCGCATGCCGCCCGTCATGAGAGAAGTGGCGGGTATAGCAAAGAGAACGCCGAATAAAAGGGGAGGGACCTCTACGCACGAAACGGCGGCGCGCACCTGGATCACGTTGCCCGTGAGAAGCGCGTTTACGGCGCAAAGGACGGCGAATACGCCGCCGAGGAGGGCGCCGGCCCGTTTTGTCATTCCCCCGTGCGCCGCCCCCAAAAATCCGTCGCGGATGTAATACATCGCGCCGCCATAGCGGATGGAGTGTCCGTTTTCCGTGCGGTAGCGTCGGAAGAGCACCGCCAGATATACCTCCGCGTATTTTACCGCCATGGCGGCAAACGCGCCAAAGAGCATCCAAAAGACCGCCCCCGCACCGCCCGCGGTGATCGCGGTGGCAACGCCCGCGATATTGCCGACACCGAGTGTGCCTGCCAGCGCCATCGTCAGTGCGGCAAAGGGGGACGTGCCGTCCTTCCCTTCGGCGCTAAGAAGAGTTCGGACAGTTTTGATCGGATGTAAAAGCCAAAAGAAACGGAGCTTTATCCCGAAGAAAACACCTGCCGCGATAAGGAGAACGGGCAGAAGAATCCCCGAAAGAAAAGCACTTGTCGCTTCCATGAAACTCCTCCCTTACCGCTTGTTTTATTCATTTTTATGCGGCGGTGGGAGTCTGTATTCTCACCCCTTCGGGGAGGTCGGGGAGAATTGTTAAATAAATGTGAATATTCCGAAAAAGACTTGATTTTCCACTCCCTTCGGTATAGAATATATCACGTAGGGTTTGGCACTCCGAAAACAAGAGTGCTAAACTAAAAAGAATTCCAAAAAATTATTACGTGCGATCCGCACGGTTTAGAGGAGGATTCATTATGACTATAAAGCCTTTGGCAGACCGCGTTGTTGTCTGCGCTATTGAAGCTGAGGAAACGACCAAGACCGGCATCATTCTTCCGGGCAGCGCCCAGGAGAAGCCCCAGATTGCCGAAGTAATCGCCGTTGGCCCCGGCGGGCTCGTTGACGGTAAGGAAGTTACCATGACCGTAAAGGTTGGCGACCGCGTTATCACGAGCAAGTATGCCGGCACGGAAGTAAAGTGCGACGGCAAGGAATACAATATCGTTCGTCAGAGCGATATTCTCGCAGTTGTTGAATAAATTATAAGGAGAATTTTGATATGTCGAAGGATCTGCTTTACGGAATCGACGCGCGCAATGCGCTCATTGCCGGTGTTGACAAGCTTGCCGACACCGTGAAAATCACCCTCGGTCCGAAGGGCCGCAACGTAGTGCTCGATAGAAAGTTCGGCACGCCCCTCATCACCAACGATGGTGTTACGATCGCTAAGGAGATTGAGCTTGAGGACGGCGCTGAGAATATGGGCGCACAGCTCGTTCGTGAGGTTGCTACCAAGACGAACGACGCCGCAGGCGACGGTACCACTACCGCTACGCTTCTTGCACAGGCATTCATCCACGAGGGCATGAAGAACGTTACCGCCGGTGCTAACCCCATCATTATCCGCAAGGGTATTCAGAAGGCGGTTGACCGTGCAATCGAGTCTCTCAAAGCGAACTCCAAGAAAGTAAACGGCACGGCAGATATCGCACGCGTAGGTGCCGTATCCTCCGGCGACGATACGATCGGTCAGCTGATCGCCGACGCTATGGAGAAAGTAACCGCTGACGGCGTTATCACCGTGGAGGAGTCCAAGTCCGCTGAGACCTACTCCGAGGTTGTGGAGGGTATGCAGTTTGATCGCGGCTACCTCTCTCCCTACATGGCTACCGATACCGATAAGATGGAGGCCGTTCTCGACGATGCCCTCATTCTTATCACCGAGAAGAAGATCTCGAACGTGCAGGATATCCTGCCGCTTCTGGAGCAGATCGTGCAGTCCGGCAAGAAGCTCCTTATCATCGCCGAGGACGTTGAGGGAGAGGCTCTCACCACGCTCGTTCTCAATAAGCTTCGCGGTACGTTCACCGTTGCCGCTGTAAAGGCTCCGGGCTTTGGCGACAGACGTAAAGAAATGCTCCGCGATATCGCTACCCTCACCGGCGGCGAGGTTATCTGCGATGAGCTTGGTCTCGATCTGAAGGAGGCTACCGTAGCACAGCTCGGTCAGGCCCGTCAGGTGAAGATCAATAAGGATAACACAATCATCGTCGGCGGAGCCGGTGATGCTACCGAGATCCAGAACAGAATCGCCCAGATCAAGAACGCAATCGAGACGACCACGTCCGATTTCGATCGCGAGAAGCTCCAGGAGAGACTCGCGAAGCTCGCAGGCGGCGTTGCCGTAATCAAGGTCGGTGCCGCTACCGAAACCGAGATGAAGGAAAAGAAACTCCGCATCGAGGACGCTCTGAACGCAACCCGCGCGGCTGTTGAAGAGGGTATCGTCCCCGGCGGCGGAACTGCGTTCCTCAACGTAATTGACGACGTTGCAAAGCTTCTTGATACCGTTGACGGCGATGAGAAGACCGGTGTGAAGATCGTTGTAAAGGCGCTCGAGGCACCCGTTCGCCAGATCGCTGCCAATGCAGGCTTCGAGGGCTCCGTAATCGTGAACAACATTCAGGCCAGCGGTAAGAAGGGCTACGGCTTCAACGCATACACCGAAGAGTATATGGATATGATGGAAGCCGGCATCGTTGACCCGACGAAGGTTACCCGCTCCGCACTCCAGAATGCTGCTTCCGTTGCATCTACCGTCCTCACCACCGAGGCTCTGGTAGTCAGCAAGCCGGAGCCGCAGGCTCCTGCCGGAGCACCCGGTATGGGCGGCATGGGCGGCATGTACTGATAAAGTAAATACGCATAAGAAAAAGCCACGCTAAGCGTGGCTTTTTTGTTAGATCACAGAGTATATCAGCGGTTGTTTTTTGGGGGGCGTTTCCCCGATTACGACGGCATTTTCGTATCGGCTTTTCGCATCGGCGAACCTTTTTTCATCATTCGTGTGAAGAATCGCGAGCGGCTCGCCTGCCTCCACGCGATCGCCCGTTTTTTTGAGGATCTCGATGCCTGCCGCGGGATCTATCTCGTCCTCGGCGCGTGCTCTGCCCGCGCCGAGTAAGACGGATGTCTCGCCGATCGCCTCCGTGTTCATCGCTTTGAGATAACCGCTTCGGGGTGCGACGACGGGACGAACGATGCTCGCTCGCGGGAATGCCTTCGGATCATCGGCGAACGAGGTATCACCGCCCTGCGCTTCGATCCATTCACGGAATTTTCGGAGAGCCGCACCGCTTTTCAGCGTGTCCTCGGTGAGACTGCGTGCCTTGTCAAACGGTATCTCTTTGGCAAGGGATACCATATGCGCGGCGAGCTCCAGGGAAACGGCAGTGAGATCTGCGGGACCACCTCCCTTCAGAACTTCCACTGATTCGAGCACCTCGAGCGTGTTTCCGACGCCACGCCCGAGAGGGATATCCATATTCGTGAGAACGGCGGTTGTGCGCCGTCCGCATGCCTTGCCGATATCGACCATTGCGCGGGCGAGGGCTTCGGCATCTTCTTTGGTTTTCATAAACGCGCCGCTGCCTACTTTTACGTCGAGGACGATCGAGTGCGCACCCGCCGCGATCTTTTTGCTCATGATGCTCGAGGCGATAAGCGGGAGGGAATCGACCGTGGCGGTTACGTCGCGGAGCGCGTACAGCTTTTTATCTGCCGGTGCGAGATTGCCGCTTTGCGTAATCACCGAAGCGCCCACGGCTTCAACCTGCTTTAGAAAATCCGCGTGCGGCATCGTGAGGCGATAGCCGGGGATGGAGTGAAGCTTGTCTGCCGTGCCGCCCGTGTAGCCGAGTCCGCGGCCGGACATTTTTGCCACGCGGCAGCCGAGTGCCGCCGCGATCGGCGTTACGATGAGCGTGGTTTTATCGCCGACGCCGCCCGTGCTGTGCTTATCGACCGATTCCGTGCCGAACAAAGACAGATCAAGCATATCGCCCGAGCGCACCATAGCATCGGTAAGATAGGCGGTTTCCGTTTTGTCCATACCGCGGATGCATACTGCCATCAGAAACGCCGTCAGCTGGTAATCGGGGATCGTGCCGTCGGCGGTGCCCTTCACGAGAAAGCGGATCTCAGCCTCGGTGAGCGATTCGCCGCGCTTCTTTTTGTCGATCAGATCGTACATTCGCATAAGCCGAGCCTCCGTTCAGAGTACGTTTTCTTTGCCAAAGGAAAGGGGCAAGATCTCCGAAAAACGGTGTGCCTTTGCCGCGTCCCCGTCAAAGAGGATCACCCGCGTGTCGGGATCGCAAAATTCGGACAGCACCTGCCGGCAAATGCCGCAGGGCGGGGCGTAGTCGGTGATCGCGCCGTCCTTTCCGCCCACGATCGCGATCGCTTTGATGCTGTGTGCGCCGTCGGATACTGCTTTCGATACGGCAACTCTCTCCGCGCAGACCGTGGCACCGTACGAGGCGTTTTCAATATTGCATCCGGTGAAAATCCTGCCGTCGTCGGTGAGGAGTGCCGCGCCCACCTTATAGGAGGAATAGGGCGCGTACGCACCGCGCATCGCGCGAAGCGCTTCTTCGATAAGCTGTTCGTCTGTGATATCCTCGCGGAGAATTTCCTTGGCGAACGATACGCCGTCGCCGTCAAACGGAACGTCCAAAAGCGCAGAGACGGTCGCCGCGATATCCGAGAAGGAATTCCGCGTGCCGAGATTGACGGGGCGGATATTATCGCCCACGACGAGAAGCGGCGTGTATTCTCTGGTGTGATCGGTGCTCGTATCGGTCGGATCACAACCGTGGTCCGCGGTGATCATGAGCACGTCGTCCGCTTTGAGTTTCGGGAGGAATCCCGCGAGCCACCGATCGAATCGCGTGAGCGCGGCGGCGTAGCCCTTCGCATCGTTCCGATGCCCGTAGTGGGAATCGAATTCCACGAGATTTACAAAGCACAGGCCGGTAAAATCGCTCGCGGCGATCTCGTTTGTCACGCGCATGCCGTCCTCGTTGTCCTTCGTGCGGATCGTTTTCGTGATGCCGCAGCCCGCAAATATATCGGTAATTTTGCCGACGGCGATCGTCTCCATACCGGCTTGTTTGATCGCGTCGAGAACCGTCTCGGCGGGCGGCTCGAGAGAATAATCGTGCCGGTTGGCAGTGCGGGTGTAGTTCGGATATTCGCCGATAAACGGGCGGGCGATGACGCGCCCCACGCCGTATTTGCCCGTGAGGATCGCGCGCGCCGTCTCGCAGATTTCGTACAGCTCAGCGGGCGGGATCACGTCCTCGTGCGCCGCGATCTGGAAAACGCTGTCCGCGGAGGTGTATACGATCAGATCGCCCGTGGCGATGTGCGCACGGCCGAAATCGTGAATGACCTTCGTGCCCGAGTAGGGCTCGTTGCAGAGAATGCCGCGGCCGGTGGCTTTGGATACGGCATCAAGAATTTCTTTGGGGAATCCGTCCGGGAAGGTCGGCAAGGGAGCGTCCGAGACGACACCCGCAATCTCCCAGTGCCCGATCGTCGTATCCTTGCCGGGGGAGCGTTCCGCCATTCTGGCGACGGCGGCACGGCATCCTTTATTTTCGGGTAATCCGATATAGGAGACACCGTCGATATAGCCAAGCCCCAGGGTTTGGAGCGTCTCTGCCGAGAACGCGTCTTCACGGGAGATATGGAAAAGCGTGTTCACGTCGGGCGTGTCCCCGAACGATGCGGCATCCGGCAAGGCGCCGATGCCGAGGGAATCGAGAACGATGAGAAAAACGCGCTTTGTTTTACGCATGAAGAGCCACCGCCGTTTCAAGGGCTATCGTCATCATTTCGGTAAAGGACGTCTGCCGCGCCTCGGCGGAAAGAGACTCACCTGTGACGAGACTGTCGGAGACGGTGCAGATCGCAAGCGCGTTCTTGCCCGTTCTGGCGGCGGTCATATAGAGCGCGGCTGCCTCCATTTCGACGGCGAGAACGCCCATCTTTTGCCAGCCGGCGTTTGCTTTCTCCCCGTTGTCTCTGTAAAACGTATCGGAGGAGAGGAGATTGCCTACGTGGTATGAAGCGCCGATTGCTTCTGCGGCGTCGATCGCAGCCTTCATGACGGGGTAAGAGGCGATCGGGGCAAATGTACCCGCGAGCTCGTACTGGGCGGCAAACGCGGAGTTCGTGCACGCGCCCATGCCGATAACGATATCCCGTACCTTTACGCGGTCGATGAGAGCGCCCGCCGAGCCGATCCGGAGAATATTATCAACGTCGTACTCGGTGAACAGCTCGTAACTGTAAATACCCATCGAGGGCATACCCATACCGCTTGCCATTACGGATACGGGCACGCCTTTATACGTTCCCGTGTATCCCTGAATCCCGCGTACGTTGTTAACGAGTCGTGCATCTGTGAGGAACGTCTCGGCGATAAACCGGGCGCGGAGCGGATCGCCCGGCATAAGGACGGTTTTAGCGAAATCGCCCATTTTTGCGCTGTTGTGAGGTGTTGACATAGTGCCCTCCCAAGAATCAGAATTTCGGCGGTATGCCGATTTATATCCTATTTACATTATACCTTATAAAGCGGGCACAAATCAACAAAAATTCCGTGAAACCGAAAAAAATCCCCGAACGTGCCGCCCGCCCTTGACATTTCGTCAAAAAGATGATATACTAACAAGGATAAAAGGCACGGATGGGAAGAAGTAGCATCGGGGACGGCCCCCAGAGAGCGGCGGAGGGTGAAATCGCCGCGGCAGGTTCGATGCGAAGTAGTCCCGGAGCCGCGTGTGTGAACGGTGAGAGATCGCCCGGTAGTATGCGCCGTCCTCCCTCGTTACGGGATAACGGATGTTTCGTCCGTGAGTGCGCCGTTTGGCGAAGTCGGGTGGTACCGCGCTTTTGCGTCCTGATCCTATGGGATCGAGGCGCTTTTTTATTGGTATCGTTTCAAAAATGGATTGAATGAAAATTTTGTTTTACAGAGAATATTGGTACAAAGGAGTACATTATGAGAAAAGAACTGTCAAAGACGTACGACCCCTCCTCCTTTGAGGAGAGACTGTACGCATCCTGGTGTGCGGACGGACATTTTACGCCCGTCGTTGACAAATCGAAGCCCCACTATTCGATCGTTATGCCCCCGCCGAACATCACCGGTCAGCTTCATATGGGACACGCGCTCGACAATACCCTGCAGGACATCCTCACCCGCTACAAGCGGATGAGCGGATTCTCTACGCTTTGGCTTCCCGGCACCGACCACGCGTCGATCGCCACCGAGGCGAAGATCGTGGAGGCGATGCGTAAAGAGGGCATCACCAAAGAAGATATCGGCCGCGACGGCTTTCTTGAGAGAGCGTGGGACTGGCGGGCAAAGTACGGCGGACGTATTATCGAGCAGCTCAAAAAGCTCGGCTCGTCCTGCGACTGGACGCGTGAGCGATTCACGCTTGACGAGGGATGCTCCGAGGCGGTACAGGACGTGTTCCTCCGCCTTTATAAAAAGGGACTGATCTACCGCGGCAACCGTATGGTTAACTGGTGCACGACCTGTATGACCTCGATCTCGGACGCCGAGGTGGAATACGACGATCAGGACGGTAATTTCTATCATCTGCTCTATCCCGTAAAGGAAACGGGCGAGATGCTTGAGCTTGCCACCACCCGTCCCGAGACGATGCTCGGCGATACCGCCGTTGCGATCAACGCAGAAGATCCGCGCTACCAACATTTGCACGGATGCCACGTGCTTTTGCCGCTTATCAATAAAGAGATCCCGATCGTCTGCGACGAGCACGCCGATATGACGAAGGGAACGGGCGTCGTAAAGATCACGCCTGCCCACGACCCGAACGACTACGAGGTAGGCGAGCGTCATAATCTGCCGCTCGTGCGCGTGTTCACCTATGACGGCAAGATGACCGGCGCTGCCGATAAGGCTGCCTACGAGGACAGCGTCCGCCGCGGCACCGCCGCCGTCGGTGAGCCTGAGGTGCTCGACTGCGGAAAATATGCCGGCATGACCACCGCCGAGGCACGCAAAGCGATCCTTGCTGATCTGAAAGAAGCGGGACTTCTCAAGAACATCGAGCCCTTGGCGCATAATGTCGGCACCTGCTACCGCTGTCATCACGTCATCGAGCCGATGGTATCGAAGCAGTGGTTCGTGAAGATGGAGCCCTTGGCTAAGCCTGCGATCGAAGCGGTGCGTGACGGACGGATCAAGTTCGTGCCCGAGCGCTTCTCTAAAAACTACTTCCACTGGATGGAGAACATCCGCGACTGGTGTATCTCCCGCCAGCTTTGGTGGGGCCACCGCATTCCTGCCTACTACTGCGACGACTGCGGCGAGATGATCGTCTCCGGTGAAGCACCCTCATCTTGCCCGAAATGCGCCGGTAAGATGACGCAGGATCCCGACACGCTCGACACGTGGTTCTCCTCCGCACTCTGGCCGTTCTCCACGATGGGCTGGCCGAAGGATACCGAGGATCTCAGCTATTTCTACCCGACCAACACGCTCGTTACGGGCTACGATATCATCACCTTCTGGGTGTCCCGTATGATCTTCTCCGGTCTTGAATATACCGGTGAGATCCCATTTGACACCGTTCTTATCCACGGCCTCGTCCGCGACGCGCAGGGGCGGAAAATGTCCAAGTCCCTCGGCAACGGCATTGACCCCTTAGAGATCGTCGAGAAATACGGCGCGGATGCACTCCGCTTTGCACTCGCGACGGGCAACAGCCCCGGAAACGATATGCGTTTCTCCGATGAGAAGATCGAATCTGCGCGTAATTTCGCGAACAAGCTCTGGAACGCGGCGCGTTTCGTGATGATGAATCTCGAAATCGAGAAGATCGAACTGCCCGCTCTCGACACGCTTGCCGCCGAGGATAAGTGGATCCTCGCCCGTCTCAACGATACGGTAGCCGCCGTCCGTTCGAACCTCGATCGGTACGAGATCGGCATCGCGCTCGGCGCGCTCTACGATTTCATCTGGGACGTGTACTGCGACTGGTATATCGAGCTTTCGAAGGCATCTGTTTCGATGAAGGGAACGGAGCGTTCCGTCATCGCGCAGAACGTTCTCGGCTATGTTCTGACCGAGATTCTGAAGCTGCTTCATCCGTTTATGCCGTTCATCACCGAGGAGATCTACCAGACGCTTCCCGGCACGGAGGGCAGCATTATGGTATCCGAATACCCGTCCGTGCGTGAGGATCTGAAGTTCCCCACGGAGGAAGAAAAGATCACCCGCGTGATCGATGCGATCACCGCAATCCGCGGCCGCCGCTCCGAGATGAACGTACCGCCGTCCCGTAAAGCGCAGGTGTTCATCGTTACGAAGTACAAGGATTCGTTTGACGAATCCACGCACGCATTCTTCACCCGCCTCGCATCCGCATCGGAGGTTTTTGTAGTCGATGCGTATACGGAAGAGGGCGCCGTGCAGATCGTTACCGATGCCGCAACGGTCTATATTCCGCTTTCGGATATCGTTGATTTCGAGGCCGAGCGCAAGAGACTGACCGCCGAGCTCGAAGCGGTCGATAAGGAGATTGCCCGCGCCGAAGCGAAGCTTGCCAATGAAAGTTTTACCTCCCGTGCGCCTGCCGCCGTTGTTGACGGTGAACGCGCGAAACTTGAGAAGTACAAGGCACAGCGCGCCGGTATCGCCGACGCTCTCGCCGCCGTACAGGACAAGTAATATTAAAATAAAAAGCACCTGCAGTGAATCTGCGGGTGCTTTTTTGCGTTTGTAGAAATATATGTGAATTTACGCATGCGCCTAAAATCAAAATCTCCTTTTGCGCCCGCGTATAACCGATACGTGCCGGGGGTATGCTAACGGCGGAATGAAGCATTATGAAAAGCCGGAGGAGAGACATGAATACAGACAGCGAAACGTATAAAAAATATGCGGCCGCGCACGCGAAAAAATCGCCGCTCGGCAGGGACTGCGCGCGGGCATTTTTTGTGGGCGGACTTATCTGCGCCTTTGCCGAAGGGCTTTCGTGCCTTTACGAGTATCTGGGCGCGAAAGAGGAAAACACGGCGACGCTCGTTTCCGTAAGCCTTGTTTTTCTGGCGGCGCTTCTCACAGGCATCGGTATCTTTGACAAGATCGCGAAATTTGCGGGTGCGGGGACGCTCGTGCCCATCACGGGGTTTGCAAACGCCGTGGCGGCGCCCGCAATCGACACGAAGGGCGAGGGCTTTATCCTCGGCGTGGGCGCGAAGATCTTTACGATCGCAGGCCCCGTGATTCTATACGGAACGGCGGCGGGGGCACTGTACGGCGTTACGTACTGGATCGTAATTACGTTTTTTTAAGGAGGTGACCGTTTTGACACAGGGAATCATGTACCCGTGCCGTTCGGTATGGATTGCCGATGCGGCAACCGTCGTCGGGCACGAGGAAGCGTCGGGACCGCTCGGGGAATATTTTGATCTGCACGATCCTAAGGACGATACCTTCGGGCAGAATACGTGGGAGAAGGCGGAGAGCGAGATGCAAAGGCTCGCGGTCAATACGCTCCTCGGTCGGGCGGGGATAGAGGATAAGGCGGTCAAAGCGCTGTTTGCCGGCGATCTTCTCAATCAGTGCACGGGATCGGGCTACGGGCTGCTTTCGTTCGGGATTCCGTATTTCGGGCTGTACGGCGCGTGCTCTACTGCCGCTGAGGGATTGGCTCTGGGGGCACTCACGTGCGGCGCGTACGGCGGGCCGATCGTAACGGTTTCTTCATCCCATAACTGTTCCGCCGAGCGGCAGTTCCGTTTCCCGATGGAGTACGGCGGGCAAAGACCGCCCAGCGCACAGTGGACGGTTACCGGCACGGCAGCCTTCCTTCTCACCGACGATCAAGGCATGATAGGTGGGGGTGCGCCGCGTGTTGCCGAGGTGCTCCCGGGCATCACGGTCGATCGAGGGATCACGGATGCGAACAATATGGGTGCCGCGATGGCACCTGCCGCACTCGATACGCTCGTCCGTTATTTTACCGAGAGCGGCCGCGATCCCGCTTCGTTTGACGGAATTTTCACGGGAGATCTCGGCGCGGAGGGTTCGTCGCTCCTTCTCGAGTTCGCAAATGCGAAGGGGTACGATCTTTCCGGCGTCCATTACGACTGCGGCAATCTGATCTACGATGCGAAGGCCACGGACAAGCACGCGGGCGGCTCGGGATGCGGGTGCAGTGCGGTTGTCCTAGGCGGGTATCTGCTTGATCAGTTCCGGAGAGGGAAGATCGAGGATATCCTCTTTATCGGTACGGGTGCACTCCTCAGCCCGATGAGCGTACAGCAGGGTCAGTCGATCCCGGGCGTCGCGCATCTTGTCAGGATCACTACGAAAGAATGGGAGGGTGAGAAGGTATGAACGAAGCGCTCGGTGCAATCATGGATGGCGTAATGCGGTACGTTTGGGCGTTTCTTATCGGCGGCTCTTTCTGCCTTATCGCACAGATCCTCATTGATAAAACAAAACTCACCCCCGCCCGGATACTCGTATCCTACGTGGTGGCGGGGGTGATATTGGGCGGACTTGGGCTTTACGGACCGCTTTTACAGTTTGCGGGCGCGGGCGCATCGGTGCCGCTTACCGGCTTCGGATACGTGATTGCCCGCGGGGTGCGCCATGCGGTCAACGAACGGGGACTCATTGGTGCTCTCAGCGGCGGGCTTACGGCATCGTCGGCGGGAATCGCGGCGGCGCTCATTTTCGGCCTTTTGGCGGCTGTGTTTTTTCGGGGGAAACCGAAAAACTGATTTACAGTTTTGCGTACCCGTGATCGGCGGAGATTTTTCCGCTGATTACATAAATGACGCCGTAGGTGTGAGGAAGGCTTGGCCCGACGGCACCGGGGTTGAACAAATGAATCCGCCGCCCGCTCTCAAACGGCGCGGTGACACAGCGGTTTTCGGGGGTATGCGTGTGCCCGAAGAGCACGAGATCGGCGCCCGTCTCCGTGGCTTTGCAGATAAGAGAATCGTGTCCCCATTTTACGCGCTCATTATGTCCGTGTACAGCTAAAATCCTCACCCCGTCAAGCGTTCGTACGTCTCGGGACACGGGCTCCATGCCCGCGGCGACGGCGGCGATGGTACTGTCGTTGTTGCCGGTGATGGCGATGTGCGGCGTGTTCGGAAAATCGGCCATTGCGTTTGCAAAGTCGCGGATGCCGTCCCCGAGAAAATACACGAGATCCGTGTCACCGCGATGCGCTCGGAGTGCGGCGCGCATATAGGCGGAGTCTCCGTGGGAATCCGAAAAAACGAGAATTTTCATACATAAATCCTTTCAGTCGGGTTGGGGGTCGGTAGCAAACATCCCCCGTTTCGCATATAGTGGATATGAAGAACGAAACGGAGGATACTTCCTATGAAACTTGATAGAAACACCGTCCGCTCGCTTTCGGAGATGTCGGACGACAAGCTGTTCCGTACTCTCAGAATGGCGGCATCCGGCATGGGTGCCGAGATATCCGAACGGCAGAGATACCGCATCCATTACGAGGCGGTAAGGCGGACCTTGTCGGAGATCACAGATGAGGACATCACGAGAATCAACGAGATTATGGAGACGTACAAACGGTACAAATACGATCGGAGAGGGGGCGGCTTTCGGTGAGCGACGAGACAAAGAAGGATTTTTCTTCGATGAACGCAGAGGATCTCGGGAACGCTGTGCAGAGTATTCTGAGTGATCCTGCGTTCGGGAAACTCCTCAGTGAGCTTTCGGGCGGGAAATCCCCTGAGCCCGAGAGGGCAGAGACGCCACCTCCGAAGTCCGTGCCGCAGATCACCCCCGAGATGATGGCGCGTCTGCCCGAGATGATGTCGGCGCTCGCTCCGCTCGTGTCGGGAATGAAGGGCGGCGGGAAGGACAGCGGGGGCGAAAAATCTTCCCCTATGGACGGGGAAAAAAGGAAGAAACTGCTTGCCGCCTTAAAGCCGTATCTTAAGGGTTCAAGAAGGGATGCGATCGACAGCATCATCGGGGTTACGGAGATGACGGATATTATCGGCCGATTCGGCAGTATAAAGCATAACCACACCGATTCATAAAAAGGAAAGGGAGGTACGGTATGTACAGCCGAAACCGAGTGATGAGCGCCGAGGAACGCTACGGGGGCAACGTGCCGCCCGTGTACGGCGGGAATCGGTTTTACAGAAGCGGGGAGGGGGAGATCCGCGCGGAGGACGTGCGTGCCGCCGTCCCCGAGGAAGGAATCCCGGCGGCGTATGAAGCGCCGTCCAAAACGTCGGCTGTGTATGAGCCGCCCGAGGAGGAAAGCGCGGTTTTTGAAATCTGTGAAAGTGATTTTCTTGATACAAAATCCCCCGATCCGCCAAAAGAGGAGGAGGCGAAACCGAATCGGCTCGCATCTCTTTTCGGAGATCGGGAGGAAATGCTTCTTCTGGGTCTTCTTATTCTGCTTTTGTGTGAGGAGGAACGCGCGCCCGACGTCATCGTGATTCTCTTGCTCCTACTTACGATACGTTAAAGAGAGCCGTCCTCGTTTTTGATAAGAAAATTTCCGAACGAAAGACCGCGCAAGCAAGAGAGCGCGTCTGCAATCGCATCTTCCGTTTTTGGCGGGGACTTGAAATCGGGGATGTGTTTTTCTGCGGGCAGAAAGAGGGAGACGGTTACGGTGTCAGCCTCGGAATCGCTCAGAAAATCGAGATACCAATCTTGAACGCCCGCGAGGTAGTCCGCAAGGACGAAAAGCATTTCAAGCTTCGGAAATGCCTTGGAAAGCGCTGAGAAATCGGAAATGTGCGAGGCAGTCGGCACGCGCCGATGGGTAAGTGTGGATAGGCGGATCTCGCCGTCCTTGCCGTACACGTGGCGGGAGACGGTGATGCGCCCGTCACGGCTCATCTCGTTCATAATACGAAATAGAATAGTGAGCAGAAGAAACGAGGCGGCGGTATCCATCGGTAAAAGAAGATCACCGGTGTGCGTGTCGTCGGTCTCTTCAATGAGGCAATTCATATCGGGTGTTTCGGGAAGAATGCGGGAGAGATAGGTTCTGAGAAGTGAAGACACGCTGAACAGCCGTTTCTCCCGCTGTCTTTGGGGGGATGCTTTGAAGAAGACGCGCATGCTGAAGAGCGATGCCACAGACAATTCGCGAAACGCTCTTGAAACGTCGTCGCGCGGCGCTTCGGGATCGGCGAGCATACTGTCGTACCGCTGTTGGAGAAGTTCAAAATGCTCCTCGAGCACGTCGGTGTAGCCGGAGATCTTCTCCGAGATCTCCGGCGAGACTTTCGCATATTCTTTATAAGAACGGAACAAGACCGCCTCGGCGGTGTTGCCGGCGAGGGAATATCTGTACGAGAGCGATAACAGATGAAATCCGTGGAATCCTTCTATACGGAACCGCTCTGTTTTCTGAAGAAGCAGGGAATCGGGGATCTCGTCGAGCGTAGACAGCGCGGCTTCGTGCCGAAGCAGAAAGGCATTTGCGTTGTGCATATGGGGGAGAGGGATTTTCTCGCCGATACGGATCCCGTCCGCGAGTGCTTTTTCGTTTGCCGCGATGATCTGCATCTCGGCATTGATGCGGACTCTGGGGAATGCTGTGAAAAGGGATGTCTTTTCGGTATGAATCGATTCAAGTTGTATCATAACAATGTCTTTACACCGGCAAAATTCAGGATAGGCACCGTACGGCTTTTACGCCGAGGCTTGTGAGCGTGTCCGAGATGGTATCGAAAGCGTCCGCTTTCAAAAGAACGGCGAGGTCGTAATAGGACAAGCTTCCGGGAAGGCTTTCCAGTGTGCTTTGTACGTGGGAGGTGCCGTCCGTCGCGATCAGATCGAGTGCCAGATAATCAAAATATTTGAGGAGCACGTCCAGATGTGCTGCCGAGCGCGCATCCCCGAAAATCTCGGGCGAGAGTGCGATGCCGACGGTCATCTCGGGGGCTTCGTCGCGCAGCATTTCAAGATAGAGGAGAAGCGTGTACGTCTCGTCGTTCGTCAGCGCATCACCCGTCAGCCCCGAGAGCAGAACTTCACGGATGCCGAGATCGGCGAGTTCACAAAGGGCGGCGGCATCCGTTTTTGCGGAATACGTCGTATGAAACAAAGCACAGACGGACAAGCTTTTCTCTTCAGCCAACGTTACTGCGGCAGTGAGAGGCAGGGCGTTTGCCGACGGTGCTTCACCGCCAAGCGCGGTGAGTGAGAACCGTGCGCCGTCCTTGTCGCGGACGGTAACGGAGAGCCCTCTCTCCCCGGCGGGAATCGCATCCAGTGCGCTTTTGAGCGCCTTTTCCGTTTCATATGCCGACGGTGCGAGGGCAGGAGAGAAAAACGTTTCGGTGAGCGGTCGCTTTTTTGGAGGCGCGTCGTATTTTTTCGCCTCCGGCTTTTCCGATGCGGTTGCGTGATCCCCGGCATCGAGCGCCAGAAGATCGGCGGCACTCGTCAGCCGATCCCCGAAAAGATTACCGAGCAACAAGGTGCCCCAAAGGATCCCCGCCGTGAGCAGAGAGAGGAAAACGATTCTGAAGATCCGCTTCTGTTTTGTTTTTCCCGTGTATTGGGCGTGTGTGTAGAATTTCACAGTACGTCTCCGTGTCTGTTTTTAGTCGATTGTCAGAAGTGTGTAGGAATCAAACAGTTCGTTCGTGACGAGCGTCATCTCGGCGGCTTTCTTCTCGATCGCGAGGGAGAACTGTGCATCTCTGTAGCTGTTGCAAAGGCTTTCCATGTGCGAATCCATGTAAGCGTCTTCTTTCTCGCAGCGGACGAGGATGCTGTATCCTGCCGCGGTCTCAATGATGCCGCTTATCTCACCCACCCCGAGAGAGAACGCCGTGTCCTCAAACTCCTGATACCATACGCCGCGGCAGATGTAGTAGCCGTCGGTGTTGTTGAACATATAGAGGTCTTCGCCGTATTCTTTTACGAGAGCGTCAAAATCCTCGCCGGCGATAGCGCGTCCCAGTGCCTCTTCTGCTTTCTGCCTGTTTGCGGCTTTGTCCTCACCGGGATCATTGGCAATGAGAATCTGCTTTACGCGTACGAAAGAATCGCTGCGGACGATCGGTTCGATCGCTTCGTCGTCGGGGTCGATATCACCTGCCTCGAGCATGGCGTAGTAGAGCTCCTCGCTGCACGCGGTAACGGTCAGAAGGAAGCGGTACACGCTGTCCGTCAGGTGATTTTTTGCCATGTCTTCTACGTAGGCGGAGACGGAGGGGTAATCTTCGATCATGGCGTCGATTTGCCCGTTCACAAGCTCTTCTATCGCTTTGTCCGTGCGTTCAATGCCGTATCGCTTTGCGAGAGAAAGAATGGCGTACTCTGTACGGAGTGATTCAAAAGTGTCGGCGAATATCTTCTCGGAGTGCTCTGCCGCTTGCTCTTCGGTCCAGAAGGAGGCGTCGCCGTATTCGTTCATATAGTTTCGAACGAAATAGCGGAGCTGCTCGTACGGTACTGCGTACTCGTCCACGGTGAGAACGGTTGCCCGTTCTTCTTCGGTGCTCCTCGGCACTTTCCCGCAGGCGGTAAAGGATAGGGCCGACAGCACGGCCAAGGACAGCGACAGAGCGCGAATGAGTTTTTTTGTAAACAGCATAAAATACCTCGCATACAATCGTCGAATAGATACAAACAGTATAACAAAAAGGAATGAAAATATCGTGAATTCGTGATGAATATACCGTGAACAGATGAAGTGGCTTCCGAATTCCCTCTTGCAAATCGGGCGAGGGTGTGATATACTGGACTAAATGACAGAAAAGGGAGAAAAAAGCATGAATGACATGAACGAAACCTTCGGCGCGGGCAGATCCATCTCTTTGGCAAAGCTGATGGACGAACTCAAACTCGAGGCGGACTACCTTCCCATGGATGCCGCCGAAATTCAGGTGCATCACGCGGACGTCGGCCGTCCCGGGCTTCCGTTTGTCGGTTTCTTCTCCTATTTTGAGCCGGAGCGCATCCAGCTCATCGGAAACGCGGAGTATTCGTATCTCAGAAGCATCTCCGGTGAGCAGTGGAGGGATTGCGTAACGAAGTTTTTGTCACATCATCCCGTTGCGGTCATCTTCGCGCACGGAAACCGCCCCTCGAAGGAGTTCGTGGAACTCGCGGAGTATTTTGAGGTTCCCGTTCTTCACACGGATGAGATTTCGAGTTCGTTCACCGCGCAGGCGTTGGCTTTTCTCAATCTCGCGCTCGCGCCATGCATCACCCGCCACGGCGTTCTCGTTGAGGTATACGGTGAGGGTGTTCTGATTCTCGGTGACAGCGGCGTCGGCAAGAGTGAGACTGCTATTGAACTGGTGAAGAGAGGCCACCGCCTCATCGCGGACGATGCGGTCGAGCTTCGCCGTGTTTCCGCCAAAACGATCGTAGGCTCCGCGCCCGAGATCATCCGCCACTATATTGAGCTGCGCGGCATTGGCATCGTCGATATCCGCAGACTTTTCGGTATGGGTGCGGTCAAGGAGACGGAGAAGGTGGATATGATTATCCGTCTTGAGCCGTGGGTGCAGGGTAAAATGTACGATCGCCTCGGTCTTGAATCGGAGTACACCGAGATCATGGGCAACAGCATTCCCACAACGACGATCCCCGTGCGGCCCGGCCGTAACCTTGCGATCATTATTGAGATCGCCGCAATGAACAACCGCCAAAAGCGGATGGGCTACAACACCGCCGAGGAGTTCAACAAGCGTCTTATGGGCGATATGGGACTCACGGATGAGCGTTAACGTATACGTCAGCAATAAGAAAAAATAATAACAGAGTAGATCTGTGTGCGTGAAGTGCCGTCGGAACGGGGAGTTGTCCGACGGACGAATGGTGCAGTAACCGCCCGCAAGTCGGGGCGCTTACTGCGCGAGCCTGCAGGTGCAGTCTCGCGGGTGCCGGATGCCGGCACAGCCAGCGGTAGACAGGTTGCATCCCGCTGTTGCATAAGAGAGTACATCTTCGGTTGCAATGGCAATTTTTACGGAGGTGTATTATTATGCAAAAAAACAAAACCATACACGGCAAAGCGGCGCTTATTACGCTTCTTGCCATGCTCACCGCAGTTTCCGTGGTGATCGGCATCCTTTGCAAAAATCTGTTTACGGTGGCGGTATATTACCGCTTTACGCTGGAGAATCTGGGCATTCTGTTTGCGGGGATTTTTTTCGGACCCGGTGCAGGGGCGCTTGTGGGTATTGCCGTGGATGCGATCAGTTGT
This sequence comes from Eubacteriales bacterium, assembly GCA_045611685.1. Taxonomy (GTDB): domain Bacteria; phylum Bacillota; class Clostridia; order Oscillospirales; family CAG-272; genus SIG701. Next base: position 5,157 of record JAZKXO010000099.1, on the reverse strand, counting down.
CTTTTATCCACAAATCCCGCGGTTAATCCCGTTATTATGCTTGGCGCTGCCGTCGTTGGTGTCGTATCCGGTGTGTCGGCAAAGTATCTTGTGAAAACGAGAGGACTCAGGCAGTACATCGTTTGTGCGGCGCTTTCCCATCTTTTCGGACAGGTGATTATTAAATCCATCGGAAAGATGCTGTATTTCGGTATGCCGTGGTACGGCATTGCCATCGGCATCGCATGTAGTGCCGTTGCTTGCGCGGCGGAAGTAGCAATTATTCATCTTTTGATGAAGAAGCCGGCTGTGCGAAAGTTTATTCTCCGGTTGTCGGCCGTAAGTTTTTTTGGCAGTAGGTAACAAAACGAAGGGGTGTGCGGAAATGACGTACAATGAAGCACTGCAGTATATTCACAGCGTTAGCTGGAAGGGAAGCCGCCCCGGTCTTTCCCGGATCGAGGAGCTTTGTGAAAAACTGTCCCATCCGGAGGATCGACTTCGCTTCGTGCACGTGGCGGGAACCAACGGCAAAGGTTCGATCTGTTGTATGCTTTCGGGCGTGCTTCGGCAGGCGGGATATCGCGTGGGCTTGTTTACCTCCCCTTTTGTTTGGGAGTTTAACGAGCGCATCCGGGTGGACGGCGAAAATATCGCAAACGAAGAGCTGGCAGAGGTTACGGCGTATGTAAAGCAGTTCGCGGATACGATGGAAGACGCGCCTACGGAATTTGAACTTATTACCGCCATTGCACTGGAGTATTTTGCCCGCCGTGCCTGCGACGTGGTCGTGCTGGAGGTGGGCATGGGCGGTCGCCTCGATTCCACCAACGTGATACGAACCCCCGTGCTCTCGGTAATTACGGAGATCTCTCTCGATCATACCTCTATGCTTGGGAATACGGTGGAGGAGATCGCGGCGGAAAAGGCGGGCATCATAAAGCCCGGCGTTCCCGTTTTGTTTGCCGGAACGGATGAGAATGCGGCCGGCGTAATTGAGAAAAAAGCGCAGCAAATGTGCTCTCCCTTCTTCCGACCCGTTTACAGTGCGCTTCATACGGAGGAGATCTCCGTTGAGGGAACGGTTTTCACCTATGAAGGGCGAGAGCCGTATCGAATCGGACTCGCAGGGACTTATCAGCCGAGAAATGCAGCCGCAGTAATCTGCTGTGCAGAGATCCTTCGCACGTGCGGTTACCCGATAGAGGACCACGCGCTTCGTGCGGGGCTTACGGCTGCCCGATGGAGGGCACGTTTCGAATTGCTGAGTCGGGATCCCGTGATTATTTACGACGGCGGACATAACCCGGGCGGCGTTACGGTTGCCTTTGACAGTGCCGCGCACTGTTTTCCCGGAGAGAAATATACTGTGCTGACCGGCGTAATGGCAGATAAAGAATACATCCGGATCGCAGAGATTGCCGCCCCAAATATTGCGCGTGCGTATACGGTTACGCCGGACGTGCCCCGCGCACTGGATGCCCAGGCATACGCTGAGGTGTACAGAGCCTGCGGAGTGGACGCTGTGCCCTGTGAAAGTATTTCTCAGGGAGTGCGGGCGGCGGCAGAGAACGCTCTTGCTAATCATAGACCGCTGCTTATATTCGGCTCTTTATATATGTACGCAGATGTGGCGGCGGCTGTAGACGAGTACATTTCTTCCCGCTCTGGTAACTGATGCGGAGCTTTTAGAAAGAAAGGAGGTATGCCGCGTGATAATCAAATCTGTTTTCCGTCGGTGCCTCCTTGTTCTTTTGATTCTTTGTCTGCTGTCCCTCACCGCTTGCGCCGAGGGACTGATGGGCAAGCTTGGCTTCGATACGCACGACTACCACGGCGAGGACGTTATCGCCGTCCACGCGGCGGACAGCGAGGTCGCCGTGAAGCTTTCCGAAATGACGAAGGTACTCACGGTATCGTCGCCGATGCTCACGCCGTTTTTCGGTGCGAAGGAGGCATCGGAAGCCTGCCGCGATGCGATTCTCAATCATATGCTGAGAACGGGCTATGCGCAGTACGCGGGCAACGGAGCGCTTCTCGCGATGGCCGCCGAGGCATATCCGCAGATGCAGCTGAACGTGCTCATTCCGGCGTCGGATTTTGAATCGGTCGTATACACCACGTTTGGCGGCAGTCAGAAGATCACGAACAAAAACGGCGCGCTGTTCCGCTATCTCGAGCGGGTGGATGCGTATACCACTGCTTCTTTGCCTCTGGAAAGTGATGTGGAGACGCACGTGCTCCTGCTTGAGGAGACGGAGCGCACGTATCGACTGTATTTTGTCAATACGCTTGATGCGGTCACGTCACCAGAGTATTTTGCACTCGTTATCAAACGCTCGGACGGATCGCTGTATTTCAGGGAGCTTTCGGAAAGTGGGAGAAAATAAAAAACGGCTGTTTACAGCCGTTTTTTATTTTGCGCCGTCCCATAGGGACGTGAGGATTTCAAGAATCTTAAATCGGATCTTGTATTTCGTGCCGCTCTCATTTTTGATAAGTCTGTACTGCTCGGGCGAGAAACCGGCGGCGATAAAATCCTCGTAAAAGGCATCCTCCGTTGCGCGTTCGGTGCACAAACGCGGATACAGTACGCACCACCAGTTTTTTCCCGCGCCTTCCCCGAGGATCACGCGTAAAGACGTGTATTCGCCCGCCGGCAGGGTAAAACCCTCGTATTCCCGCATGGGGTAAGCCTCTTTATCAAGGATTACGGTTACGGGACATCCCGCAGTCTCTCGCGCGACTTTTTCCATGCGGGGGATCATCGACTCGACGGCGGCGCGTGCGCTGTCGAAATCGGATGCCTCTCCAAGGGTGTCGGCGAGGGCTTCAAGGACCGCGTCGCGTACCTCGAGCTTTTTTGCTTGATCGTTGGGCGAATCCGACTGTGCGATCACGTGGAGCCGCAGGATAGAATCGTAAATCTCTTCCTCACCGTGGACGGGGAAGCAGGAGAGGAGTGTAAAGGCGGTAAGGAAGGCGGCGCAGAAAAAAGCCGTGCATTTCATAAAAAAAGGACCTCCGTTTTGGGGATGAAACATTGTTCCCCGGAAAAACGGAGGTTATGCATGTTGGGAAATTTTTTCAGAAAAACGGATGAACCATACCGTAGTACGCCATGGTTTCTTCCAGAATCGCAGCGGTAGAGATACCGATGATCATAAAAAACAGAACGAGCAGGAAGGAGAAGCCGATTCCGATCAGAGAATAAATCAGAAACGCGCGGCTGAGGTTTCGGCGGTTTACGTTTGTGTTTCCGGAGAATGCCCAGATAATGTAGACGATCAGACTGACAAAGGGCACGCAAAGAAGCAGAAGCATGAGAAGATAATCCGTGGTTTTGAGAGGCGATGTATCCTCTATGGGCCGTGCCGGTGGCTGTGTGTATGCGCCTGTGCCGTTAAGGCTTGCGCCGCATTCTCCGCAGAAAACGGCGGTGATCGGCAGTTGTTTTCCGCAGTGCGGACAGTATTTCACCGGAGCTGCGGGTGTTTCGTTTTGGGGAGTGTTTGGGGTGTTGTTCATTTCATCCATACGACAGTACTCCTTTTGTGGAATGGGTATGAGTACAGTGTATCATGTTTTTCCGAAAACCGCAAGATGCTTCCGGAAAAATCCGTCCGTTTTCGCTGTTTTTTTTGGCGGATGATCGCGGATTTCGGCGGATTTTTGAAAAACTTTCGCACCGTTTTAAAAATCATTGACAATCTTCCCCTCGGATGTTATAATAATCAGTGGTAAAAATTTCACACTTATTATACGTAAAAGGATGGTTTTCCCGATGAAAATTCTGGTTATCAACGCCGGCAGCTCCTCCATCAAGTATCAGCTTTTTGATATGGAGTCCGACACTGTTCTGGCTAAGGGTATGTGCGACCGTATCGGTATCGCCGGCGGTAACTTCAAGCACAAGGTGGACGGCCGCGACGATTATAAGATCGAGATTCAGATGGCTAACCACAAAGAGGCTGTAAAACTCGTTCTTGACACGCTCGTTTCCCCCGAGAACGGCGTAATCAAGTCTCTCTCCGAGATCTCCGCAGTCGGTCACCGCGTGCTCCATGGCGGCGAGAAGTTCTCCGGCTCCGTGATCGTTGACGAGAAGGTAATCGCGGCAATCGAGGAATGCTGCGAGCTCGGCCCGCTTCATAACCCCCACAACCTGACCGGTATCCGTGCCTGCGAGGCTATGATGCCCGGCGTACCGCAGGTAGCCGTATTTGACACCGGCTTCCATCAGACGATGCCCGATTACGCGTATATGTACGCTCTGCCGTACGAGTATTACGAGAAGTACCGCATCCGCCGCTACGGCTTCCACGGTACCTCCCACCGCTACGTCAGCATGCGCGCTGCCGCTATGCTCGGCCGTACCGACGCGAAGATCGTTACCTGCCACCTTGGCAACGGCTCCTCTCTCGCTGCTGTTGACAGCGGCAAGTGCTTTGATACCTCCATGGGTCTGACGCCCCTTGAAGGCATCATGATGGGCACCCGCTGCGGCTCGATCGACCCGGCTATCGTTCCGCTTCTCATGAAGAAAGAGAACCTCACGCCCGATGAGATCGACACCGTTATGAACAAGAAATCCGGTATTCTCGGCGTTTCTCAGGTTACGAGCGACAACCGCGATATCGAAGAGGGCGCAAAGGCCGGCAATGCACGCTACCAGCTCGTTGAGAATATGCTCTGCCACCAGCTGACGAAGCTGATCGGCGGTTACGCTGCCGCTATGGGCGGTGTGGATGCGATCGTATTCACCGGCGGTATCGGCGAGAACAACCCGCAGTACCGTGCACGCGTTGCTGAAAAACTTGCGTTCATCGGCGTTGAGATCGATCCCGCAATCAACGAAAAGGCAAAGCGTACCTCCGAGGAGTTCGACCTGTCCGCCCCCGGCGCCAAGGTGAAGATGCTCATGATCCCCACCAACGAGGAGCTCATGATCGCCAAGGACACCATGGAACTGGTCTCCAAGTAATACGAAAACAAACCTTTCCGGGGTCGCCGTGTTTTTCAATGCGGCGACCTCTTTTTACAAAGGAATCGGAGGTGTAGCTTGTGAAAACCGTACTGGGTATATGGACGGCCTATTACATCAATCTATCGCCGGAGGAGGCAGTGCGTGGGCTGAAGCGCCACGGCATCCTCGCGGCGGAGCTGTCGGACGAACAC
>JAZKXO010000098.1:0-2968 GCA_045611685.1 Eubacteriales bacterium | reverse complement strand
GTTTCCCGTGCCGATGACGATTACATGGGACGCACGTATCTCTGTGCCAAGTGCAAGACGATGGTTGCAATCGTCGAAAAACGTTCGCAGGATGTTTCTTTACCTGCAACTGCAAACGCATAACAAATCAATATTACATACATAAAAGTGAGCCATCCTCCCGGCTGTGAATTCGGGAGAACAAGGGTGAGTATCAGAACTTAATTCAGAGCGAGACTCTGTGTTGTTTTGATGCTCACTTTTATTTTTTGCTATAAGTGTCCGTATGCTCCGCGGGCGTTTATATAAATATCTTTTTTTGAAAGGAGGGCAGCTGCGAAAGCAAAAACATAATCTGAAAACTGAATATGACGGCGGTGTTTACATACTGCAAAAAACTTGCAGATGAATTCTATTATTTTTGGAGGTACCAAAATGAAACAATCATCGTACAAGGCTTATGAGGATCTTCCGTTGTTTCTCAACGTAAAGGATCTCTCAAGCGCAATCGGAATCGCACCGTCGTCCTGCTACGAGCTGATGCACGAAAAGGATTTCCCGAGTATTCGAATCGGGAAGCGCCTTGTCGTTCCGCGGGACAAGTTCATCGAATGGGTGGAAAAGCACTCGGTCGGAGGTGGTAGATAATGAAATACTCGTCATTTGAATTCTACTCTCTCCTGCGCGACTGTTATTTTCATCCGTCGAGAAACAAGGAGTATCCTTGCGAACTGATGAAGCGCAAAACGAAAGCAGCTCTCATAACGCTTTGGAATACCGATCATCTGAAAATACTCGGCAAGGAATACGACGGTGAAGATATCCGCCGTATCCTCATCGACGAGATGATGCCCGAGGACGTTGACAGAGCGGTGGAGTTTTATATGCATCGCGTAGCAGACAAAACGGTTTTGAATCTTTCAATCACCATCTTCCTTTCCGTGATCCTAAGTGACAAGATCATCGATCTGATGTACCGTTATTACGAGCACGGCGAGATTCCCGTTGATGCTTACGTTGCGGTTACGCTTGAGCTTACGGCGTGAGGTGAAGCGATGTATTTGCAAAATCAAAAAATGCAGAACTTCTTTCCCGTGCCGAATGAGATATTCAGTCTCGGGCTGACCGACGGCGAGATCTTGGTGTATACGTTTCTGATGCGGTGCGAGGACAGAAAGACCTTCAAGTGTCATCCCAGCTACGCGACGATCAGTGAAGCCATCGGACGAAGCAAAAATAGCGTGAAGAAATACGTTCAAGGTCTTGAAAAGAAGGGGCTGATCTTCACAGAACCGACCAAGGTCAACACCAGGGACGGACGCGTTCACAACGGAAGTCTGTGCTATACGATCCTGCCGATACGCGACGTAGTGGAGCGGCATTACGAAATGCAGCTTGAAATGTCACGGCTTGAATCGGCGAGAGCGAAAGCGCAGGAAAAGCTGGAGCGCTACGACAAAAAGCATCGAAAAACGGTGGTTTGAGGCAGAACTTATTTTGAAGCGGGTTAAAGCGAAGCTGGCTTTTGCACGCTTCGCGGTCACATCAGCCCGCAACAGCGGGCTGAAAAGTGGCTTGTTTCAAGGCTTTTCAAGCCTTACCGAAAAAATATGATATGCTGGCTTTTTTCGAAAATGGCTGGCTTTTTGTCCCCTGCTGTTTTCACCAGGTATTAGCGATATTTAAGGAGGATTTTTATGTATCATTCAAAACCGAAATCGGCTGACATGCCGGAGAAAATCAAAAAAACATTCGCATTCAGACCCGAGGTTGCAGAGTTGATCGAAACCCACAAGTATGTTCACCGAGGACGCGAGGTGGACTTTGTCAGCCAAGCAATACGCGAATATGCCGCGAGCATTGACGGCGAAAAGAATCAGGACGTGCTGACCGACCGCATCATAACCTCGTACCGTGCGTGCACGAGAAACGATATGAACCGACTCAGCGCGATGGTTTTCAAGATCGCCGTGGAGCTTGCCAAAGCAAATTATATTCTCGGCGCAAACATCATCGACATGACTGACGAAGAGATGGAGGAGCTGAATGCGCGTGCGCGGTATGCCGTCAGGTGCAACTACGGATTCTTTTCTATCGAGCAGGCGGTGAAGGAAGAGATGGCGCTGAGAGGATATGAAGATGATGAAAATTAATTTCTTTCTTCCGCTTCTCTCTGGACTTCTGAAAAAGTTATGGTATAGTGTGTTGCTGACGAGAAAGGAGTTGATGTGATGCCGAAGAAACGGCCTGCGGGCGACGGAATGGTTCGTCAGAAGAAGCGCGGTCAATGGGAAGCGCGCATCGTCGTCGGTCACAAGGATGACGGCAAGCCGATCTACCGTTACGTCTACGGCAAAACGCAAAAGGAGGTGCTCGATAAGCTTCACCAGCGTATCGAGGACTACCGCGGTGTGGAGCTGACCGAGGACAGCAAGATGACGCTGGGCGAATGGCTCGACAAGTGGCTGAACGAGTATATGCTCTTCACCATCCGCGAAAGCACGTGGAAGGCATACGAAACCGAGGTGCGCCTTCACATCAAGCCACACCTTGGTGACAAGCAGATCGCGTTCGTCACCACCGCCGACGTGCAGAGGATGTACAACAAGCTCAAGAAAAGCGGACGGTCGGAAGCGCATCCCATCCACGGACACAAGCTGTCCGACAGCTACGTGCGCAAGATCCATATGATGCTTCACGAGGCGATGGACACGGCGGTGAAGGAACGGCTCATCGTGAAGAACCCGACAAACGGCACGACGATCCCGAAAACCAACTATCCGCCCAAGCAGATCCTTACCGATGCACAGCTTGAAAAGTTCATCGCCGTGGTGATGCAGGACGAGCTGTGGCGCGACTTCTTCTATACCGAGCTGACAACGGGGCTTCGCCGAGGCGAGATCTGCGGTCTTAGGTGGTCAGACTTTAACGCCGAGACGGGACACCTCAAGGTATCGCGCACGGTGCTTGTAAAGAGTGGCGGAGGACT